>DASULA010000210.1:0-42402 GCA_036278435.1 Mycobacteriales bacterium | reverse complement strand
CCGCGGCCGGCAGCCTCGTCCAGCGGATTACCGGCCCGAAAAGGAGCCGGCGGCCCACCTGACAGGGCGGGCCGCCGGGTCGACGAAGGCTGACTCAGCCGATGGTGGGGATGAACTGCGGGGCCCTGCGCACGTGCGTGGCCTGCTCGTAGGAGTAGGCGAACGAGATCAGGTTCGGCTCGTCCCAGCGGCCACCGAAGATGGACACGCCGAGCGGCAGCGGGCCGACGAAGCCCATCGGCACCACGACGCTCGGGTAGCCGGCCACCGCGGCCGGACCGGAGGAACCGAACAGGAACGCGTCGCCCTGGCCGAGCGTGGTCTTCCACGCCGGGCTGTTGGTCGGGGCGGCGATCGCGTCGAGGTCGAACATCTTCATCGTCTCGTCGATGCTGCGCTGCGCCGCGTCGGTGGCGTCGTGCCGCTGTTGCAGGTACGTCGGGTCGGTGAGGTCACCGCTGGTCGCCTGCGCGGCATCGAAGATGTCCTGGTTGAAGAACTGCAACTCCTGGTCGGCGTGCGCGTTGTCGAACGCGATCAGGCCGGCCAGGTCGGCCGGGTGCTGCCCGCCGGTCTTGGCCAGGTAGGCGTTGATGTCGTGCTTGAACTCGTTCAGCAGCGCCGGGAACTCGTTGTTGCCGACGATGTCCTGGAACGGCAGGTCGACCACGACCGGGGTCGCGCCCATGGACTTCAGCTGGGCGATGAACTGCTGGAACACCGCGTCGGTCTCCGGGCTGTTGCCGCCGGTGACGTCGGTCCACACGCCGATCCGCTTGCCGCGCAACGCGTTCGGGTCGAGGAACTGGGTGTAGTCCGACGAGGCGTGCCCGCGGCTGGCCTCGGTGGCCGGGTCTGCCGGGTCCACCCCGTTGATGACCGACAGCACCACGGCAGCGTCGGTGACGTTGCGGGTGATCGGGCCGGCGGTGTCCTGCTCGGCCGAGATCGGCACGATGCCGGTCCGGCTGACCAGGCCCAGGGTGGGCTTGATGCCCACGTCGCCGTTCTGCCCGGACGGGCACACGACGGATCCGTCGGTCTCGGTACCGATGGCCACGGTGGCCAGGTGCGCGGACACTCCGGCCGCCGAGCCGCTGGACGAGCCACACGGGTTGCGGTCCAGCACGTAGGGGTTGTTGGTCTGCCCGCCCACCCCGCTCCATCCGCTGGAGGACAGCGAGGAGCGGAAGTTCGCCCACTCCGACAGGTTCGCCTTGCCGATGATCACCGCACCCGCCGCGCGCAGCTTCTTCACCAGGAACGCGTCGCCGGACCTGGCGTGTGCCAGCGCCAGCGAACCGGCCGTGGTCGGCTCGTTGCGGGTGTCCACATTGTCCTTGAGCAGGATCGGGATGCCGTCCATCGGCCCGCGGGTGATGTGCAGGCGGTGCCGGACGTCAGACAGCGCGGCCTCCACCAGAGCCTGCTTGTTCACGTCGATGACCGCGTGCAGCTTGGGGTTCAGCCGGTGTATCTGGCCCAGGTAGAAGGCGGTCAACCGCACCGAGGACAGCCGGTGGGAGTTCATCGCCCGCTGGATGTCGGGGATCGTGGACCGCTCGACGTTGATTCCGCCCAACGACGCCGCCGACGGCCCGGTTGCCGGGTGTGGGGCAGCGGCGGCGGACCCGCTCGCGACGAGCGGCGCCACGAGAAGCAGGCCGGCCGCCGCGAGTGCGGCCCTGGAACGTGGTAAGCGCATTGTCGACCTCCGGTCGGAACGCCACGGGAACAGTCGGACGCAACTACCTGCGCCGACCCCTGTCAAGCCCCGCGGGTCACTCCTACGGTGTTGAATTGGCCGCCACGCCGACATGGCACGGTCGCTATAGGACGGGGAGATAACGTTCAAGTTCGTGCGGGGTCACCTTGGCGCGGTACTCGGCCCACTCGGACCGCTTGTTGCGCAGGAAGTAGTCGAAGACGTGTTCGCCGAGCGCCTCGGCGGCCAGTTCGGAGTGCTCCATCATCCGCACCGCCTCGGACAGGTTGTGTGGCAGGTCGGGGTACCCCATCGCCCGGCGTTCGGTGTCGGTCAGCGACCACACGTCGTCCTCGGCCCCGGGCGGGAGTTGGTACTCCTCCTCGATGCCCTTCAGCCCGGCGGTGAGCAGCAGCGCGAACGCCAGGTAGGGGTTGCAGGACGGGTCGGGCGAACGTACCTCCACCCGGGTCGAGTTGGCCTTGCCCGGCTTGTACATGGGCACCCGCACCAGTGCGGACCGGTTGGCGTGACCCCAGCAGACATAGGCCGGCGCCTCGGTCAGTCGGTTGTCCAGCGACTCGCCGAACAGCCGCTTGTAGGAGTTCACCCACTGGTTGGTCACCGCGGTGATCTCCCGGGCGTGCCGGAGCAGCCCGGCGATGAACGACCGCGCCGTCTTGGACAGGTTGAACTCGTCGGACGGGTCGTGGAACGCGTTGCGGTCGCCCTCGAACAGCGACAGGTGGACGTGCATGCCCGAACCGGGCTGGTCGGTGTATGGCTTGGGCATGAAGGTGGCGTACACGTCCTGCTGGAGCGCCACCTCCTTCATCACGTGCCGGAACGTCATGATGTTGTCCGCCGTGGTCAGCGCGTCGGCGTAACGCAGGTCGATCTCCTGCTGGCCCGGCGCGCACTCGTGGTGACTGAACTCCACCGAGATACCCAGCGCCTCCAGCGCGGCCACCGCCTCCCGCCGGAAGTCGTGCGCGACGTCATGGGTGGTCAGGTCGAAGTAGCCGCCGGAGTCCACCGGGCGCGGCGGGCGGCCGGACTCGGGGTGGTCGGTGAGCAGGAAGAACTCGATCTCCGGATGGGTGTAGAAGGTGAAGCCCATGTCCGCGGCCTTGGCCAGCGCCCGGCGCAGCACGAACCGGGGGTCGGCCCAGGACGGCGAGCCGTCGGGCATGAGGATGTCGCAGAACATCCGGGCGGTGTCACCGGGCCCGCCGTCACGGCCGGGCAGGATCTGGAACGTGCCCGGGTCCGGCCGGGCGATCATGTCGCTCTCCAGCGACCGGGCGAACCCCTCGATCGCCGACCCGTCGAACCCGATCCCCTCGGCGAACGCCCCCTCCAACTCCGCCGGCGCCACCGCCACGGACTTCAGGAAGCCCAGCACGTCGGTGAACCACAGGCGCACGAACCGGATCTCCCGTTCCTCCAGGGTGCGCAGCACGAACTCCCGCTGTCGGTCCACGGCGCGTTCTCCTTCGTGCGGCAGGTCCGCGGCCACCGGCCCGCACCGGCTGGCGATGCGACCGCCCCGGCCCGGACCCGTGCGCCCAGTCTGCGCCGCCGGTGTTTCAGCGACGTTACGCGCCCGACCCGCCGGATGCGGCCGACCGGTGGCGTCACGGTCCGTACCCGACCACGGCGGCCGAGGGCCAAGCATCACCCATGCCGGACAATCGGGGTACCGTGGTGTGCGGGACTTGACTGGGGGCGACAGTATGGCCGTCGGCGACGGGATCCGGGCATCGGATCGGGACCGCGAGCGGATCATCGAGGTGCTCACCGAGCAGACCTCACAGGGCCGGCTCACGCTCGTCGAGTTCGAGGAGCGCACCCGCCGGGTGTACGAGGCCAGGACCTGGGATGAGTTGCGGGCGCTGGTCGAGGACCTGCCGGTGCGAATCAGCTTCGCCGCGGAGGCACCCCTGCCGGCGACCTCGGCGACCTCGGTGACCCGCCCGGGGGCTATGGCCGGATGGCGGTCGGCCAGTTGGCTGTGGCCAGCGCTGTGCTGCGTGCTGCTGGCCGGCGCCGTGGTGGCACTCGCGTTCGGCGCGTCTTTCGGCGTGCTCTTCCCGTGCCTGATCGTGGCCAGGTTCGCCCGGCGCGGGCACTTCCGGACGATGCGCCGCCACGGCCGTTACCGCCACTAGCGCCGTAACCGCCAACCCCTGCCGTACCCCTCCGCCCACCCCACGTTGGGGTTTTCTTGCGAAAACCTCAGGTGTCACCGGTTTCATTGTGAGGTTTTCTTGCGAAAACCTCGGGCGCGGAGGGGTCAGGCAAGGGCGCTGCCGGCCACCCACCTGGGCCAGGACAGCACCCAGTCGCCGTACCCGTCGGTGGGCGGCAGCGGCACCGCGGTGTTGCGGATGTCCACGACGTCGCCGACACCGAACGTGTGGTAGAACCACCGCGCGTTGGCCGCGGAGATGTTTATGCAGCCGTGTGAGACGTTGCGGCGCCCCTGGTCGGCAACCGACCACGGCGCGGAGTGCACGAACTCACCGGACCAGGAGATCCGCACCGCCAGTGCGATGTCCTCGGAGTAACCCAGCGGGCTGTTCACCGGCAGCCCGTAGGAGGCCGAGGACATGTGCTTGACCGGTGTCTTGCCCAGCACCACGTGCGGGCCGCTCTGGGTGGTGAAGCAGATGTGGTTGCCGTTGACCGTGATGCATCCGCCCCGACCCATGCTCACCGGGATGTCCGGATGTGCCTTCCTGCCGTTGACCGTGACCCGCATCATGTGGGTGTGGTCGTCGATGACGGCGATCTTGGACGCGCCGACGGTGAACGAGCCGGTCCGGTCGGCCTGCCCGTACAGGCCGTTGCCGAGGTTCACCCCGTAGACGTTGGCGTGCACGGTGACCCGGGTACCCGGCGCCCAGTACTTCTCCGGCCGCCAGTGCGCCTCGCGGTCGCCGAACCAGTGCCACACGCCGTACACGGTGGGCGCGGTATCCACCACCAGCGCGCGCTCGGCGGCCACCCGGTCGCCGATCGGCTCGTCGAAACGCACCACAACCGGCTCGCCCACCCCGAACGTGCCGCCGTTCGGGGTGACCGTCGGCATGGTCAGGTTGGCCGGCGTGAGCGTGGTGAACCGGCTGGTGGTCGCGGTCCGGTGCCCGTCGACGTTGGTCGCCACCGCCGAGACGGTGTAGGTCCGGGAGTAGCCGAGATCCTCACTGGAGGTCCACCGGGTGCGGTCGGCGGAGAACGCGCCGGTGACCCGCTCGCCGGCCGGGTTGGTGACGGTGACCGAGTGCAGCGTTCCACCGGTCGCGGCGACCAGGATCGGCGTGACCGGCGAGACGCCGCGCGCGCCCTGGCCGGGACGCACGCCGACTCTGGCCGGTGCCGCGGCCGGCGTGGCCGGCGCGGATGGTGCGGCGCGGCCGGCACCGGACCCCGAACCCTGGCTCAGGTTGGCCGCCGTCCGCGCCTTCTCCGCGGCCCCGGACGGGCTGGAACAGGCCGAGAGCAGCGCCAGCGCGAGGCCCCCCGCGGCCAGCCCGAACAGTCCGGGACCCCGACCGGCCCGCCTCGCCACCGTCATGTGCCCCTGCCCTCCACGACCGGCCGCCAGACCGCGACCCACCAACGTCGATAGATGAAGACGTTTACGGCGCCGATATTGTTGCGCAGGAGGACGACTTCGGTGGGTAACGAGGTGCTAACACTCGCTCCGTGCGTCGCGGCGACCATCCCGCGCCGTGCCCCGGCGCCCCGGCGCCCCGCGTGCCCTCGATGCCCTCGGTGCCGGGCCGCGGGACCGGGCGCGGTGCGACACTGTTGATCGTGGCCCAGCTCAGGATCGCGCTCGCCCAGATCGATGTCACCGTCGGTGACCTGTCGCAGAACGCCGAACGGGTGCTCGACTGGACAAAGGAGGCCGCCGCGCAGGGCGCGCACCTGGTCGCGTTCCCGGAGATGGCGATCACCGGCTACCCGCCGGAGGACCTGGTCTTCCGCGAGTCGTTCCGCCAGGCCAGCATGGCGTGCGTGCGGCGGCTGGCCACTGCCCTGGCCGGCGCGGGTCTGGGTGAGGTGGCGGTGCTGGTCGGCTACCTGGACGACGACGGCGGGCCGCGCAACGCGGCGGCGGTGCTGCACGGCGGCCGGGTCGCCGCGACCTATTTCAAGCACCACCTGCCGAACTACGGCGTCTTCGACGAGGACCGGTACTTCGTGCCCGGCGACCGGTTCACCGTGGTGCGGCTGCACGGCGTGGACGTGGCGCTGACCGTCTGCGAGGACATGTGGCAGGACGGCGGCCCGTTCAGCGTCGCCGGGCTGGTTGGTGTGGACGTGGTGGTCAACATCAACGGGTCGCCGTACGAGTGGCACAAGGACGACGTGCGGCTACCGCTGGCCCGCCGGCGCGCGGCCGAGGCCCGCGCGCCGGTCGCCTACGTCAACATGGTCGGTGCTCAGGACGAACTGATCTACGACGGTGATTCGCTGGTGGTGGCCGCCGACGGCACCCTGCTGGCTCGGGCGCCGCAGTACACCGAAACCCTGCTGGTGTTCGACCTGCCGGCCGCGCCGGTCCGGCCGACAGGTCCGGGTGGGAACGGGTCCGACGGTGAGGTGCTCGGCATGCGGGTGCACCGGCACGTCATCTCCGCCGACCCGGTGCCGGCGTACCCGCCGGTGCCCGCCGAGGTGGCCGACACGCTGTCCTACCAGGCCGAGGTGTGGGGCGCGGTGGTCACCGGGCTGCGCGACTACGTTCGCAAGAACGGCTTCGCCTCGGTCGCGGTCGCGCTGTCCGGCGGTATCGACTCCGCGGTGGTGGCCGCGATCGGTTGCGACGCGCTGGGGCCGGAGCGGGTGTACGGCCTGGCCATGCCCAGCGCGTACTCCTCGGAGCACTCCCGCACCGACGCGGCCGAGCTGGCCCGGCGGCTGGGTTGCCACTTCGAGGTGGTGCCGATCGCCCCGATGGTCGACGCGTACCAAGCATCACTGGGCCTGACCGGGCTGGCCGAGGAGAACCTCCAGTCCCGCATCCGCGGAACTGTTCTGATGGGACTGTCCAACCAGTACGGCCATCTGGTACTGGCCACTGGCAACAAGACCGAGTGCGCGGTGGGGTTCTCCACGCTCTACGGGGACACCGTCGGCGGGTTCGCGCCGATCAAGGACGTGCCCAAGACGCTGGTGTGGGAGCTGGCCAGGTGGCGTAACGCCGACGCCGAGCGGCGCGGGCAGGTGGCCCCGATCCCGGAGAACTCCATCACCAAGCCGCCTTCGGCCGAACTGCGGCCGGGACAACTGGACACCGACTCGCTGCCGCCCTACGAGTCCCTCGACCGAATCCTGGCCGACTACGTCGACCGCGACCTGGGCTGGCGCGAGCTGGTGGACCGCGGCCACGAGCCGGCCCTGGTGGCCAGGGTGATCCGGATGGTCGACGGCGCGGAGTACAAGCGCCGGCAGTACCCGCCCGGACCGAAGATCTCGCTCAAGGCGTTCGGGCGTGACCGACGTCTCCCGATCACCAGCCGGTGGAGGGAGACGCCACCCGCCGACGCGTGACACCATCGGGACGGCCCAACCACCCGGGGACGCCCATCAGGGGGCGCCTCGAGGAAGGAACGGTGCGTCATGTCCGAGACCCCGCTGTACGGCGGTCCGGCCACCCGGCGGGTGCGTATCCCGCATCTGACCGCGGCCAAGGAACGCGGCGAGAAGTGGCCGATGCTCACCGCCTACGACCAGTACGCCGCGGAGATCTTCGACCAGGCCGGCATTCCGGTGCTGCTGGTCGGCGACTCGGCGGCCAACAACGTGTTCGGCTACCCGACCACGTTGCCCTTGACCATCGGGGAACTGTTGCCGTTGGCGCGGGCGGTGGTGCGCAGCACCAGCCGCGCGCTGGTGGTCGCCGACCTGCCCTTCGGCTCGTACGAATCCGGACCGGCCCAGGCTCTGGCCACGGCGGTGGAGTTCATGAAGTCCGGCGTCCAGGCGGTGAAACTGGAGGGTGGCCGCCGGGTCGTGGCCCAGGTACGGGCGCTGACCGAGGCCGGGATCCCGGTGATGGGTCACCTCGGCTTCACCCCGCAGAGCGAGCACCGGATCGGCGGATACCGGGTGCAGGGTCGGGGTTCGACCGCCGACGACCTGGTGGCCGACGCGCTGGCGCTCCAGGACGCCGGGGCGTTCTCGGTGGTGCTGGAGATGGTTCCGGCGCGGGTGGCCAAACGGATCACCGGAGAGCTGACCATTCCGACCATCGGCATCGGGGCCGGCGCCGACTGTGACGCGCAGGTGCTGGTCTGGCAGGACATGGCCGGCCTGCGCGGTGGCGCCAGCCCGCGCTTCGTCAAGCGGTACGCCGACCTGCGCGGGGTGCTCTCCGACGCGGTGCGCCGGTACGCCGAGGACGTCCGCGACGGCGGCTACCCCGGCCCCGAGCACAGCTACGACTGACCGTCTCCGGCGGTGCCGGTCAGCGCACCGGTTGCACCCCTGCCTCGACCGCGGCATCGGCACCGACCCCGGACCGGCTCCCCGGCCCCGGATCGGATCCGGCCGCCCGGGCCGGCCCGCCGGATCCGACCGGCAGCACCGGCCCGGATCTCGGGGCGGCGCGGCGGCCCCGGCGCAGGATCCGGGACTCCACCAGGTGCCAGGACAGCGCTGCCACGGCGTAGATCGCCACCAACCGGACCGCCATGCCGGGCCAGCCCTCGAACCCCAGCCGCTGCGGCTTGAGCAGGAACACCAGCGGCAGGTTGTACAGGTAGATGCCGTAGGAGATCCGCCCGGTGTAGCGCAGGAACCGCAGCCGGAACACCCGGCCGAGCAGGCTGTCCAGCCGCTCCAGGCAGGTCAGCAGCAGCAGCCCGGCACATCCGGCCGCCAGAAACAGCCCGGCCCAGGTGTACAGCCAGCGGCTGGCGTTGATGTCGGCGGTGAACCCCAGCCCGAGCAGCAGGCCCAGCGCCACGGTGGCGCCCGGCCGCGAGCGCAGCACCGGCGGCACCCACCGCTCCCGCCACAGCACCGCCAGCGCGACGCCCAGCGCGAGTTCACCAGCCCGCGGCACCGACGACTCGTACAGATTCGCCGTCGGGTCGGTCCACGCCACCACAACCGTGTACAGCACGGTCACCGAGATCACCCCACCCACCACGGTGAGCAACCGGCGGGGGGTGATCCGCCGGCGCAGCAGCATCCGCAGGAGAAACGGCCAGAGCAGGTAGAACTGCTCTTCCACGGCCAGCGACCAGGTCGGCGCCAGGGTGCGCAGCGCGTGCGGGTCCCACACGATGACCCAGTTGTTGAGGTAGAACAGCCCGCCCAGTACGCCAACCAGGTACGGCCGGCTGGCACCGAGGTCGGCGAACGCCCACTGGAGAACCCCGCCGCCGGCCATCAGGATCAGCAGCGCGGGCAGTAGCCGGCGGACCCGACGGCGGTAGAACGCCCTCAGCGAGATGCTCGCGTCTCGACCCCACTCCTCCAACAGCAGCGTGCTGATCAGGAACCCGGACAACACGAAGAACACGTCGACGCCGAGGAACCCGCCCGGGTAGGCCCCGTAGGACGCGTGCGAGAAGACCACCAGCAGCACGGCGAGCCCGCGCAGGCCGTCCAGGGTCGGCTGGTGACCCAGCGTCCGGACGCGGCTCACCGGGGCGGCAAGACGGGACGCGGACGGCCGGTGGGGCCGGACCCATCGAACAGGTGGGTCAAATGTCGATCATCACCATCCAACCCCCACTTCGAACATTTTCCAGTTATTACCACCATTGACGGTGACTTCCCTACCACATCAGATCGCAAACGTACGGTGACTCCACCACGGTAGGGGGGCGCCCCGGGTAGGCACGGCACCGGGGGTCCCAGCGCGCCCCGTGGGGCAACTTCCCGGGCGGGCGCCTACGGCACCGGGGGTCGCCAGCCCGCGGTCAGTCAGCGCACCGGCGCCGGGTCGGGCCCGACCGGGGCCGGTGCTGGGGCCGGTGCTGGGGCCGGTGCTGGGGCCGGTACGCCGGTGGGCGGCCGCGGGCGGCGGCCACGGCGGATGATCCGGGACTCCAGCAGATACCACGACAGGGTCGCGACCGCATATGCGGCGACCAGCCTCAGCACGACGCTGGGCAGCAGCGGCACCCCGGTGCGGTGCGGGTCGAACAGCAACACCATCGGGTAGTTGAACAGGTACAGACCGTAGGAGATCCGACCGGTGAACCGCAGGAACGCCAGCCGGAAGAACCGACCGGCCCACGAGTCCGGCCGCTCCACGCTGGTCACCAGCAGCACTCCGGCACAGATCGCGGCGACGAACAGCACGCCCCAGGTGTAGAGCCAGGTACTGCTCTTCACGTGCGCGTTGAAGCTCAGGAAGGCCAGCAGGGCGACCGGCACCAGCACGGTGTAACGGGACCGCCACAGCCGACCCAGCCAGCCCTCCCGCCACACCACCGACAGCATCACGCCCATGGCCAGCTCACCGGCCCGCGGGACCGAGGACATGTAGATGTTGTGACTCGGGCTGGTGCGGGCAACCACGACCATGAACAGCAGGGACAGCGCCACCAGCGCGCCGGACACGGCGAGCAGGCGGACCGGACGCACCCGCCGGCGCAACATCAGCAGCAGCGCCAGCGGCCAGAGCAGGTAGAACTGCTCCTCGACCGCCAGCGACCAGGTCGGCGACAGCGTGCTCAGCGCGTTGCCGTCCCAGACCATCAGCCAGTTGTTCACGTAGAACACGCCGCCGACCACGCCGAACAGGTACGGCTGGCTGCCGCGCATGTTGGCGAACAGCGTCTCCAGCAGCCCACCGAGCACGAACAGCACGAGCAGGGCTGGCAGCAGCCGCCGCACCCGGCGCGCGTAGAACGCGCGCAACGAGATCGTTCCGCGCCGGTCCCACTCCTCCAGCAGGAGGGTGGTGATCAGGAACCCGGACAGCACGAAGAACATGTCCACACCCAGGAAGCCGCCCGGGACGTGGTCGAAGGCGCCGTGGAAGAAGAGCACCAGCAGCACAGCCAGACCGCGCAACCCGTCCAGCACCGGCCGGTGACCGAGCCGCCGGATCCGACCGGCCGAACCGGAGCCCCCGGACCCGCCGGCCTGGCCCGCCTGGCCCGGCTGGCCCGGCTGGCCGTTTCGGTAGGATTCATCGGGCTTGTCAGACCCGGTCGACGTGCCGGGCTGGAGTGTGCGCGTCCCGGCGGAACCCTGCTGTGACACGTGTCTACTGACTCCTCACGTTCTGGCTCGGCAGGACCGCGGCGACGCCCTCCGGTAAACACTCCCGTCGATCCTCACCAATCGGTCAGGGCTCGTCAAACCAAGCGCTCCTGACCTGAGGATCGCCCAGCATCGCCGGTCATGCCACCCGACCGCCGGGCAGCGCTGGGGTACCGGCTGATACCGGCTAATACCGGCGCGCGGCGGCCAACTGACCGGCGAGCAGGTCGGGAGCGTCAACCAGCGAGGGCCCGTACCAGGTCAGGTGACGACCGGACACCAGCGCCACATCCAGCCCGCCGAAGCACTCCGGACCGTCGGTCGGGCTGAACGCGTACGGTTCATCGGGTAACACGACCAGGTCCGCACCGGACTGGCGGATCTGGGCCAGGGTGACCTTGGGATACCGCGAGGGCGCGGCCCGGAACGCGTTGCTCACACCGAGCCGGTGCAGCATGTCACCGGCGAACGTGCCGGCCCCCACCACCATCCACGGCCGCCGCCAGATCGGCACCGCGGCCAGCCGTGCCGCCGCATCGCGCCGCACCGGCGCGGCCGTCGGCGACCATGCCCGCCGGGCCCGGTCCAGCCACTCCGGCACATCACATCCGCAGCCGGCCAACATACGTTCCAGGCTGTCCAGCCCACCGGGCACCGTGGTCGGGCCGGTGACCCACACCGGTACCCCGGTCGAGCGCAGCGCCTCCACGTCGGTGAGGCGGTTCTCCTCCGCGTTGGCCAGCACCAAGTCCGGACGCAGGGCGCGCACCCGGTCCAGGTCCGGCCACTTGCTGCCGCCCACCCGGGACACCTCCAGACCGGGCGGATGCGTGCAGTAGTCGGTGGCACCGACCAACAGGCCCGGTTCGGTGGCCGCCAACGCCTCGGTCAGCGAGGGCACCAGGGAGACGACCCGGCCCGGTGGGCGGTCCGGCCGGTACGTCGTGCCAAGGTCGTCAGGGTAATCAGTCGTCACCGGGAACTCGTCAGGATGCCCCGGCCTTCGGGCTGGGGTGGAATGGCGTGCTTACCCATGATATGCCCTCCGGTAAGTTGTGTGGTGTGAGGACGGCGTACAAGGTTCGGGCCTATCCGGACCCCGGGCAGGCGGCGTTGCTGTCTCGCACGTTCGGGTGTGTGCGGGTGGTGTGGAACCGGACTTTGGCCGCGCGGCAGGAGCGCTACACCGTCGAGCGGAAGTCCACTCCGTACCGGGAGACCGACGCCGCGTTGTCGGCGTGGAAGAAGACGCCGGAGTTGGGGTTTTTGGCTGAGGTGTCCTCGGTGCCGTTGCAGCAGGCTGCGGCACCAGCACAACGCGTTCGCAGCGTTCTTCGCGAAACGCGGTAGGTACCCGAGGTTCAAGTCCAGGCGGGGCCGGCAGTCTGCGCACTTCACCCGGTCGGCGTTTCGGATGAAGCCCGACGGGTTGTGGCTGGCCAAGACCACCGGACCGCTGCGGGTCGCCTGGTCCTGGCCCGACGTGGACATGACCACCCTGAACCCGACCACGGTGGTCGTGTCCCACGAGTCCGACGGCCGGTGGTTTGTCACGTTCGCCGTGGACACCGACGACCCGGCGCCGCTGCCGGGCACCGGCCGCACGGTCGGCGTGGACTTGGGCATCACCGACTTCGCTGTGCTGTCCACCGGCGAACGCGTTCCCAACCCACGCCACACCGACCGGCACGAACGCCGGCTCAAGCGGTACCAGCGGATGATGGCCCGCCGCAAGAAAGGCTCGGCGAACCGGGCCAAGTCGCGGGTGGAGGTAGCCCGCGCGCACTCTCGGGTCGCCGATGCCCGCCGGGACTTCTGCCACAAGACCTCGACCGGGCTGGTCAACCGGTTCGACCGGATCGGCATCGAAGACCTCAACGTGTCTGGCATGGTGCGCAACAGGCCGCTGTCCAAAGCGATCTCCCGGTGCGGGTGGGCCGAGTTCCGGGCCATGCTCGAATACAAGGCGCAACGCGCCGGCCGACAGGTCGCCGTGATCGACCGCTGGTACCCCTCGTCGAAGACCTGCTCGAACTGCGGGCACCTACTCGCCACCCTCTCCCTCGGGACACGGCAGTGGACGTGCCCCGGATGCGGCACCCAGCACGACCGGGACCACAATGCCGCGAAGAACATCGACACCGCGGCCGGGCTGGCCGTGGCTGCCTCCGGAGGGCCGGTGAGACCGCGTCGGGCAACCGACCGGCACGGCCCGGCGAAAGAGGAAACCCACCCCGTGAGGGTTGGAATCCCCCACCTCTAGACGGGCGGAGGAAGTCAAACGTCGGTGATCCGGAAGCCGGCATGGGCCCGGTAGCGCCGGTTGACCGAGACCAGGTTCGCGGTCAACGCCTCCACCTGACCGGCGTTGCGCAACCGCCCGGCGTAGATGCCCCGCATGCCGGGGATCACGCTGGCCAGTGCCTGCACCACCTCGGTGGCCGCACGGTCGTCTCCGAGCACCATGACGTCACAGTCGAGGTCGGGTAGTTCGGCCTGCCACAGCAGCACCGCGCTGACATGGTGGAAGGCGGCGACCACCCGGCTGCCGGGCAGCACGGCGGCGGCCTGCTGCGCCGCACTTCCCTCGGCCACGGCCAGCGGATAGGCGCCCTGCTTGTCGAAGCCGATCGGGTTTACGCAGTCGACCACGATCTTGCCGGCCAGTGCGTCCCGCAGGGGTTCCAGAGTCGCCCGGTGTCCCTCCCACGGCACCGCCACCACGACGACGTCGGCGTCCCGGGCGACCTCGTCGTTGCTGCCGCCAAGGGCCAGGTTCCCCCCGCCCAGCACCTGGTCGACCTGCCCGGCCGCCTGCTTGGCGCGGGTGGCGTCCCGGGAGCCGATCAGGACCCGGATACCGGCGGCGGCGAAGCGGAGCGCCAGCCCACGGCCCTGGTCCCCGGTGCCTCCCAGCACGGCGACCGTCAGGTCGCGTACGTCGGGTGGCGGGGCGTCCGTGGGTGCGGACATGGCGGCTCCTCCGGTCAGGTTTGCTTGCCGCCATCTTCGCAGGGCGTCGGCGAGCCGGATCGGGAGGCCGCAAATCCAGGTGGATCCGCCCGGTGTCCCAGGTCAGCGGTTGGACCGCCCGGTCGAGGCCGTCCCGGACCGCCGGGTCGTGCCAGTGCGCCCGGCGGTGGACCGGCGGGCCGGCGCTCCGGCGGTCGACTTTTTGGCCGGAGCCCTGGTGGCGGTCTTCTTGGTGGCGGTCTTCTTGGCCGGAGCCTTTTTCGCCGTGGTCTTCTTCGCCGTGGTCTTCCTGGTCGCGGCTGTCTTCTTCGCCGGGGCCTTCTTCGCCGGGGTCTTCTTGGCGGTGGTCCTCTTGGTGGGAGCCTTCTTCGCGGGAGCCTTCTTCGCGGTCGTCTTCCTCGCGGTCGTGGTCTTCTTCGCCGGTGCCTTCTTCGCGCCGGCCGGACGACCGGTCGCCGCCTTCCTGGTCGGAGACGTCCTGGTGGTTGTCTTCCGGGTCGTCGACCCGGTGGCCGACTTGGTGGCCGCCACGGTGGCCGACCTGGTGGCGGACTTCGCCGGGCCGGCCTTCTTGACGGCGGTCTTGGGGGTCGCGGTGCTCTTCGTGGTCCGGCCCGTGGTCGCCTTCCTGGCCGGGCTCTGACGGGTCGCGGTCGCACGTCCCGATCCGGTCCCGCTGCCGGTCGCCTTCACGGTTGTTCTTTTCCCGGTCACCCTGCTGGCGGTGCTGGCGGCGGTCCTGGCCCGAGCCGGGGACTGTCCGGCCGGTGCGTCGGCGTCGGTGGGTTTGTCGGCCGGTTTCGGCACGGTCTCGTTGTCAACGGCCGGGGTGGCCGGGGCGGATACGTTCGCGGGCATGTGTGCCTCCCTCACGGGCATGTGCGTATGGTCACTGAACGGCTACACAACGCACACGTCAACGCGCCACGCCGAGCCGACTTTGACAACGGAGCAGAACCTGGATACGGCAATCGCTCGCTCACACAACCAGCCCGCCATCGGCGCCGAAACCGCACCGGACCCGCATCCGACCCGGCGGGTCGACCCACCCGAAAATCGCGGCGAGGCCTCGGGTAGGACCACCCCTCTATGGTCCACCCGAGGCCTTCGGTGGGGTCAACGAGCCAACCCGAGGATGGTCACGGCGTTTCGGAGTGTCGGCGCCGAACGCGTCCACTCAGCACGGTCCCGCAAGCACACCGCGGGCATGGTACGGGCCGGTGCGGGCACGGTGCGGGCACGCCAGAGCGTCACGGGACACGGCCCCGCGGGCACCTCCCGGAGCCCGGGGTGGCCCGGCCGGCTCGCCTAGGCTTGCCCCCATGACGTCACGGGAGTTGCTCGTCGCCTCCAACCGCGGGCCGGTGTCACTGGTGGCCGACGATGCCGGCGGCGTGCGGGCGGTGCGGGGCGGGGGCGGCCTGGTCAGCGGAATGAGTTCGGCGCTGTCTGCCGGCGGCCTGTGGGTGTGCTGCGCGATGGGGGACGTCGAACGCGAGTTCGCCGCACGGGCTCCGGGCGGTCACCTCGCCGCGGCCGGCGTGGACACCGGCGGGCTGGACGTGCGGATGCTCCCGGTGCCGGCCGACACGTTCCGCGACGCGTACCAGGGCATCGCCAACCAGACCCTGTGGTTCGTGCACCACCTGCTCTACGACGTGCCCACCCAGCCGGCGTTCGACGCGTCCTGGCGGAGCCAGTGGGACAGTTACCGCCAGTACAACCGGGCCTTCGCCGAGGCGCTGGCCGCCGAGGCGGCGCAGGGCGGGACCGTGATGGTGCAGGACTACCATCTGTTCCTGGTGCCCTCCATGCTGCGCGAGTGGCGGCCGGACGTGCGGATCGGTCATTTCACGCACACCCCGTGGGCATCGCCGGACTACTTCGCGATGTTGCCCGCCGACGTCGCCAGGCAGGTGCTGATCGGGATGCTCGGCGCCGACCACCTGGGGTTCCACTGCCGGCGGTGGGCGTTGGCCTTCGCCTCCTGCTGCCGCCGGGTACTCGACGCGGTAGTGGACACCGGATCCGACCCGGACCCGGCCACCGGGGCGGCCGGGTCTGATGTGTCGGTCCGCCACGGCGGGCGGACCACCCGGATCCGGGTGCACCCGCTGGGCACCGACGGTGCCGGGTTGCGCGATCGCGCCGGGGCTGCCGACGTCCGCGAGCGGCTGGCCGCGCTGCGCGACCGGATCGGCAACCGGCGGGTGATCGGCCGGGTGGACCGCACCGAGCCGTCCAAGAACGTGGTGCGGGGCCTGCTGGCCTACCGCGAGTTGCTGGTGTCCCACCCGGAGTGGCGCGGTCGGGTCACGCACGTGGGCTACGTGTACCCGTCCCGGCAGGACATCGCGCTCTACCGGGAGTACACCCAGGCCGTGCGAGGTCAGGCCGACCGGATCAACGCCGAGTTCGGCACCGGCGACTGGACCCCGGTGGTGCTCGAACTGGCCAACGACTACCCAGGCTCGCTGGCCGCGCTGGTCGCCACCGACGTGCTGCTGGTGAACCCGATCCGCGACGGGATGAACCTGGTCGCACAGGAGGGCGTCATCCTGGCCGCGGGGGGCTGCGCGCTGGGGCTCTCCGAGCAGGCCGGTGCCTTCGACCTGCTCGGAGAGCACGCGCTGGTGATCAACCCCTACGACATCACCGGGACCGCCGGGGCGCTGCACACCGCACTGTCCATGTCAGACGGAGAACGGGTCGAGCGGACCCGGCGGATGGTGGCGGCGGCGACCGAGTTGCCGCCGGCGGACTGGTTCGCCGAACAGCTCGCCGCCGTGGCTGACCGCACCGGCTGACCGCACCGGCTGACCCGGAGGTACGGCCCCGGTGGGCCGGTCAGGCCGGGGTGACGCCGGCGGCCACGGCCAGCCCGGCCAGCACGGCGACCACGCCGGCCGGCCCGTCCACGACCAGGTCGGCGCGGGCCGCCACCTCGGGTGCCTCGCGGGACGCGCTGCACACGGTCAGCCCGTCCACGCCGTCGCGGCGCAGCGCCTCGACCGTGTCGAACGCCGGCAGGTCGCCGAGGTCGTCCCCGGCGTAGAGCACCGCGGCCGGGCCGAGGTCGGCGGCCAACCGGGCCAGGGTCCGGCCCTTGTCCTCCCCCGGGGCGCGGATCTCCAGCACGTACCGGCCCGGGCTGACCGTCAGCCCGTGCGCCCGGGCCAGCTCGCCCACCGGCGCGGCCAGCGCGGCCAGCGCGCCGTCCGGGTCGGCGGCCCGCCGGGTGTGCACGCCCAGTGCCAGCCGCTTGTCCTCGACGTGCACGCCGGGGTCCGCGCCCGACAGGATGGCGGGCAGTGCGGCCCGCACCGCGTCCAGCCCGGCCGGTGGCTCGGGTACCTCCAACCTGCCCTGGTACCAGTGCTCGGCGCCGTACTGGCCCTCCACCAGCAGGCGCGGCACGCCGTCCAGGCCGCCCAGTTCGACCACGGTCGCGGCCGGCCGGCCGGTCAGGATGGCGACCCGGCCGACCGCGCCGGCCAGCGCGCGCAGCGCGTCCAGGCCCCCCGGGGCGATCCGGCTGGCGGTGGGGTCGGCCACGATGGGTGACAGGGTGCCGTCGAAGTCCAGCGCGACGAGCGAGCGGTCCGGGCGGTCGACCAGCGCGGCCAGACCGGCCCGGCCGGCCGGGGTCCGGGGCTGGGGAAGTGCGACCGGTTCAGCGTCCACGTCTGGTCAGCGTAGATGACCGGACCCGACCCGTCGCCCGGACGGAGCCGGGCACCCGGGCCCAACCGCACGGCCGGCGCCGTGTTGTCCGTCCGGACGGACCTGCCGCTCCCTGCCGCACGAACGCCGCGTGACCGTGCCCGGCGTGTTCGGCCGGGTCTCGCCCGCTCGGCGTCGGTCCCGCCTAGATCTCGTGGTAGGGCGGGCGGGGCGGATCGAAGCTGAACGGCATGGCGATGCCGAGAACCTCGTGTTCGGCTCTGATGATCGGGCAGTGCCGGGCCGGCATGCCACACCCGCACATCGGGATGAAGCCCTCCGGCCCAGGCATCACCCGATGCAGCCCGAGTACGGCGTCGGCGAACCCCCGGAGCCGTTCCATCGCGCCGAGGGCGGCCGGACACGGGCCGTCCGCCGACCCCGGCAACCCGGTCAGGCCACGAGGACCGGGATATCCGGGCCGCGCAGGTGGTCCGGCGGGCCCGCGCGACTGGTCGGCCGGCGTCCGGCGCGGCAGGGACGGTCCATGTTCGGTCATCAGAAACCCCTCCAATGCGGGTCGGGTGGTCGAGCCGCGTGGCAGCGGCTCCGTACACTCGACTGGACAGCCGGACTGGCGACGGGCTCGTACCTACCCCGGCGTCCATGCGTCGCCGGTCCGGCCAGCTCACGGGACTACACCTCGGCGAGGTTGTGCTCGGCCAGGACGGCCCGGGCGCACGGCCAGGCACTGCCGCAGACCGCGCACAGGCCGTTGTCGGCGACGTGCTCGTTGATCACCCGGGTGGCCGTCGCGACCAGCGTGGCCAGTTCCGGCGGCAGGTAGTCCGTGCCCGGCGCGGTCATCGCCTCACCCCTTCGGCTCACCCACCCCGCCACCGTTCGGTAACGCTGTGGCATGATGCGTGCTCGCTGAGTATGCGCCGCTCCAACTCTGAAACGCAAGGAGCACGTACGCATAATCTGTGAACATCTCCTGAGGCTCGTCAGATCTTCCACTGGCGGCACTCTGGACGTCAGTATGTGAACGAGAGGACATCACATGCCAGCCAGGCGAACGCGACCGCCCACGGCCCGGCTACGCCGCCTGGGCAGCGAGCTGCGCCGGCTTCGCGAGGGCTGCCAGATGAGCCGGGACGAGGTGGAGCAGCACACCGGCATCAACGGCGCCACCCTGTACCGGATCGAGACCGCGCAGTCCTGCCCGCAGAAGCGGACCCTGCTGGCGTTGCTGAACGCCTACGGCGTGACCGACCCGCAGCGGGCCGAGCTGGTGGAGATGTGCCGGAACGCCGGCCAGCAGGGCTGGCTGCGCCCGTACCACGCCGAGCTGCCCGAGGAGTACGCCACCTACATCAGCTTCGAGGCCGAGGCCCGCTCGGTGCGCAACTACGAGTCGCTGTACGTGCCGGGCCTGCTCCAGACCGAGGACTACGCCCGTGCCGTGATCAAGGGGACCCTGCCCACGGCCAGCCAGCGCGAGGTGGAGCACAGGGTGCAGGCCCGGATGGAACGGCAGGCCCTGCTGGGCAAGGAGGACCCGCTCCAGCTCTGGGCGATCATGGACGAGGCGGCGGTCCGCCGCCAGGTCGGCGGCCGTGAGGCGATGCGGGCACAGGTGCAACGCATCCTGGCCGCCGCCGAGGAACCGAACGTCACCGTGCAGGTGATCCCGTTCGACAAGGGTGCACACCCCGGCATGCCGGGCGCGTTCGTGCACATGGACTTCCCGGAACCAGCGGACCCCCAACTCGTCTACGTGGACACCCTGGCCGGCGATCTCCTGCGCGAGTCCGAGGCGGATATCGGCCGGTATACCCTGATGTTCGAACACCTGCGCGCCGTGGCGCTCGGCCCGGACGACACCGCCCGACTGCTCGCCACGATCGCGGACGCGTGAGCCGGAGAGTTGGTGTGCGGATGAATCCCCAGGTTGACCTGTCCCGGGCGGTCTGGCACAAGAGCAGCCGCAGCAGCGGCAACGGTGCGTGCGTGGAGGTCGCTGTGCTCGACGGCGCGGTCTGGCACAAGAGCAGCTACAGCAGCGGCAACGGGCAGTGCGTGGAGGTGGCCGCCCTCGGCACCGCGGTGGCCGTGCGCGACTCGAAGAACCCGACCGGCCCCGTGCTGACCTTCACCCCCGGCCAGTGGACCGGCTTCCTCGACGGCGTCCGTGCCGACCGATTCACCAGCCGGTGACGGCGGCCAAGCGGTGGTCAGCGGCGGTCACCGGGTGACGGTGGCCGACGGGGTGGGGTTCTTCGTGGTGGTCGGGGTGGGGGTGGGGCTCTGGACGGCCGGGGTGCGGGGCAGCGGGCCGGGCGGGTCGGAGTAGCGGATCGGGTTGCTGTCACCCGAGCCGGCGCCGTGGCCCTGCCCGCAGCCGGCCGCGGCCAGTCCGACCAGCAGGGCGAGCAGGACCAGGGCCCGGCGGTGCCGGCGGGGCCGCCGCGGTATTGCCGTCACGCTGTCCACCTACCCAACACCCAACACCCACACACGGACCAACACTCACGGGGTTGGTGTGTCAGGGGGTGAGGGTGTCCTGTTTGGACTAGCGTCGTTGGTGTCCTGTCCGGTCGGATGCGTCGAGGTGGGTCCGGGCGGGGTCGGGCGCGGATGGCGACCGCCACGCCGGCGGTGGCCGCGCTGGCAGACGGGCGGGCGAACATGTACGACGTGGGACTGGACAGCGCTCAGATCTCCGCCACCGCCGCCGAGGCGTGCGTCTTCGGCTACCCGCTGGTCCTGATGAAACTCACCCGCGACCAGATGACCGCGGTGCCCGGGCCGGACGGGATCCGGGCGCCGGTGAACCAGTTCGGTCACCTGAGGAAGTATCCCGACGCGTCGGTGGACACCGTGGTCGGCCCGAACACCGACACGCTGTACTCCTCGGCGTGGCTGGACCTGTCCGACGGGCCGATGGTGCTGTCGGTGCCCGACACCGACGGCCGCTACTACCTGATGCCGATGCTGGACGGGTGGACGAACGTGTTCTCCTCCCCCGGCGCCCGCACCACCGGCACCGGGCCGGAACAGTTCGGCATCGTCGGCCCGCACTGGCGCGATCGGCTGCCCGACACGATGCGCCGGATCCGCTCCCCCACGAACATGGCGTGGATCATCGGACGGGTCCAGGCCAACGGGCCGGCCGACTACCAGGCCGCGCACGCCGTCCAGGACGGAATGCGACTCACCCCGCTGTCGGCGCTGGGTCGGCGCGAGCGGACCCCCGGCCCGGTGCGGGTGGACCCGGAGGTGGATCCGCGCACACCACCGTCGGACCAGATGTCCCGGCTGGACCCCGCCGCCTTCTTCGGCATGCTGACCGCGCTGCTGGCCGGCAACCCGGCCCGGGCGGCCGACCAGCCCATGATCGACCGGCTGGCCGGCATCGGGGTCAGACCCGGCGAGTCGTTCGACTGGTCCGGGCTGGACGAGCCCACCCGACAGGCCGTGGAACTTGGCCTGCGACAGGGGATGGCCACCGTGCTGGCCGAGGGCCGGACACCGCGCGGTGAGCTACGCAACGGCTGGACGATGTCCTACGACCTGGGCGAGTACGGCACGTACTACGCCCGCCGGGCCGGCGTCGCCTGGGTCGGGCTGGGCGCGAACCACGCCGAGGACGCCGTGTACGCGCTGTCCCGGGCGGACGCCGACAAGCAGCCCTACACCGGCGGTCACCGCTACCTGCTGCGTTTCGACTCCGGTGCGGTCCCGCCGGTGCGGGCGTTCTGGTCGCTGGCCATGTACGACGACCGGCAGCGGTTCGTGCCCAACCCGGTCAGCCGATACGCGATCGGCAGCCGCGACGACCTGACCGTGAACACCGACGGCTCGCTGGACATCCACATCCAGCAGGCGCCACCCGGTCGTGGCCGGGAGTCGAACTGGCTGCCAGCCCCGGCCGGCGGGTTCACCCTGGTGCTCCGGATGTACTGGCCGGAACGCACCGTGCTCAGCCGGGCGTGGGTCCCACCGGCGGTCCGCCGGGCCCGGTGACCGGACACCACACCGGCCTCCGACCCGGGGGTCACCCGGGGCAACCGAGCGTCGCCGGTGGCATCCACTGCGGACGGTTGCCGACGGTCCGTCACCGTCCCGGGCCGACGGCGCGCCCGGTGATCCCCTACCGTGTGACGTATGGAGATCGGTCAGTCGGACAAGCTCGCGGACGTCTGCTACGACATCCGCGGCCCGGTGCTGAAGGAAGCCCAGCGGATGGAGGAGGACGGGCAGCGCATCCTGAAGCTGCACATCGGCAACCCCGCGCCGTTCGGCTTCTCCGCCCCGGCCGAACTGCTCGCCGAGGTGGTCCACAACCTGCCGATCGCGCAGGGTTACAGCGACTCCAAGGGGTTGCCCACGGCCCGCCGGGCGGTCGCCGACTACCATACCGGCCGGGGGATCGCCGGAGTGGGCGTGGAGGACGTCTATCTGGGTAACGGCGTCTCCGAACTGATCGTGATGGCCCTTCAGGCGCTGCTCAACAACGGCGACGAGGTGCTGGTGCCCGCACCGGACTATCCGCTGTGGACCGCGGCGGTGAGCCTGGCCGGCGGCCGGGCGGTGCACTACCGGTGCGACGAGTCCTCCGGCTGGCAACCCGACACCGGCGACCTGGCCGCGAGGATCACCCGGCGGACCAGGGCGATCGTGGTGATCAACCCGAACAACCCGACCGGCGCGGTCTACCCGCCGTCGGTGCTGGAGGCCATCGCCGAGTTGGCCCGCCGGCACAACCTGGTGCTGCTGTCCGACGAGATCTACGACCGGATCCTCTACGACGGCACCGAACACACCTCGACCGCGACGCTGGCGCCGGACCTGCTGTGCCTCACCTTCAACGGCCTGTCCAAGTCCTACCGGGTGGCCGGCTTCCGGGCCGGCTGGATGGTCCTGTCCGGGCCGAGGCAGCACGCGGCCGGGTACGTCGAGGGGCTGGACATCCTGGCCAACATGCGGCTGTGCGCCAACGTGCCGGCGCAGTACGCGATCCAGGCCGCGCTCGGTGACGGGCGGGGCGCGGCCGACCTGGTCCTGCCCGGCGGCCGGCTGCGCGAACAGCGGGACGTGGCCTGGCGGATGCTCACCGAGATCCCCGGGGTGAGCTGCGTCCGGCCGGCCGGAGCGCTCTACCTCTTCCCCCGGCTGGATCCGCGGGTGTACCCGATCGGCGACGACGAGCGGTTCGTGCTGGACCTGCTGCGCGCCAAGCGGATCCTGGTCGTGCAGGGCACCGGGTTCAACTGGCCGCGCCCGGACCACTTCCGGATCGTGACACTGCCCCGGGTCGCCGACCTGGCCGAGGCCGTCGGCCGGATCGGGGAGTTCCTGTCCGACTACCGACAGTAGGCGGAGCAGGTCCGGCACCACCCGACGACGCTCGAACCTACTCCGGACGCAGGCTGGGCAGGTTTACCACGATGGCCTCCTGGGTGCTCCGAGCGATCACCACCACCGCCTCGGTGTCTGGCGACGGGTTCTCCTCCCGGTGCGGCACGAACGGCGGGACGAACACGTAGTCTCCGGGCCCGGTGCGCAGCGACACCTCCCGCTCGCCGTCGTGGAACACGAACACCGGATTACCGCTGACCACGTAGATCGCGGTCTCGGATTCGCCGTGATGGTGGTTACCCGACCGGGCGGTCGGGGACACGTGCGTGCGCCCCATCCACAGCGCCTGCGAGCCGACCGTGTCCCCGGAGATGGCGGCCAGCCGGCGCATGCCGGCGGTCTGTGCGGTCGCCCCGGTCAGGTCGGCGCCGCGGACGTGCCGCAGCGGACGCGAGCCGAGCGTCGGATGGAAGCCGTCGTCTGGCATCTGCCCTCCCCACCGTCGCAGGCAACACGATAGCGGGCGGACCGACGGCGGGCGGACGACGGGCTCCCCCCGCCTGGGGCGGGGAGAGCCGCGTCCGGTACTACTCGGCCGGTCCTACCCGGCGGTCACTGCCGGCGTCCGCTGGAACGCTCGGCGGCGATCCTCCGGTTCTCCTCCTCCTCGGACTCCCGGCCGCTGGTGGCCGACTGGGTCGGCGCATGGGTGGTCGTCGTGGTGGTCGAGGTGGTGGTCTTACCGTCGCCGCGGACGCCCGGACGATCGTGGCCGTCGTGCGACGGCGCGGACGGGCCCCCCGCCATGGCGGCGCCCCGACCGATGCCCATCGGCAGCCGGTCGGCGAACTCACGCCACCGCGACAGCGAGTACAGCGCCAGCACGTCCAGCGCGATGTTCAGCACGGCCCAGATCGGGAACGCGGGCAGGAACGCCAGGTTCACCACCGCGGCGACCAGCGCCACCACGATCCCGGCCAGTCGCACCGGGGTCCGACCGGTCACTGCGGCCAGGCCACACAGGACCAGTGCGCCGGCGATACCGATGTGGGTCCAACCCCACACGGTGTAGCCCAGGTGCACCATCAGGCTGCTCGTCCCCACCAGGAAGAACGACTCCCGCAGCAGGGCGGTCAACCCGAGGATGAACTGGAACGCACCGGCAAGCAGCAACATCACGCCGGCGAAGATCACCCAGCCCGGCTCACCACGCGGTTCCCGCCGGTACTCGGTCGACGGCTGGTCGATGGTCTGTCTTGCCTGCCTCACATCAGTCATGGCGAATCTCCTTCATGGTCGGGACGACAACTGCGGAAACTGTCGTTCGTACTGCCGTCGCTCCGGCCACATCGCCGTCCTCTCGGCACTCTTCGTGCCCTGCCAACCTCCATACTTGGCCGGCCGGTCCGGCTCGGCCTCATCCGGTGGAGGTGAACGGGTGGCCCGGCGGCGCGGCGGCGGGTGCGGCGTGACGGTCCGAAGACCGGGGTCATCGAAACCCGCCCAACCATGACAAAGAACGTGGCTGCCGCGACTCGTCACGCCGGCCCGGACGGCGCTCACCCGCTACGGGCGACCCCCCAGCCCGATAGGTCCGATATTTCGACAACGTGATGGTCCGGACCAGGTGCCGGCGGGAGGTCGGAGCACGGTCAGAGCAATCCCCGCTGGCGGGCGACCTCGATGGCGTGCCGGCGGTTGTTCACCCCCAGTTTCTGATAGATACCGCGCAGATGAGTCTTGACCGTGTTGACCGACACCAACAACGACTCGGCGATCTCCTCGGCGGTGCGCAGGGACGGCAGTTCGGCGAGCAGCTCCAACTCCCTGGGGGTGAGCACGTCGGTCGCACCGGGACCGGCGGGCGGCATCGCCGCGAGCACCTCGGCGGCGAACCACTCGTGCCGCCCGAAGCGACCGATGCCGGCGACCAGGAGCGAACGCACCGGCGCGCCGCCGTCCACGAACGCCCGCAGCGACCGCCGCGGGGCGGCCAGTTCCACCGCCTCCCCGAGCGCGCGGTGCGCCCGGAAACCGTCGCCGGCCCGGTCGGCCAGCACGGCTTCGAGCAGCCACGCATCGATCAGCGTGGTCAGCATGTGGCTGCCCACCGCACCGTCCAGCACCGGCCGCAGAAGCGCCCGCGCGGTGTCCACCCGCCCCTTCTGCACCTGGAGGGTGGCCCGCAACAGGCTCGACTCCCCGGTCTCGCCGAGCCATCCCTCCACCCGGTCGGCGACCTCGGTGGCCCAACCCGGTTCCCCCACCCGCAGCGCCAACCGCTGCTCGACCGGTGCCTCCAGGCCGACCAGGAACGGCGCGACCCGCTGCCCGGCCAACCGCCGCCAGTGGTCCCGGAGCGCGCCGACCGAGGCGTGCCGGTCGTCCGCGGTGTCGAAACCGACGATCTGGTCGGCGCTGAGCGCGGCCAGTTCGACGTCCGGACTCATCCGCCCGTGCAACAGCCGCACGGCCAGCGACGCGTACGAGCCGGCCACGTCGCGGTCGAGCCGGTGGTAGGCCGCCCAGGCGCCCAGGCCGTAGGCGTAGGCGCAGCCAGGCGTGTGCGACCATCCGCGTTCGGCCGCGAACGCGATCGCCGTGTCGGCCCGGGTAGCCGCCTCGGCCAGGTCGCTGCCGGCCGCGGCCACCGCGGCCAGGTGCACCAGGCAGTGCAGGACGGTCGCGTCATGCCCCCGGGCCGAGGCCGCCTCCAGGCCGCGCCGCAGGTCACCCTCGCCCGCGCCGTACTCGCCGGCCACCAGCCGGGCGGCACCCCGCTGCGCCAGGGCGAGCACGTCGACCTCGGCGTCACCGGTGCCGGCGGCTGTGGTCGCCACCGTGGACGCCGCGGGTGGGTCCAGTACGGCCAGGGCATCCAGCGTCTCCCGCGCGGCCGGCGGGTCGCCACCGCCGAGCCGGGCCCGGTGCATCGCGACCGTGGCGTGCAGGACACGCAGCCCGGTGCTGCCGTGCCCACCCGACGGTGTCGCCATCCGTTCCAGTGCCGCGTCGGCGGTGGCCACGTCACCAGCTTCCAGCGCGGCCACCGCGGCCACCAGCGCCACCGCCGGGCGGGCCAGCAGCTTTGGTGCCACCCGGTCCAGCAGTCGGCGGAACGGCGTTCCCCGCCCGTCCATCACCTCGGGCAGGCCGATCGTCGCCACCAGTCGCGAAGTCAGCTCGGCGTCACCGGCCCGGATGGCGTGCTCCAGGGCGCGCACCGGCAGGTCGTGCGCGGCGAACCACCGCGCCGCCACGCCGTGCAGCCGGGGTAGCGCCGAGGCGTCCCGCCGGGCCAGCTCGGCCCGCAGGTAGCCGCCGAGCAGCCGGTGCGGCCGGTACCAGTCACTGGTGCGGTCCGGCCGGAAGACGAACGCGTTGGCACGTTCGAGCCGGTCCAGCAGTTCCCCGGCGTCGTCGCGACCGGACAGTTCGACCGCCAGCTCGCCGGTGAACCGGGCACACACACTGACCGCGAGCAGGAAGTCGACGACGTGGCCGGGCTGGTGGGAGAGGACCTCGGCGACCAGGTAGTCGGCGACCGCCCGGTCGTTCCGCCCGAACTCGGCGACCGACGCGGCCGGGTTGGCGGCGCCGGCCAGCGTCATCGCGGCCAGCCGCAGGCCGGCCGCCCAGCCCTCGGTACGCCGCAACAACCGGTTCAGGTCGCCGGAGCCCAGCCGGATCCGATGCTCGGCGAGCAGCGCGGCGGCCTCCTCGCCGGTGAAGGTGAGCTGGTCGATGCCGATCTCGGCCAGCCGGCCCTCCAGTCGCAGCCGGGGCAGGCCGAGCCGCGGTTCGGATCGGGCCGACAGCACCAGCCGGAGCCGTGGCGGCATCCTGCGCAGCACCATGTCCAGGCTGCGCAGCGCGGCCGGATCGTGCAGTTCATGCACGTCGTCAAGAACCAACCACACCGGTTCGGACAGCTCGTCGAACGCGTCGACGACCGCGGCCAGGAAGTCCGGTTCCATCAGGTGGGGCGGGCGCAGTCGGTGCAACGCGCCGTCCTCGCGCCACGCACCGGTGGTCTCCAGCGCCACCAGGATCGCCGACCACAGCGCGGCGACGCTGTTGTCCTCGGCGTCCAGGCACACCCAGGCGACCCGCGGGCCGGCCGGACCCGCCCGGACCTGGCTCGCCCAGGTCGACAGCAGCGTGGTCTTGCCCGAGCCGGCCGGCGCGGCCACCAGGACCACCGGCGCCGGGTCGGCCGCCGCCCCAGCCGACCCGGCGGGCGGGCCGGTGTGGGAGCGGATTCGCTCGACCAGGCGGTTCCGGCGCACCGACGTGGCGGGCACCGCGGGAATGCGTACCTTGGTGGCGGGCACGCCAGCACGCCCGCTCACGCCGTCGGTAGGCCTGGGCACACCTCGACGCTAGGTCCGGACACCCGGATTGTCATATCCCGCCGTTACTCCCGCATACCGGCCCCCGGTTCGCTCCACCAGAAGCTCCACTCATGTCGCATCTGGACTGTCGCGGTACATCTGACCGGGACACGCCGGACCCACCACGGCCAGCACCGGCCGGCGGATCGGGTCAACTGAGCAGGCCGATGCGCTGGACGAAGTCGTGCAGTTCGCGGCTGATCGGCTTGCGGTCGCGGCGCAGCATCTCCCGGCAGATCTCCCGGACGTGCACGCTGTACGCCACGGTCTCCGGGGACGCCTCCTCAGCCTGCCGCAGCACGTGCAGGGTGGCCACGTCCTGTCGGCGGGCGGCGTAACCGCGGGCCACGTTCACCCTCCACAGCGCCTGGAGCGGCCGGGACGGGATCGTGCCGATGTCGATCCGGTCCGCGGCGTTGACGGCGGCACGGCACTTGCCCAGCGCCACGTTCACCCACACCGCCGCCCACATCCCGCCGTCCCGGCCGTACTCGGTGACCGGGTTGCGGTAGCCGGCCGGCACCCGCTGGTAGCTGGCCTCGCCGATGTCCCAGTACCGCATGGCGGTCCCCTCGTCCGAGCAGTGTCCGGCCATCAACGCGGTCTGCAGGTTGGTCTCCCCGTACAGGGACACCTGCTCACCGGTGGGCTCGGCCATCAGCGGTGCCAGCAGCGCGAGGGCCTGCCGGCACTGGTCGAGGCCCTCCTCGGGGCGGCCGAGATCCTTCAGCACCCCGGAGGACTGCCAGAACGCCCAGGCCACGCGTACCGGGTCGTCGGCCTCGTAGGCGTAGTGGGTGGCCCGGTCAACCGCGGTCCAGGCCAGGTCGTAGGCCGACGCGTGCCGCAACACCCGGGTGGTGAGCAGGTAGCAGCCCGACAGCAGGCCGGCGTACACCCGGCGCGAGTCCGGGCCGTCCGCGCGGTCCGCGCGCCGGTAGCCGACCGTGGCATCGGTGAGCAGGTCCGCCATGCCGGTGCCGACCCGTTCGACGAACATCCGGTCCTGGTGGAACGTCGTGTGGGCCTGGGCCAGCCGGGCCGAGATGTTCCGGGCCGAGGGCGGATCGCCGGTGACCGGCAACGGGTTGGATGCCGCGAGCAGCGCGGACCGGATCGCCGGCACCACCGGATGGCCCCGGGCCCGGTCCAGGGCCAGCGAGTACTCCAGCACCCCGGTCAGGTCGGCCATGTCGGGCACCTTGAGCACCTGGGCGATCAGCACCAGGTCGGAGAACTTCTCCACCCGGCGCACCCCGGACTCGATCTTCTTCCACCACGACAGCGACTTGCCGACCAGACCGGCGCACGCCTCCTGGGTCATCCCCCGGTACACCCGCCACACCGCGACTCGCTCACCGACCGACATGCCCGCACGGATCGTGGGCGGCATGGGACCTCCTCTGGCAACCATCGGCACCGAAAATGGCGCCCCAGCGTAGGTGCGCTCGGCGTAATCGGAACAACACTCACAGCGATCACCGGCGCGTCGTACCACCGGGCGTGTCGCGCACCGCGCGGCCCGGTGGGCTGACCTGCACAGATCCGCCGGCACCGGTAACGGCGCGGTCACGTCCCCCGGGGACTTGTCCGGGCGAAGGCCCCGCCAGGACGGATGGCGCAGCACGCCGTCGCGGGTCCACTCGGTGAACCGGACCTCGCCGACCAGATGCGGCCGGACCCAGCGGACCCCCCGAGCGTGCTCCCGGGGTACCTGTCCGGCGAACGGGCTGGTGTCGCGTTCCAGCCGGCGCAGCCGGGCGGTCAGGTCGCGCAGCACCGCCTCGCTGAATCCGGTGCCGACGTGCCCGGCGTAGCGGAGCCCGTCCGGGCCGGGTACGCCCAGCAGCAGCGAGCCGAGGGTGTCGCGGCGCCGCCCCCGGCCGGGTTTCCAGCCGCCCACCACGACCTCCTGGGCGAGGGTCAACTTGACCTTCACCCACAGGTTGGACCGTCGACCCGACGTGTACACCGAGTCCAGCCGTTTGGCCAGCACGCCCTCCAGCCCGTGCTGCCGGCTGACCTGGAGTACCTCGGCCCCCGCCCCGGCGAACCACGGCGGCACCCGCACGCCCGGCGCGGACAGATCCAGATCGTCGAGCAGACCGCGTCGGTCGGCATAGGACAGCCGGCGGGTGGACCATCCGTCCAGATGCACCAAGTCGAAGACGTAGTACCAGACCGGCGTGGCCGCAACCAGTCGGCGGTCCGGTCCGCGCAGGTGCATGCGGCGCTGTAGCACCTCGAAGCTCGGCCGCCCGGACCCGTCCAGCGCGACGATCTCCCCGTCCAGGACGGACTGTCGCCCGCGGGTCAGTCCGCCCAGCACGGACAACTCCGGGTACCTGTCGGTGATGTCGCGCTGGTTGCGGGACACCAGCCGCACGGAGCCGTCCCGCAGCAGCGCCCCGGCCCGCACGCCGTCCCACTTGAACTCGTAGCCGAAGTCCTCACCTCGGGCCGGCAGCGGGCCGGCCACCGGGAGCATCGGCGGGACCGGCCGGGCCGGATCCTCCCGGTCGACCCGGGCCTGCCAGCCCGGTGCCGCCGGGTGTTCGAGCACCCACCGATCATCGGATGCCGGTCGGACCCCCGCATCCCGGCGGTCCAACGGGAGTCCGGTCCCCGAGGCGACCCTGCCGGTGCTCTGGCACGGCGGGGGCGGTGGCCTCACCCACCCAGGTACCGTTTGGCCACCACCGCGGGCGTCTCCACGTTGTGTCCGGCGTCCAGCGACACCGCCAGCCGGACGAACTGGGCCATGGCCCAGGCCAGCGGTGTGGCCGAACCGGTGCCCTCGCCGAACCGGAGGCCGTGCGCGTCGGCCCGGTCCCAGACCTGTTCGGCCATCAGCCCGCCCTCGTTGGCCGAACCGGCCATGGTGAGCAACCGGCCGGCCGCGGCGCCGGTCTGGCCGGCCGCCAGCTCGTACTCGCCGCGCTCACCGGTCAGCACCGGCCACAGCCGGCCGATTCCGGCGCCACGGTACGGCCCGCCGTCGGCGGTCTCGCCGTAGCCGTCGTAGTTGTACCGACGCCACAGGTCGCCCTCCGGGGTACTGACCCTGATGGTCGCGTCGACCACCTTCAGCGACGACAGGATGTGCGGATCGTCGGCCGACACGACACCCAGCCGGACCAGTTCCAGGAAGCCCGCGTCAACGATGTCGCGCTCGTCGTGGCAGCCACCGCCGTTGCGCAGGCACAGGGTGTGGCCGTCGTTGGGGTTCCCGTCGTCGTCGATGCGTTCGTAGTACTTCCCGCCGGTCAGGTGGCCTGTTGTGGTGTAGGTCCACTTGTCGATCTGGGACCGCCACGAGTCGGCCGTGCGCAGGTAGTACGACGCGGCGGCCGAGTCGTTGTTGTGGGTGGCGATGTCCGCCGCGCAGACCAGGGCGGCGATCTCGGCGGCGATGGTGGCCGGCGAGTACCCACTGGACTCCTCCCAACGTTCCTGGGGGGTGCGCGGCCCGTGCGCGGCGATGTAGTCCGCCGACGGTTTCACCCGGGCGTAGGCCGCGGCGTCGAACCGGCCGAGCTGCCAGGCCAGCAGGATCGGATCGGCGACCTCGTCCATCTGTAGACTGCCGAACACCGGGCTGCCGTCCAGGTGGGTGTTCTGCGGGTAGGAGCCGTCCGAGCGCAGTTGGGTGTCGAACAGGTAGTCCAGCGCCTGGTTGGCCGCGACCACATCCCCCACCGCGATCTCGGCCGTGGCCATCTCGTACTGGTCGCGTGCCCACACCGCGTGGTACCCGCTGGTACAACAGTTGTCGGCGTCGGTCGCCTCACCCCACGGGATGCTCAACGAGGCGACGAACGCGCCCCGGTAGGTCTTGTCCTCGTGCGCCTTGATCACCATGACCGCGATGTCGTACTCCCCGGTGAGACCGGTCGAACTGACGCTGTGCGGCGGCGCGTGCAGCGAGTCCAGATAGGAATGCCAACCGCTCTGATAGTCCGTGGAGACGGTGGCCCAGCCGTCGGTGAGCGAGGCGCTGGCGGCGCTTTGGGCGTCCGAACGGCTGCCGGCGAAGGACAGCGCCAGGGTGAACGTCGTGTCGGTGCCCACCGGGATCTGGGCGGTCTGCACCAGGTTCCCCGGAGTGGTGACGCTGTCGTAGCTGGGAGCCAACTTGTGGGTGCGGGTCAGGCTCTGGTAGCCGTCGCTGGGCGTGCCGCTGTAACCGTTGCTCATCGCGCCGAACCCGCCCGACACCGCCAGCGCGCTGGACACCGGGCCGTCCGAGCCGACCAGCATCCCGTCGGAGACCGCGCCGGTGTCGCCCATCCCGCTGTTGTCCAGCGACGGGTTGAACAGCACGTACAGCGACAGCGGGGAGCCGGTGAGTACCTGGAACCGGGTCCTGACCAACAACGTGGCCCGACCCGGATCGGTGACGTAGGTCTTGGTGATCCGGTACCGGCCATTGGTGGCGGTGTTGACCTGCTGGTAGGTCAGCGAGCGGCCGTCCACCAACGACACTTGGTGCATGGTGTCATCGCGCTCGACGTTGGTGAAGGTGGAGCCGTCGGTGACCATGTACTGCATGTCCTGCACGTCCGGGGTCTCGGCGTTCGGGTAGTAGACCTCGCCGGTGATCCCCTGCGAGATGGTGTACCAGATCTTCGAACCGGTGGTGGTGGACGTGCCCACACCCTGTTTGGCGCCGGTTGTCCACGCCGAGGTGATGCCCGGTGCACCAGGAGCCCCATCGGGCTGGGCGCTGCTGGCCGACACCAGGGCGGTCGCCGCGAGCGCGGCCGCCGCGCCGACCGCACTCCTGCGTAGCACCGGAACGACCGCCACGGTGAACCTGCCTCGGGGATCGGCGCACACCCCATCGGCGGGCGCGGTGCGCAGCCGCCGGGGTCGGGACGGGCCGATGATATCCACCAACTGAATCGAAAACGCGCACCTGGCGCCCACTTGACGCGAGAAACACCCTACGGGTTGGAAGATTGGCCTTCATGACCCACCCACCACTGTGGATAAACACCCCGTCGCCGGGAGCAACGGTGCTCCGCTGGAGTCCACATCGGAGCGGAACCGGGTGCCCGCATCCGATCCCACCATCTGGGCTCACCGGCCGGCGTCAACCGACCGGAACCGGAGCGTCCCGGCGGGTCGCGGCGAAGCACCGGAAACCGGACGGCCCGGTCAGTGGCGCATCCGGCCCGACCGGCGGCGGGCAAGCGACCGGATGGTGAGCAGCGCGGTGACGGCGACGATCTGCCCGCCGAGCACGAGCCGGTTGACGTCGACGGCCGGTTGCCAGCGGACCCCGCCATCGCGCAGCACGAAGACGCCAGACGGCACGACGCTCAGGCCGAATCCGCCGCCACCACCAGGCCGGTCGCCCTCGGCGGAATCACTTCCGGCGCCACCGCCGCCAGCCACCGACGCGACCGGAATCACCACCGTGCCGTCCTGGCGCATCGGCTCGCCGAACGACCGGCGCACGGTCGCCACCTCCCGCATCCGGTCGACCAGACCGATACCCTCACTCATGGTGACCTCCTTCGATCTGTGGGTGAGCCGCCGTACCTCCACCGTGACGGCGCTCACCCCTGCCCGAACAGGGCCGAAGGACCGTTCGGCGGCGGTGCGTCGCGCCCCTCCGTCGGACCCGACCTACGGTCCGGCCCATCCCGGATCGCCGTCGCGCGGGGCATGCGATTTGAGTTAGTTTATCGCTTCGTGATATGCGTCAACGTCCAGCCGTCCGGTCAGTCAGACTGGACGTGACGAAGCGTAGTTGGGATGACACTCTCCGAACCCGGTTTACTAAAGACAACCTTAGCTTGACTTCTAGGTCCATACCGCCATAATTGGCCATCGTCGCAGCCCTCTCTGCGTTCGAGGAGTAAATTCGTGACCGCTGTTGGAGCCGAGCCACCGGCCCCGCCGCGATCCGGGTCACGGGCCGGCCGCTGGCCGGACGCCCTACCCGGTCGGCGTGTCCGGTGTGCCACGTTGTCGCAGGTAGAGGCGGCGGCGCGAGCTCCGGTCCGGCGCCGCGGGCGCGGGCGGGGATGTGGATCGAACTCGGGGTCGGCAACGTCGGGAGTCCGCCACCGCTATCCCAAAGGGGTCGAAGAGGCTTGCACACCGCGCAGGAAAGCGTCCATCTGGTAGCCGCGTCAGTGGGATTCGTGTCGCTGGTAGCGCTGTGGTTCAGCGTCATCTGGGGAATCGTCCTGAAAAGCGGATGGGCACTCACCCGGGTGAGGCACGCGACCATCTACGGAATTCACCAGACCTGTACCATGTTCGGACTCTGCCTGGGTGTGGTACACGCGCTGACCCAGTTGGCCGCCCCGGGCGGGCCGGTGCGGGTGGTCGACGAGTGGATCCCCTTCACCAACCCGCACGACCCGTTCGGCATTGGCATCGGCGTCATCTCGCTGGAGGTGATGATCGCGCTGGCCCTGTCGGTGCTGGTGCAGCGCCGGCTCGGGTACCACCGGTGGCAGGCCCTGCACCTGACCGCCTACGGAGCGTTCACCCTGCTGGTCGGACACGTGCTGATCTCCGGTTCCGACGTCGGGGCGCTGTGGGTACGGGTCGCGATCATCCTGGGCTGGCTGGTGACCGTCGCGCTGTGGCTCGCAACCGTTCCGCGAGTCTCGAGGCTGCCCCAGTCCATGCAGGAGCGGGTGGCCAATCGGCTGCGCGGACGGCAGGTCACGGTGAACGTGGACCCCAGCCGGTGCGCCCGGTTCGGCTTCTGCGAACACGAGGCGCCAACGGTCTTCACGCTACGCAGTGACGGACGGCTCGCCTACCGCTCGTCGGTGCCCGGTGACGACGTGGAGGCGGTGGTGCGGGCCGCCCGCGCCTGCCCGGCTCGGGCCATCATGCTCAGTCGGCTACCCACCACGGTGGTCATCGCCACCGGCGAGCAGCCGGAGGAACACCCGGCCAGTAGCACCGGCCGGCACTACGTCCGAGAGCTGCGCCGGGACGCCGGCCACCAGTCCAGGAACGGGAGCTGAGGATGCGCACCATCGGGATGGCCTACGGTCCCACCGACCGGATCGTGATCGTCGGCGCCGGGCCGGCGGGATGGGCCGCCGCCGAGGAGTTGCGCCGGCTGGGTTTCCCGGGCGGGATCACCGTCCTGGGTGAGGAGCCCCAGGGCCCCTACGACCGCACGGCGTGCTCCAAGGGCCTGCTCAACGGGCACCAGAAACCGAGTGACATCTCGCTGGACCGGCACGGCTGCGTGGACGTGGACTGGCGACTCGGCCGGCGCGCCATGTGGTTGGACCCGGCGACGCACGCGGTGGTGACCGACACCGGCGAGACGTTCCCGTACGACGGCCTGGTCGTGGCCACCGGGGCCCGCCCGGTGATCCCGGCCGGGTGGCCGGCCGGCGAACCCGGGCTGTTCGTCCTGCACGGCGTCGAGGACGCATGGACCCTGCGCACCGCGCTGCGGAATGCCCGCCGGGTGGCCGTGGTCGGCGGCGGGCTGACCGGCACCGAGGTGGCCTGCGCGGTGTTCGCGATGGCCCGCGAGTCGGTGGTCATCAATTCCCAGCGGGCACTGATGTCGCGGGTCCTGGGTGAACCGGTGGGCGCGTTGGTGACCGACTCGCACCGCGCCGCGGGGGTGGACATGCGGCTCGGCCGGCGGGTGCAGGGAGTCGACCGGGGGCGGGGCCGGTGGCGGCTCCGGCTGGATGACGGCGAGGACGTGCACGCCGACGTCGTGGTTGTCGCGGCCGGTGACCGGCCGGACGTCGAATGGCTCGACGGCGTGGGCATCGACCTTGGAGACGGTGTGCTGTGTGACCCGTCGCTGCGGGTGGCCGGCACCTCCGACGCGGTCGCCGCCGGGGTGGTGGCCCGGTGGCCGAACCTGCGCTACAGCGCCGAGCCGCGCCGGGTCGGCCACTGGATCGCCGCGATGGAACAGGGCCAGGCGGCCGCGCGCACGCTGCTGACCGGCCAGCACGCGAACGAGCCGTTCACCCTGCTGCCCCGCTTCTGGTCCGAACAACTCGGGCTGCGGATCCAGGTGTGCGGGCAGGTCGCCCCGGATGCCGAGGTGGCGGTGACCGAGATGCGGCCAGGACGCAGGGACACCGCCCGCGGCGGAGTGCTGGCCAGCTACTACCAGAGCGGCCGGCTCACCGGTGTGGTGGCGGTGAACGCGCCGCAGGCGTTCACCGTGGCCAGCCGCACCCTGGTCGACGACCCGGCCGCCGCGGTCGCCCGCACCACCGGGGTGGCCCCGCTGGTCCGGCGGCTGCACGCGGCGGTCTGAGCCGAGCCGGGCGACCAGTCCCGGCGCCGCGACAGCGCCCGGCACCGGGCCCCGACCGGGAGAGCGGTGGACCGGATCACCGGCGCGCCGGTGGCCCGAACCGGCCGTTCAGCCCCAGCCCAGGTAACGGTCCGGCCCGACGCGGGCCGGACCGCGACCGCCCGGGTCGGCACAGGCCCGGCGGAGCGCGGCCAGTCCGGGCAGGCCGCGGCGGAACAGGTCCGGATCACCGACGAAGTCCACCACACAGGCGATCTCGTCCACACCGGACTCGGCCAGCCGCCGTACCCAGTCGGCGCAGCCAGCCACCGAGCCGAGCAACGCGTGTTCCTCGGCGTACCGGCGCGGCGCGCCACGTAGTACCGGGGTGACGACCGGGTCGTGCGCCCCGGCCGGCGCCGTCCGGACTCCGCCGTCGGGGCCGGCGCACCTCCCGAACGGGGGGTCGATTCCGGACCGGCTGACCAGCTCGGCGGTCGCCGCCCGCACGTCGGCCCGATCGTCGCTGACGTAGGTGTGCTGCATCAAAGTGACCACTCCGGCGTCCGGGTCGAGTCCGGCGGCGGTGCGCCCCTTCCGGTAGTCCCGCACGTGCTCGGCAAGGTCCTGTGGGTCGGTGTTCACCAGGTGGGTGAGGACGTTGACACCGACCCGGCCGGCCCCCGCGAACGACTGTGGATGGCCGTGCGCGGTCACCCACACCGGGAGCGGACCGGATCCGGCGTGCGGACCGCCAGGTCGTCCCGGGCCGGTGGCCCCCCTGGTCCGCCACAGGGCCCGGATCTGGTCGACCTGCCGGAGCAGCGGGGATCTCCGGCCCGGGTACCCGTCCTGGGGTGCGGTGGCATCGTCGACCTCGCGGCCGGTGTCGAAGCACAGTCCGACCCGGCCGTTGGAGATCAGGTCCACCATCGACCAGTCCTCGACCAACCGGACGACATCGGACAATGGCGGGACCAGGCTGCCGGCCCTGACCTGAACCCTCGTGGTGGTCGCCGCGATCGCCGCCGAGGTCAGCGCCGGATTCGGAAAGAGCCCGCCGAACCGCGTGAAATGGCGCTCCGGAGTGGACACGAATTCGAACGCGTTACGGTCGGCGAACCGGGCGGCCTCCAGCAACACCGCATAGGGAGATTCGCCGGGATCGGCGGGGATTTCATGGGAGCCAAAGAAGAACAGTCCAAACCGCATCGAGCCCCCCGTACGGAAAAGTACCGGACACCGAGCCGCTTCCGCCACGGCGAATCCGCGCGCCGACACTAGCAGAACCGGTGCTCCCGGCCGCCCGACCACACCCCGGCGCGCCCGGCCACACGGCCGCCACGGATTGTTCGGTACGAAGTGGATGACGAGCGGGGAACCCGACGTCAGGCATAAACCAGGAACAGGCTGTCGGGATAACACCAGGCCCACCGCTCGCCGGGTTGCAGCGACCTGATCAGCGGATGGCCGGTGGCCTGGTGGTGCGCGCTGGCGTGCCGGTTCGGCGAGTCGTCACAGCAGCCGACGTGCCCGCAGACCGCGCACTCGCGCAGGTGCACCCAGTCGCCGCCGTCGCGCAGGCAGTCCCGGCATCCGGCGGTGACCCGGGTGGCGATCTCGCCGGGCAGCATGCCCAGGTGCGCGCAGCCGCGCACGGTCGGCCGGCCACCGGCGTCGGCGGCCACCGCCCAACTGGCCGTGCCGGTCACCGGGGCGCTCCCGGCCAGCGGCCGGCCTGGCTGGCCGCATGGAAGGTGCTGGCCAGGAAGCTCAGCACCGCGTCGTGCGGCGAGGGTTCGTGCCGCACGGCGTCGTAGGGCAGCACGAACTCCCCCAGGTCGCCGTTCCAGCCTGCCCCGTCCGGCCGCACCGGTGCGGTGTCCAGGCCGTCCGGGCGCGGGTGGGAGTAGCAGAAGAATATCGGCGCGGGGCTGTCGTCGTCACCCGGCCAGAACCCGCACGACCACAGCTCGGCGTCCATGGCACCGCGGGTGATCAGGTTCGATCCGGGCGGTGGCGCGGCCGGGCGGCCGGAGAAGCGGGTGTAGGCAAGGTCGAAGGTGCCCCAGAACAGGCCGACCCGGCTGTGCGGGCCGCGGTAGCCGGCGCGGAACCGGGTGAAGGTGCCGGCCACCGACAACAGCACCCGGTGGAACCGGCGGACCCAGGCCGGGTCGTAGTCGTGGTGCCCGGTGTCGGCGGGGAACGGCGTCGGGTCGGGCACTTCCTGCGGCATCGGGTTCAGTTCGATCCGGACGCCCAGATCGGCCAGCACCGCCATCACCTCGGTGTAGAACGCGGCCACCGACCGGTCGGTCAACGGAAAGCTGGCGGTGGACCCGCCGGACTCGGCGACCCGGAGCCGGTGGTCGGTCAGGTCCAGATCCACCTGCACCGACTGGGTGCCGTAGGTCATCGGCCCGGTGCTCAACCCGGTCACGGTGACGGCCAACGGTACGTGGCCCCAGCTCGGTTCCGGCGGTGCCAGGGCCAGCCGGAACTTGCCCAGTACCTGGCTGAACATGTGCAGGGTGTCCGCAGTGGACCGCCAGGCCTGCCAGGGCAGTTCCGGCCACGGACCGCCGGTCGGGTCAGGCACACCGGGCGCGCTGTGCCCGCTGGGCACACCGCCGACCGCCGTCTCCGAACGCATCGTGCCACCTCCCACGTCTCGCCACTGATCAGGCCAGCAGCCGCCTGAGCCCGGACTCGATGTCGAGGAACCGGGACTCGGTGCCCGTCGGCACCACCTGGAGGGTGTCCACGAGAAAGCCGAGTACGTCACCTCGGATCAGCTCCACCAGGCAGATCGTCGTTGATATCAGCGCGATGTGCACCTTCTGCACACCGTCCACAGTGTCCGGCCACACCCGAACCCGGTCCGGCCCGGCGGGATGGTCCCGACTCGCGCTCATCCCCTCGAACAGCAGGTCCCGGGCGAACACCCAGCGGAGCACGCCGACCCCGTGGGTGCGGTGGATGTCGATGGTGACCGCGTACGGATCGTCCGGGCGGTAGGACATCGCCACCCGCACCTCGGTGGTGCACTCCAGGGTGGTCAGCCAGCCCTGGAGGATCCGGGACGGCGTGTGTGAGCGTCTACCCACCTGACCCGCTCCTCATCCGCGCCCCGGGGCAGGTGCCCCTCATCCGGTTCCCGTACGAATCCCGCGCTCGTCGCCCCGGCGGTGTCCGGCCGCTGCCGGTGAGGATGTACCCACTCCCGTGGCCGCTGACTCAGATCCCCGCCACCACCACCGCATCGGCTCACCGCGGAACCGGCGACATCGGATCCGGCGGTGCCAGAACGGGTGCGGGCACCGAAACGAGCGTCCGGTCCGGTCGGTGGGTGGGGCGTCCGGGCGTGATCGGGCCTGATCGGATTCCCGAGATCGTTGGGATGAATCTTATATTGGGTCCTGTATTTATTGCGCTATATTTTGGCATTTATCGGAATTAACGTCGATGCGTTGACATTCGCGAAGTTGCTCGTGATCATCGATAACCGGACAACTCGCACTCACCATGACCATGTCGTGCGAAGCGAACCCGAGGCGGGGACCGACCGACCCCGCCGCCCAGCGGCATCGACCGCTGCGCACCCGTGACCGGATGGTGGATGTGGCATGCCCGTTTTCAGGCGGCCCCAGGACTTGGTGCTCGACGACGTGTACGTGGATATCGAACCGCTCGTCGGCCGACCGCTGATGCTGAAATGTGAGGGATTCAATTTCGCTGGTTCGATCAAACTGAAGCCCGCGGCCGACATGGTGGCCGCGGCCGAGCGCGACGGTGTGCTCCGTCAGGGCTCGGTGATCGTCGAGTCGTCCTCGGGCAACCTGGGCGTGGCGCTGGCCGTGGTGGCGGCCAACCGCGGCTACCGGCTCGTCTGCGTGTGTGACCCACGGGTGGCCGAGACCAACCGGCGGCTGATCGAACGCTACGGCGGCGAGGTGGTCACGGTCACCGAGCCCGACGAGCGGGGCGGCTACCTGGGCACCCGGATCGGGGTGGTGCGGCGGCTGTGCCGGGAGAACCCGGACTACGTGTGGCTCAACCAGTACACCAACCCGCACAACCCGCGCAGCCACCACGACCGGACCGCCCGGTCGATCTTCGGCCGGTTTCCGCAACTGGACCTGTTGTTCGTCGGCGCCGGGACCACCGGCACGCTGATGGGCTGTGCCCGGTACGTGCGCGAGCACCGGTTGGACACCCGGGTTGTGGCTGTGGACAGCTTCGGCTCGGTCACCTTCGGCGGGCCGCCCGGCCCCCGGTTCATCCCCGGGCTGGGCACCAGCACCCGGCCGGCGCTGCTGGACGCCGACCTGGTCGACGACCTGGTCCTGGTGGACGAGCGCGACGCGGTGGCCGCCTGCCGCCGACTGGCCACGAACGGCTACCTGTTCGGCGGGTCGACCGGGACGGTGCTGGCCGGCGCGCTGCACGTTCTGGGCGACCACCCGGGCGGGTCCCGCGCGGTAGCGATCGCACCCGACCTGGGCGAGCGGTACCTGACCACGATCTACGACGACGCGTGGGTGGCCGCCCAGCTTCCCGGACCGGCCACCCCGCCGCAGCGGGTCGCCCTCGGCGGTCGGCCCGGTCACCGCCGACCCGACCGACCCGACCGACCCGGACCACCGGCACCGCCGCGGCCGGCCCGGCCCAGCCAACCAATTCGGACCACCACACCGGCCACACCGACGCCCGTGCGGCCCGCTCTCGCCCAGGACGGTTGACATGGCACAGGCCACTGCCCCACGCCGGCACGGCGTACCGTTCAGCCTGCTCACCGCCGAGGACCGGGCCGCCCTGCCCGCCGACGCGGTCGACGCCCACCCGCTGTCCACACTCCAGTCCGGGGTGCTCTTCGAGGCGGTGAGCGCCGGCCGACCGGGGCTCTACCACGACGTGCTGACCTACCGGCTGACCGGACCGCTGGACGTTTCCGCGTTCACCCGGGCAGTCCGGGAGCTGGCCGAGCGGCACCCGATCTTCCGCACCTCCTTCCACCTGGAGGGCTTCAGCGAACCGGTCCAGATCGTGCACGCACGCGTCTCCGTGCCGCTGCGGGTGACCGACCTGAGCGGGCTGCCCGCCGGGGAGGTCGGGCGTCGGCTGGCCGCCGACGCCGAGCGGGAACTGGCCGCCGGCTTCGACTACGGCACCTGTGACCTGGTGCGGGTGCGGGTGCACCTGCTGCCCGGCGACGAGTACCAGTACACGCTCAGCTACCACGACGCGGCGATCGACTCGACCAGCGTCCGGATCGTCCACCACGACCTGTTCGACGCCTACTTCCGGTTGACCTCCGGTGCCGGTGAACCCGGGCCGGACGGGTCGGACGGGTCGGACGGGCACAGTTACCGCGACTTCGTCGCGGCCGAGCGCGAGGCGCTCGACTCGCCCGGACCGGCCGAGTTCTGGCGAGCCACCCTGGACGGTGCCGAGGGCACCCGGATACCGCCCTACGGCGACGTTCCGCCCGACACGCCCGAGGGGCTCGGCGTGCGCGAGGTGGAGCTGCCGGCCGGGCTGGCCGGCGCGGTCACCGACGCGGCCGAGCGGCTGTCCGTGCCGGTGCCCACCGTGCTGGCCGCCGCCCACGTGAAGGTACTCAGCCTGCTGTCCGGTCGGACGGACGTGCTCACCGGCTACGAGCACAGTGGGCGGCCCGAGGCCGCCGGTGCGCAGCGGCTGGCCGGGCTGTTCCTGAACACGCTGCCGCTGCGGGTGCGCTGCCGGCCGGGCACCTGGCGCGACCTGGTCGGCGCGGTGCGCGACGCCGAACGAGCCTGGCAGCCGCACCGCCAGTTCCCGATGCCGGAGATCAAGCGCCGGCTGGGCATCCGGGGGCCACTGGTCGAGACGGTGTTCAACGTGACACCGGTGCACGCGCTGGGCGAGCTGGCCCGCCGGTACGGCTTCGTGCTGCCCAGGGCGGACCTGAACGCCCGCACCGAGTTCCCGTTCCGGGCCGAGTTCGGCCACGACCACGACACCGGTGAGTTGCGGTTCGCCATCCATCACCACTCCGACCGGTTCGGCCCGGACCAGATCGGCCGCGTCGCCGGCTACTACCTGGCCGCGCTGCGCGCGATCGGCGCCGACCCGGACGCCCGGCACGACCGGGCCGAACTGATGGACCCGGCCGAGACCGCGCTGGTCACCGGCGGATTCTGCGGTCGGGACCGGATCCTGCCGGCCGGGACGTTCGCCGACCAGTTCGACCGGGTCGCCGCCACCTGGCCGGACCGGACCGCCCTGGTGCACGGCGATCAGCGGCTGGACTACGCGGCGCTGCGGGCCGCGGCCGAGGAGGCCGCCGACCGGTTGCACGCGCACGGGTTGCGACCCGGCGACGCGTGTGCGGTGGCCCTGCCCCGGGGCGTGCCGTGGGCGGTGACCATGCTGGCGTTGCTGCTGCGCGGCGGGGTGTACGTGCCGGTCGACCCGACCCATCCACCGGCCCGGATCGCCGCGGCGGCCGACCGCGCCGGCGCGGTGCTGCTGGTGACCGACGCCGCCGGGGCGGCCGCGATCTCCCCGGCCCTGGCCGAACGTGCCGTGCGCTGCCGGGTGGTCGCGCACGACGCCGACGCCCCGACCGGGCGCGCCAGCGCCGATCGGGGCCCAGCCGGGCCCGAACCCGGCGACGACGCGTACATCCTGTTCACCTCGGGCACCACTGGCGAACCCAAGGGAGCCCGGATCACCCACGCCGGCATGCTCAACCACCTGCTGGCCAAGGTCGACGAGCTTGGCCTGGTCCCCGACGACCGCATCGCCCAGACCGCCAGCCA
>DASULA010000209.1:0-2909 GCA_036278435.1 Mycobacteriales bacterium | reverse complement strand
GGTCGTGGAGCAGGTCGGTCACGTCGTAGTCGGACACCAAGGTGTCGGACAGCCCGACGAAGGCCCGGACGAGTTGCTGTTCGCGATCTTCTGCTGCGCTCATCGCGTCTCCTGTGCGTCCCACGTGTGCACGTCGGTATCTGAGTGTAGGTTGGCCGGCCCGGCTGGGTCGGTGCTGCCGTCCAGCGTCGTGATCATGTGGCTGCTCCGTCGTCTGGCTCGAGGACGAGGTGGCGGGCGACGATCGCGGCGGCGACGTCGTCCAGGGTGCGCTCGTGGGCGAAGGCGTACGCGCGCAGCCGGGCGAAGGCCACCGGGGAGGTCACCCCGCCGAGCTGGACCATGACCATGCCGGTGGCCTGGTGCACCGCTCGGGTGCCGGGCATCCCGTCCCCGAGCCAGTCGCCCTGCTCGTCGTCGGGGCCGGCGTGTTCTTCGCGGATGTGCAGCAGGGCCAAGGTCAGCACGTTCGCGGCACGCAGCGCGAAGGTGACCTCCTCGGCGTCGAGCTCGCCGGCCAGGCGCCGGTAGCACAGGGCGACCCCGACCGGGGTGGCGCCCAGGCGCATCGGGAAGGCGAACAGTCCCGCCACGGGCAGGTCCGCCAGCTGCCCGGCCAGGCCGGGCCAGGTGGCCTGGTGCCACGGGTCGGACAGGTCATCGACCAGCACCGGGCGGCCGGTGACCACGGCATCCAGGCTGGGCCCCTCCCCGACGGTGTACTGGGCCTGCTCGACCGCGGTGATCACCTCATCGGTGGCCGCCAGGGTCTGCCGGTGGGCGTCGGAGGACATCAACGTGACCGCGCCACCGTCCCCGGGCAGCGCCTGCGCGCCGGCCGTGGCGACCGCAGTCGCCGACCCGCCGGGGCTCGCGCCGTCGGTGCACAGCGCTGCGGCAATCGCGGCCCGTAGCGCTTTCAGGTCACCCATGCCCAGCCCCACCATCGGGCGCCGCGGGCCTCCATCGCGCTCTCCCGTCCCTGAACGATCGGCTGTGGAGCGGGGGCAGGTCCACCGCATGCACCATTGGGGCGATTCTCACTCTTCGCGGCAGGCCCCGCACACCCAGGTTTGCGACAGGCCCTACCGCCGCGGCGCCCGCGACCGCGGGCGACCGGCGGCATCGGGCCACTGGTCGGGCGCTGGCTCCGCGAGGTGTCTGTCTGAATGAGCGTGGTGGCCACCCGGCGCAGCGGCCGCCGCTGGGCCCGTGCCGCCGCGCGCAGCCGCTGCAACGCCTGATCGGCGCTGATCCCGTGGCGCTGCATCAAGACACCCTCGGCACACCCTCGGCCGGGCCGATCACCGTCTCTGTGCCCGGGCGAGTCTGTGGCCGAGACGGCAGCCGGGCCGGCACGTGCGTCATGGCGGGCGGGTCCTGGCCCGGCAGGACATCCAGCCGGTCCCCGGCCGGTGCCGCCTCGACCAGGACCGTCTGCGCCGTGCCGGGGACACCGCTCAGGCAGAGCTCGCCGCCGAGCCTGCGTGCCCGGGCTCGCGCCGCCAACAAGGCACCCACTCCCGCGGCGTCGACCACGGTCAGGCCGGACAGGTCGACCACCAGCACCGCGTTCGGGACGATGTCCCGCAGCAACCGGTACAACACCGGGTTGCCGGTGTGCCCATCCAAGACACCGTCGACCGCTACCACCCCGTACCGAACACCCACACCAGAGTTCCGTTGCAAGTACACCGACGAACCACCTCCAAGGAAGGCGTTGCGTCGATCGATAGAACCTGGGGGTCGTCATGCGGGACGACAGACGGCGGCCGGTCGACTGAGGTTCCAAGCGGCGGGAGCGTCAGCGGCCCCCGCGTGGTGGTTCAGAGTGTGGGACCGAAGCCGCGGGAGTGTCCCGGGGTGTGGGGCACCGGGTGCCGTTCCTGCGTGGCCTTCCACGCCGCTTGGCGGTGGATGTCGATGGCCGCGTGGGCGGCTCGTTGCGCACGGTGTAGGTCGGCGGCTTGTTCCTCATTGGTCGGCGGCCCACCGAAGGGTTGCCGGTCGCTGGTGATGTGCCACCGGTCGCGGTAGGCGGCCACGGTGACCAGTTGCCGGTACCAGGCCTGTCGCCGTTCGGGGTCGGCCGGTGGCCCGCCGAGCTGGCGGACCCAGGCGTCTTGGCGTTGCGCGGCGAGGGCGGCCAGGTGGCGGGCGCGGTCGTGGATCAGGACGGCGCGCTCGTCCAGGGCCTGCTGGGTGTCGGGGTCGGTGGTCGGGGGCGCGGCCGGGAAGAGTCCGGCGATCCGTTGGGCGCCCGGGTCGTGGCCGCCGGCGGCCACCGTCCATCGTTGGAGGCGGCCGTGCAGGACGGCGGCCACGTCGTCGGCACTGTTCAGGGGCCGTCCCTGGACCAGCCGGGGGAAGGCGGTGGCCAGGTTGAGGCCGGCGCCGTCGGCCTCGCGCAGCGCGCCGAGCAGCGCGCCGTAGGCCGGTGAGGTCTGGACCGCGGCCAGCTCGTGCGGTTGCAGCCCGCAGCTGGCCAGGAGGGTGTCGTAGCGGCCGCGGCAGGCCTCGGCGGCGATGGTGGTGTACTCGGCCCATACTGTGGCGATGCCGTGCCGCTGTTGCCAGGCCTGCTCCAGCGCTTGGCTGGCCGCGGTGTCCGCGCTGGGGGTGGCCAGCACGCCGCGCAGGACCTCGACCGGGTCCCGCGCCGGGGTGGTGCCATGCGCGGTGTCGACGTCGGGGTCGAAGGCGGTGTCCACGTACACCCGGTTGGCTTGTCGTCCGCGGGTGGCCGCCACGTACAGGACTTCCCGGGTGCTGGCCGCGGACACCAGGGCGTGGGCGGTGTCCACGGTGCGTCCCTGCGCCCGGTGGGCGGTCGTGGCGTAGCCGAGCTCGAGGTGCTCGGCCACGTACTGCGGCGGCAAGGTGACCACCGCGCCCCCGGTGCGCCTGCC
>DASULA010000208.1:0-6500 GCA_036278435.1 Mycobacteriales bacterium | reverse complement strand
GCCGCGGGGCATGCGGTGACTGCGCGGGGAGGCCCGGCGTTGGCCAGGCCGGTGAACCGCGAACCACACCCCCTCGCCTCCTGACGCGACCGGTTGGAATCCCCCACCCTCAGACGGGGGAGGATGCCAATACGCTGGGACGGGAGCTCGACTTGGCGTTGCGGTGAGCGGAGGTGGAGGCCGGATGGGTGCGAGCGGCGGTGCGGTGCGCACCGGGCCGGCGCTGCCAGAGCCATTCCGGTTTGTTCTGGACTGGGGACCCCGGTACCGGCTGTCGGTGTTCAACCTGGGGCTCGCCTGCTGCGCGGTGGAGTTCGCCGCGGCGGCGACCACCTACGACCTGGGCCGGCTGGGGGTGGCCGTGTCGGCCGACGGCCCGCGGGGCTGCGAGCTGATGGTGGTCTCCGGCACGGTCACCGACAAGCTGGCGCCGGCGGTTCGGCGGGCGTACGAGCGGTTGCCCGAGCCCAGGTACGTGCTCAGCTTCGGGGCGTGCTCCAACTGCGGCGGCCCATACTGGGACTCCTACTGTGTCACCAAGGGAGTCGACCAGATCATCCCGGTGGACGTGTACGTGCCGGGCTGCCCGCCCCGTCCGGAGGCGCTGTTGCAGGGCATCGTGCGGCTGCACGGGCAGGTGGCCGGGGCGCCGCCGGTGGCGCCGCGCACCGCCGGTGAGCTGGCCGCGCCGCTGGTACGGCGCCCGGACGAGCCGGGCGGGCGACCGTGAACCCACCTGAGGTGGGGGCCCGGATGGTGGCCCTGGTCGGCGCCGGCGCGGAGTGTTCGGTGACCTTCGGCGAGGTCACCGTGGACGTGCCGCGGGACCGGTGGCTGCGGGCGGTCACCGCGGCCCGGGACGACCCGGAGGTGGCCGCGGCGTTCTTCGACTGGCTGTCTGCGGTTGACGAGACCGACCGGCATCCGGCCGGCATCTCGGTGCTGGCCCATCTGTACTCGCTGAGCGGCCGGCACCACCTGCTGCTGCGCACCCAGGTGCCCGTCGAGGATCCCCGACTGCCCACGGTGACCGGGGTGTTCGCCGGCGCCGGCTGGCACGAGCGGGAGACCTCGGAGATGTTCGGGGTGGTTTTCGACGGGCATCCCGATCCCGGGCCGTTGCTGCTCCCGGACGGGTTCGAGGGGCACCCGCTGCGCAAGGACTTCGTGCTGGCCACCCGGGTGGCCAGGGACTGGCCGGGGGCGCCCCGGCCAGTCGGGGGAGGCGCCGGAGCCGGGCGCCGGGCCCGGATGCGCCCGCCCGGGGTGCCCGATCCGACCCGTTGGGGGCCCGCGGCCGACCACTCGGGAGCGCGGGATGACTGAAATGTCGGTTCCAGCCCCCGACTCGGTCCCGGGCGGCGGCAGGCCGCTGCCGCCGCGCAGTCGCGGGGTGATCGCGCTGCTGGAGGAGAACTGCACGTCGTGCCTGATCTGCGCCCAGGAGTGCCCCGACTGGTGCATCCACATCGAGTCGCACCCCGAGACGGTCCAGGTACCCGGGGCGCGAGACCGCCAGCACAACGTGCTGGACCGGTTCGCCATCGACTTCTCGCTGTGCATGTACTGCGGGATCTGCGTCGAGGTGTGCCCGTTCGACGCGTTGTTCTGGTCCCCGGAGTTCGGGTACGCCGAAGGTGACATCCGGGATCTGACGCACGAGCGGGACCGGTTGCGCGACTGGATGTGGACGGTGCCGCCACCGCCGGCACCCGACCCCGGACGCCAGACGGGGCAGGGGGAACGGGCGGGCGCGGCACGACGTTGACCTCTGTGTCGGAGGCAATGCCCGCCGCCATGCCCGCCGCCATGCCGGCCGGACGCAAAGAGGGGAAACGTGCACCGCCACTTCAACAACGGACTCAGGACCGCGGTGTTGCTCGGCGCGCTGTCCGCGCTGATCATCGGGGTCGGCAGCATGTTCGGTCGGTCCGGGCTGTTCATCGGTCTGGTCCTGGCGCTGGGTACCAACGCCTACGCGTACTTCAACTCGGACAAGATCGCGCTGCGGGCCATGCGGGCCCGGCCGGTCACCGAGGCTGAGCAGCCGGAGATGTATGCGATCGTCCGTGAACTGGCGACGATCGCGCGGCAGCCCATGCCCCGACTGTTCATTAGCCCGACCAATCAGCCCAATGCCTTCGCAACTGGTCGAAACCCGCGTAACGCCGCCGTATGCTGCACCGAGGGCATCCTCCCGTTGCTGAACCGGCGGGAACTGCGCGCGGTGCTGGGTCATGAACTGTCCCACGTCTACAACCGCGACATCCTGATCTCCTCGGTCGCCGGCGCGCTGGCCGGGGTGATCGTCTACCTGTCGCACCTGGCCGGATTCATGGCGATGTTCGGCGGCGGGCGCGACGACCGCGAGGGTGGCAACCCGTTCGGCGCGCTGCTGCTCATGCTGCTCGGGCCGATCGCCGCGGCGCTGATCCAGATGGCGATCAGCCGCAGCCGGGAGTACCAGGCGGACCAGTCCGGCGCGGAACTGACCTCGGATCCGCTGGCCCTGGCCAGTGCGCTGCGCAAGCTGGAGCAGGGGGTCCGGGCGCTTCCGCTGCCGCAGGAGGACCGCCTTGTGACGAACAGCCACCTGATGATCGCGAACCCGTTCCGCACCGGTGGGATGGCCAACCTGTTCTCGACCCACCCGCCGATGGCCGAGCGGATCCGCCGGCTGGAGCAGATGGCCGGCCAGGGCTGAGCCGCCCCGGGCACACCCGCCGCCGGGTCGGGGTCGGGTCGTGGGCCGTGAACGGCGCCGTCAGGCGCCGGCGGCCCGGGCCACCTCCATGACGTACCGGCCGTACCCTGACTTGGCCAGCAACTCGCCCAACCGGTACGTCTCGGCCGCGTCGATGTAGCCCATCCGCAGCGCGATCTCCTCCAGGCAGGCGATCCGTACGCCCTGGCGGTGTTCGAGCACCTGCACGAACTGCCCAGCCTCGATCAGGCTGTCGTGGGTGCCGGTGTCCAGCCACGCGGTACCCCGGCCCAGATTCACCAACCGAGCCCGGCCCTTGGTCAGGTAGTGGTTGTTCACGTCGGTGATCTCCAGTTCGCCCCGCGCCGACGGGGCGAGCGACGCGGCGATCTCGACCACCTCGTTGTCGTAGAAGTACAGGCCGGTGACGGCGAGGTTGGACCTCGGCCGGGTCGGCTTCTCCTCGATCGACAGCAGGTGCCCGTCAGAGTCGGCCTCGGCCACACCGTAGCGCTGAGGGTCCTTCACCTCGTACCCGAACAGGGTGGCACCATCCAGCCGGTCCACCTCCTCGTGCAGCCTGGCGCCCAGGCCGTGTCCGTAGAAGATGTTGTCGCCAAGCGCCAGACATACCGGCTGCGTGCCGATGTGTTCCCGACCGATCAGGAACGCTTCGGCCAGCCCGTTCGGTTCGGCCTGCTCGGCGTAACTCAGGTCCAGCCCGAGCTGCCTCCCGTTGCCGAGCAGCCGGCGGAACAGCGGAAGGTCCTCCGGGGTCGAGATGATCAGGATCTCCCGGATCCCCGACAGCATGAGCACCGAGAGCGGGTAGTAGATCATCGGCTTGTCGTACACCGGCAGCAGTTGCTTGGAGACGGCCTGGGTGAGCGGATGCAGCCGGGTGCCGCTGCCCCCGGCCAGGACGATCCCCTTCATCGCGGTCATCGGTAGTTGGTGAACTGGAGGGCGATCCCGAAGTCGGCACCCTTCAGCAGGGCGATGACCGCCTGCAGGTCGTCCTTCTTCTTGCCGCTGACCCGCAACTGGTCGCCCTGGATCTGCGCCTGCACGCCGCGCAGACCCTCGTCCCGGATCCGCTTGGCGATGATCTTGGCCTTCTCGCTGGAGATGCCCTGCAGGATCGACGCGGCCACCTTGTAGCTACGGCCGGACGCCTGTGGCTCACCGACCTCCAGCGCCTTGAGGGAGATACCGCGGCGGATCAGCTTCTCCCTGAACACCTCCAGTGCGGCCCGCACCCGATCCTCGGTGTCGGCCTGGAGGGTGACCGCCTGGTCGCCGGACCAGGAGATCGACGCGTTGGTGCCTCGGAAGTCGAACCGCTGCGCCAGTTCCTTCGACGCCTGGTTCAGCGCGTTGTCGACCTCCTGGTGGTCCACCTTGCTCACGACGTCGAACGACGGGTCTGCCACGGATCACTCCTCGTTGCCTCGGTTCTGGACAGGGTCGAGCATCCGGCCGCCTGGACCGACCCGGTGGAAGCCCGGTGGAAGCCCGGTGCCAATACCTTGTATCCTGCCTCGGGTCACCGAGCCAAATGGTGGGCAGCGCGAGGTTCGGTGGCCCGATGTTGCGACGATCCTTCGTATGATCCTGTACGGAACCCTGGCGGGTTGCCCGAGCGGCCAAAGGGAGCGGTCTGTAAAACCGTCGGCTCAGCCTACGATGGTTCGAATCCATCACCCGCCACCACTCCGTGACACAGCCCCTGACCTGCCCAAACGCGGTCAGGGGCTGTGTTCGTTCGAGGTTCGGGCACCGTCGGACCCGCGTCCCATTTTGTCCCAGAATGATCTAGGCTTTCCCGCCGTGTGTGGGGTATCCGTGGGGTGGTTCTACGCGGCGAGCGCGCGTTCGATCCGAACGTTCATCGCCTCGGTCTGCCCGTCGATGCACTTGGCGTAGACCTTGAGCAGGACGTGGACGCTGTGCCCGGCCCGGGCCGCGACTTCCGTGGCTGGTACTCCGGCGTTCAGCCACAGCGACACGGCGGCGTGACGTAGGTCATACGGCCGGCTGGCCAGCGGCGAGGCGACCTGGGCAGGTGTGAGCGCGTGGTCCCGTGCCTTCTTCCACAGTCGGCCGTACACGGTCTCCTGTAGCGGTCGGCCACGCTCGCCACGGAACAGCCTGCCGTCGTCACCGGCGCCGTAGTTCGCCAGGTGGTCGCGGAGCAGCGCCACCAGTACCGGCGGGATGGGGACGGTCCGGGACACCCCAACCCCTCGGTGTTTCAGCCCCCGGATGTCCCGGACGGTGCCCTCGTCGGTCCACCGGGTACCCGCTCGCGCTTCGGAACGGCTCAGGGTGAGCGAACCCCACCCACGCAGCGGCAGTACGCAGTCATCCTGCCGGAGCGCGGTCGCCTCGCCCGGGCGCAGACCGCCGTAGTACAGGCACCCGAAGAACGCGACCAGCCGGGGGCCGGCGGGCTCCTCTGCCCGGACGTGGTCCAGCAACCCGTGTGCCTGGCCGGGATTGATGACGATCCGGGGGTCTACCTCCTCGCTCACCTCCGGGGGAGTCCACTGGACGATGTCCAGCGGGTTCGCCGGGAGCATCCGCAGTTCCACCGCGTAGCGCAGACAGTTGTAGAACACCGCCCGCTTGCGGCTGACCGTGGTGGCGGCGGCCGGCTTACCGTCCAACTTCAGCGCGATCAGGTCGAGTGCTCGCCGGATGACGGCCAGGTCGTCAAGGTCGGCCACCCGGCGGGAGTGCTTCCGCAGCCACGGGAGCGTCCGGTCTTCGGGCGCGTCGGGGTTGGCGTTCCGGGCGGCCATGTTGAACGCCCACCCGTACAGCGTGGCGCGCATCGTGGCCGGCGCCGGCATTCCCTCGGTGTTGGTGAACAGCGCCGGTGTGACGGTGGCCAGCGCATCCGCGATCGACGCCCGGTGCTTGGCCGAGGCACGCGGCCACTTCATCGCGACGTAGGACATCGCGTGGTCGAGCCACGTGTCCGAACCGTGCCGGCGAGCCATCGCGTCGGGCATGCCGGTCACGGTGTCGAACGCTTCACCCGACCGGGCGGCCCTCACCAGTTCCGACCGGAAGCTGTCGGCCAGGGCGCGGTTCGCGAACGTTCGCGACTTCGCCTCGGTGCCCACCCGCCACCGGAACTCGTACCGACGGCCCGCCTTGCGGGTGACCGGACGGATCTTCCAGATTCGGACGTCGTAGGTCCTCATGCCGCCTCCGTGCCCTGGGTGTGTTCGGCGATCCACCGGTCGAAGTCCTCACGCGGGAACCGAAGCTGCCCGCCGGGCAACCGGACGTGCTTCGGGGCCTCGCCGAGCTGCATCCAGCGATTGAACGTCGAACGGCCGATGTCGAGTTCATCGAGTACCTCGCGCAAGGTGAGGAATCGCTTCCTGGCCATGTCACTCCTTATGCCGCGGTGTGGGTGGGCTGGTCGAACGCGAGGGGTTCCAGGGACACCTGTCCCCGGGGTGTCCCTGGACGGGCACCCGCGCTGACCTGCGGAAACGCGAGTTCAGGGACAGCAGGGACAGCAGGGACAGTTGGTGTCCCCGGGTGTCCCTGGCGGTCTGCGGTGGTGTAGCGGCCGGCGGTGTTGACGGTCAGTTGCCCGTCGGTGGCCATCCGGGCGCAGGTCTTCTTGGTCAGTTCGTAGTCGGTGCCGGTGGCGGCGGCGATGTCCTTGGGGCGGGTGCCGGGGTTGTCGCGGAGGTGGCGGAGGATGGCCGCGCGGGTGTCGGGTAGGGCGTGGTCGGATGCGGGGCCGTCGAGCATTCGCCAGGTGCCGATGTCG
>DASULA010000207.1:0-10735 GCA_036278435.1 Mycobacteriales bacterium | reverse complement strand
TCAGCAGCGTGCTCTTGCCCGAACCAGACGGCCCGACCAGCGCGACGAGTTCGCCGGAGTACAGGTCCAACCGCACGTCCCGCAGCGCGTGCACCCGCTCGTCCCCACGCCGGTAGGTCTTGCTCAGGTCCTGGCCGATGAGCAGGCCGGCAAGGGTCGGTGCGCCCGGTGTCAACATGATTCGACGGTCCTTCCGCGTTCCAGCCGGAGCAGGTGGTCGGTGGCCTCCACCACCCGGGCGTCGTGTGAGGACAGGATGAACGCCACGCCGGAGTCCCGCAGGCTGCCGATGGCGTCGAGGACCCGGTCGGCCGACGCGGAGTCCAACTCGGCGGTGGGCTCGTCGGCGACCACGATGGAGGGGCGCCCGATCACCGCGCAGGCCACCGCGAGCCGCTGTTGCTCGCCGCCGGACATGTGCACCGGCCGGTGTGACCGGCGGTGTTGCAGCCCGAGCACCTCCAGCAGGCGGTCGACGTCGGCGAGTCCGGGACCGGGGCGGACCCCGCGCAGCCGGGCGGCGAGTTTGAGCTGGTCGACCGCGTCGAGGTACTCCACCAGGTTGTCCATCGGGTTCTGGAACACGTACCCGACCTCGGTGCGGCGCAGCGCCCGCCGGCCGCGCGCGCCCAGTTCGCTCACGTCGGTCTGGCCGATCCGCACGTACCCGCGGTCTGGGCGGTCCACGCAGGCCAGGATCCGCAGCAGCGAGGACTTGCCCGATCCGGACGGGCCGGCGATGGTGGTGATCCGGCCGGGTGGGAACTCCTTGTCCACTCCGGTGAGCGCCACCACCTCCTCGTCCAGGGTCCGGTACACCTTGTGCACGTCGTAACACACCGCGGCCGGGGCCGCCGTACCGAGCCCGCCGGGCACCCGATCGTCGATCGGGAACTGGTCAGACACCGCGGGTACCTCCCGGTTCACCTGTTCGCACGCCTTCATTGTCGGGGTTACTCGCCAAGGCGCAGCACCTCCGACGGATCGGTACGCCCGGCCGAGTGGTGCGCGTACCCGGCCGCGGCCACGGCGACCAGGCAGGCGGCCAGCGCCGCACCGGCCAGCGCCGTCACCGGCACGGTCAGCAGTGGGCCCGGCGGCCTACTGGTGTCCAGGTCGATCCGGCCGTACACCGGCAGCACCGCCAACCAGCCCAGCGCCGCGCCCACCACCGACGCGGCCCCCAGCACCATGCCCATCTCGGTCAGCATCGAGAGCAGGTGGCCGCGCCGGCTCAGGCCCATCCGCTGGCTCAGCGCGAAGGACGCGGCCCGGGACCGGGCCCGGGTCTCCAGGTAGAGCAGCAGGCCGCCGATCGTGATCAGCCCGACCAGGGCGGCCAGCGCCTCCAGGTAGCCGAACGACCAGGTGACCGCCAGGAAGTTGGCCACGTCCTGGACCTTTTGCTGGGTGTAGGTGACCAGTATCCGCACCTTCGACCGGGTGAGCACCGTGCTCAGGGTGCCGGCGTCACGGTCGCTCCAGTACTCGGTGAACCGGGACGCGCCGGCATTCCGGTCGCCCAGCGCGGCGGCGCTGACCACGACCATCGGGTCGGGCGAGTGGTCGCCGGGGAACACCCGCGGCGTTCCCACCACCCGCAGCGGCACGGTGGAGTCACCGATCCGCACCGAGGTCGGCCGGGCGCCGGACGCGTCGTCGATGAACAGCGCGGGCACGGTGCCGTTTCGGGGCGGGGCGGCCAGCCGCGACATCAGGTCGTCCAGCGACCGGTCGGCGAACCGGTCGTCCCAGAACGCGAACCGGGGCAGCGTGTCGGGGTCGACGGCCAGGACGGTCACCTCCGGCCCGGTGGCGCTGCCCAGGTGGGCCCGCTCGTACCGGTCCACCATGGTGGCGACCCGGTCCAGCGCGGGTGTCCGGCGGATCCGGTCCACCGAGACGATCGAGGCTCTGCCACCGATGAACACGCCGGTCTTGGCGTCCACTGTGTACTGCGAGGTCTTGGTGATGCCGGCGGAGTACACCACCATGGCCACCGGCATGGCCAGCGCGGCCAGCAGTGTCACGGCGACCACCGGCGCCGAGGTGATCCGGCTGACCGCCAGGTAGAGCGGCACCGGCCAGCGCTGTGAGTGACGGCGTAGGGGTCGCAGCACCGTGGTCAGCAGTCGCACCGTGAGCACCGCGGTGCCCAACAGGAACAGCAGCGGGGCGGCCATCAGCAGCAGGTTCACCTGCGCCACGCCGCCGTCGAGTACCACCGCGCGCTCGCCGCGCAGCCGCAGGAAACTCAGCCCGGCCGCGACGATGATCAGCACCTCCCACGGCACGATCGCGGCCCACGATCGACGGGCACCGACCGGCCGCTCGGTGGCGTTGCGGGCCCGCAGCCCGGCCACCAGGGCGAGCAGCAGTACCCCGGCGGCCAGGCCGAGCGCCGCGGTGAGCGCGGCGTCGCCCGGCGCCGAGGGGTCCAGCACCGAACCGGGGCCGAGGGTGGCCACCAGCCAGCGGGCCAGCAGCCAGCCCAGGACGGTGCCGACGACGGCGGGCAGGGTGAGTTCCAGCGCGGCCTTGAGCGCCAGTCCGCCCGGGCCGACGCCGCGCGAGGACAGCAGCCGGACCTCGCGGGCCCGCCGGTCCGCCCAGTAGCTGCCGGCCGCGCCGACCAGCAGCAGAGCCAGCAGCGCGCCGCCCAACGCGATCGGTACCACCGGGCCGCGCAGGCCGTCGCGGATGTGGGTGACCTGGTCGGTCATCTTGGGCAGCAGCGACTGGTTGGAGGACCCGATGACCTGGTTGGCCGGGGTCAGGCCGAGCCGGCGGTAGGTCTCCCGCTGTTCGCGTAGGACCGCCCGTGCCCTGGTCAGGGTGAGCCCGTCGGTGTCGATCGGGGCGAGCCACCGGTAGTCCACCCTGGCGTCGGTACCCGCGGCCTGGGCTACGCGCAGGAAGAACTGGTCGAACGTTCCGGGATCGGTGAAGATGCCCAGCGGCGGCGGGTCGGCGCCACAGGTCGGGCACGGGACGATGCCCAGATCGGTGTAGGAGCACCAGTACGACGGCAACGGCGCGGCGAACAGGTTCTTGTAGACCCCGACGATCCGCACCGGGACCCCAGCCAGGGTGATGCTGTCGCCCGGCCGGACCGACAGGATCTCCGCGCCGGCGCTGGAGATCATCATGCCGTTGCCGGAGATTCGGGACATGGTGTCGACATGGTCGAGCGCGCCGTCGCCGTAGAACATGCGGATCGGCTGGCGGGTCTGCCCGTGGATGGCCGGTGGGATGCCCTGGCCGGAGATGGGGGTCTGGATCGTCCGGATCGGCGCGGGCAACCCGGATCCGGTCATGGCCCTGGGCACGTTCCGTTCCGCCCTGGCCAGGTCGGGCAGCTTCTCCACGACCCGGACACCCCGGGAGGCGTCAATTCGGATCTTCGCTGCCTGGCTGATGTTGACCGTGGGATACGGCGCGTCCGGGCAACTGGCCGCCAGGATCCGGCGCATCGCCTCGGACGAGGACGAGGACAGGAACAGTGACGCCGAGGACGTCGCGCAGGCCAGGATCGCCGCCGCCGCGACCACCGCGAGGATCACGGCCGGGTGTCTGAAGGCCATCAGCGGCGCCCGGCGCCACGGCGGGAGCAGGAACGTGCCGCCGCGGGAACGGCGTGGCGGGCGGGTCCGCACCGGAGGTGGGGCCGAGGTGCGGGATCGGACCCGTTGCTCGGCGAACTCCAGGATGGTCATCCGCGTGTACCCCCGGACGGTCCGATGTGAGTCGTCGTTCACTCCCGGGCTGACTCTACGTAGAGATCTGCTGATCTTTCGCCTTGCATGTGGCCTAAATGGCGTTCCTCCGTTTCCGCCCGGCGTCACGTTCAGTAAGCGTGACGGAGCGAATACAGTTCGACGTGCGGGTCGGGCACAGCCACACTGGCTGGATGTCCAGTTCGCTCGTGGCCCGTGGGATCACCGTGTCGCGCGGTTCCCGGGTGGTCCTCGACGGCGTGGATCTCACCGTGGCCGCGGGTGACCGGATCGCGGTGGTCGGTCCGAACGGCGTCGGCAAGACCACGCTGCTGTGCGCGCTGGCCGGCCAACTGGCCCCCGAGGCCGGTTCGGTCAGCCGCAACCCGGCCACCGCGACCGTGGTGCACTTCCCGCAGCAGGCCGGTGCCCGGCCGGGGGAGACCGTGCCCGGGTACCTGGCCCGGCGGACCGGGGTGGGCGCCGCCGAGGCCGCGCTGCGGGAGGCCACCGCGTCCCTGGCGGCGAGCGCGCCGGGCGCCGCCGACGCCTACTCGATCGCGCTGGATGGCTGGCTCGCGCTCGGCGGCGCCGACCTGGCCGAACGGGCCGCACCGGTGTGCGCCCGGCTCGGCCTGCCCTGGTCGGAGCGTGCGGTCGGGGCGCTGTCGGGTGGCCAGTCGGCCCGGCTGCGACTGGCCGCCGTCCTGCTCACCCGGGCTGACGTGCTGCTGCTCGACGAGCCGACCAACGACCTGGACGCCGACGGGCTGGAGGCGGTGGAACGCACGGTCGCGGAGTTTCGCGGCGGCGTGGTGTTCGTCTCCCACGACCGGGCGTTCTGCGCGGCCACCGCCACCCGGGTCGTCGAGATCGACGAGTTCAGCCACGGCGTGACCGGTTTCAGCGGCGGCTGGCAGGCCTACCTGCGGGAGCGGGCGGCGGCCCGGACGCGGGCCGAGCAGGACTACGCCGCCTACGCCGCGGCTCACGACACCCTGGTCGAACGCGCCCGTCGGCAGCGGGAGTGGGCCCGTTCGGGCACCCGGCGTTCGGCCGACCCGCGCCGGGAGAGCGACAAGCACATCCGGTTCCGGGAAACCCAACGCGCCCAGCGCACCGCTGCCGGCGCGGCCCGGACCGACCGGGTCCGCGAGCGGCTCACCGAGGTGGCCGAACCGCGCGACCCGTGGGAACTGCGGCTGACGATCGCCTCGGACGGGCCGGGCAGCCGGATCGCGTTCTCGCTGGCCGACGCGGTGGTCGAACGCGGCGACGTGCGGCTGGGCCCGGTGAACCTGACCATCGGCGCCGGCGACCGGCTGCGGATCGTCGGACCCAACGGCAGCGGCAAGTCCACCCTGATCGGGGCGCTCCTCGGCCGGCTGCCGCTGGTCGCCGGGCGGCGGTACGTCGGGCCGGGCGTGGTGGTCGGCGAGATGGACCAGGCCCGCGACGAGCTGTCCGGATCGGTGGTGCTGCTCGACGCGTTCCGCTTCCTGTCCGGACTGTCCCCGATGGACTCCCGAACCCTGCTGGCGAAGTTCCGGCTGGGCGCCGACGCGGTGACCAGGCCGCTGGACACGCTCTCCCCGGGTGAGCGGACCCGGGCCGGGCTGGCCCTGTTCCAGGCCCGCGGGTCGACCTGCCTGGTGCTCGACGAACCCACCAACCACCTGGACCTGCCGGCGATCGAACAGCTCGAATCCGCCCTGGCCGACTACCCGGGCACTCTGCTGCTGGTCACCCACGACCGGCAGTTGGCCGGCGCCGTGCCGGTGACCGCCGAGTTGGACGTAACCACCCTGCGCGCCGCTCCTGGGCGTTGATCCACGCTTGCCCAGCCCGAAGAACTCCGATGCGGAATCAGCAGCGCGCCGTGCAGCGCCCCCTGTGCGTCCGATCCCTGTGCGTCCGCTCCCTGTGTGCCCGTGCCGCCCGTGTTCCCGTTGTTCCCGTGTTCCCGATGGCGTCCGCGGTCCCCCCGTCAGGTATCCCGTCGTCCCTTTGACCTGCTCCAGATGTGGAGCGGGCCCTGTGCTGCCAACCCTGCCACCCCCTGCCACCCCGGCCGGACGGTGCATGATCGGGCCGTGGCGACCTTCATCCGCATCGACGAGGCGGCCGACCCGCGACTGGACGACTTCCGCGACCTGACTCTGGCCGACCGGCGACCGGACCGGCCCGGCGGGCGCGGGTTGGTGATCGCCGAGGGGGTTCCGGTGGTTCGGCGGCTGCTGGACTCGCCCTACCCGCCGCGCGCCGTGCTCGGTGTGCCGGCACGGGTGGACACGCTGCGCGACGACCTCGCCGGCCTCGACCTGCCGGCCTACCTGACCAGCGCCGAGGTGATGGCCGAGGTGGTCGGCTTCCACCTGAACCGGGGCGTGCTCGCCGTCGCCGACCGGGCCGCCCAGCCGGCTGTGTCCGCCCTGCTGCGCGACGCCAGGCGGGTGGCCGTGCTGGAGGGGATCAACGACCACGAGAACCTGGGCGCGCTGTTCCGCAACGCCGCCGGGCTGGGCGTGGACGCGATCCTGCTCGGCGGTCGGTGCGCCGACCCGCTGTACCGGCGCTCCGTGCGGGTGTCCATGGGCAACGTGCTGCGGGTTCCGTTCGCCCCGCTGGCGCCGTGGCCGGCCGGGCTGGCCAAGGTGCGGGCGGCCGGGTTCCGGGTGCTGGCGATGACACCGCGGCCACCCGCGGTGGACCTGCGCGACCTTGACCCCGCCGCGCTGCCGCGCACTGCCGTGCTGCTCGGCGCCGAGGGGCCAGGGTTGACCGACGGCGCACTGGCAGCCGCCGACCACCGGGTCGGCATTCCGATGCCGGCCGCCGTGGACTCGCTCAACGTGGCCACCGCCGCCGCACTCGCGTTCCACCACCTGCAACCAGTGCGGGAACCGGAGGCAGAGACCTGAGGCGACCGGCGGGCGGTGGGCGCTCAGACCAGCGAGTCGCGCCAGGCCTGGTGCAGGGTGGCGAACCGGCCGGTGCCGGCGACCAGGGCGGTCGGGTCGCCGTCCTCCACCAACCGGCCGTCCTCCATCACCAGCACCCGGTCGGCGATCTCCACCGTGGACAGCCGGTGCGCGATGATCAGCGCGGTGCGGTCGGCCAGGATGGTGCGCAGCGCCCGCTGCACCAGCCGCTCGCTGGGCACGTCCAGCGACGAGGTCGCCTCGTCCAGGATGAGCACCGCCGGGTCGGCCAGGAACGCCCGGCCGAACGCGACGAGCTGGCGCTGCCCGGCCGACAGCCGCCCGCCCCGCTTGCGCACGTCGGTGTCATACCCGTCGGGCAGCGCGGTGATGAACTCGTGCGCGCCGATCGCCGCGGCCGCCGCCTCGATCTCGGCCCGGCTGGCCCCCGGCCGACCGAAGCCGATGTTGTCGGCGACCGTGCCGGTGAACAGGAAGTTCTCCTGGGTGACCATCACCACGGCCCGGCGCAGGTCGTCCTCGGACAGCGCCCGCAGATCCACCCCGTCGAGCAGCACCTGGCCGGACGCCGGGTCGTAGAACCGGGCCAGCAGCCGGGCCAGCGTGGACTTGCCGGCGCCGGTCGCCCCGACCAGCGCCACCGCTTGGGCGGCCGGTACCCGCAGCGACAGGTCCGGCAGCACCACCCGGTCGGCGTAGCCGAACGTGACGGCGCGGAACTCCACCTCCCCGCGAGCCTCCGGCAGCGGCGTGGGGTCGTCCGGTTCGGGGACCGTGGAGGTCTCCTCCAACACCCCGGACAGCTTCTCCAGGGCCGCGGCGGCCGACTGGAACGAGTTGTAGAAGATGGCCAGGTCCTGCATGGGGTCGAAGAACCGGCGCAGGTAGAGCAGGAACGCGGCCAGCACGCCGACCTGCATCTGCCCGCCCAGCACCCGGTAGCCGCCGTACACCAGCACGGCCGCGGTGGTGAGGTTGCCCAGCAGCTTGACCCCGGGCACGAACCAGGCGATCAGTTGCATCGCCCGGTAGTTGGCCCGCCGGTAATCCTCGTTGAGAACACCGAAGATCTCCTCGTTGCGTCGCTCCCGGCGGAACGCCTGCACCGCCCGGATCCCGCTGAGAGTCTCCACGAACTGCACGATCAGCAGCGCGATCGTCTCCCGGGTGCGCCGGTAGGCCACCACCGAGTGCACCCGGAACCAGCGCATCAGCCGCCACAGCAGTGGGAAGGACAGCAGCGAGACCAGCGCCAGCGGCAGGTCCAGCACGAGCAGGATCACCCCGATGCTGACCACCGACAGCACCGCGGTGATCAACCCGTCCAGCCCGCTGTCCAGCAGTTCGGTGAGCGCGTCCAGGTCCGAGGTGAGCCGGGAGATGACCCGACCGGAGGTGTACTTCTCGTGGAACGCCAGCGGCAGGCGCTGGAAGTGGTTGAACACCCGGCGGCGCAGGTCCAGCAGCACGTCCTGGCCCACCTGACCGGCGCGCATCAGAAACCGGAACCGCAGCGCGGCGTCGGTCAGCGCGCAGCCGACGATGGCGACCACCACGGCCACCAGCGGGGCCGAGTCGCCGTGGCGCAACGCCGGGATGCCCTGGTCGATGCCCACCGAGACCAGGAACGGGCCGGCCATCGCGGCGGCGTTCTGTACCAGGACGACGGCCAGGATGTACCACAGGGTCCGGCGGTGCGGGCGGACCAGTGAGCCCAGCAACCGGCGGCTGCGGGCCCGCAGCCGGATGCCGATCCGGTCCGGGATGTCCTCGGCGTCCTCGGCGGCCACTCCGCGCCAGGAGTCGATGCCACCGGCCGGCGCGGACCGGTCCGCGGTGTCCGGTCGGTCGGGTCGGTCGGGTCGGTCCGCGTCGCCGGTGCCGCCGGTGCCGCCGACCACCACGTCGGTCATCGCCTGCCTCCGCCCGCCGGGGTGATCCGCTCGGACTGTCGCAGGTCGGACTCCTGGCTGAGGATGTCGCGGTAGGCCGGCACGTTCGTCAGCAGCTCGTGGTGGGTGCCCACCGCGGTGACCGTGCCCCCGGCCAGCAGCGCGACCCGGTCGGCGAGCAGCACCGTGGACGGCCGGTGCGCCACCACCAGCGCGGTGGTGGTGGCCAGCACCCGGCGCAGGGCGCGTTCCACCAGGCCCTCGGTGTGCACGTCCAGCGCCGACAGCGGGTCGTCGAGTACCAGCACCCGGGGACGGCCGAGAACGGCCCGGGCCAGCGCCAACCGCTGCCGCTGGCCGCCGGACAGGGTCATGCCCTGTTCCCCGATCCGGGTGTCCACGCCCCACGGCAGCTCGTACACGAAGTCGGCCTGGGCGATCCCCAGCGCCTCGTCGATCTCCTCGGTGGTGGCCTGTGGCCGGCCCAGGGTCAGGTTCTCCCGGACGCTGGCCGAGAACAGGGTGGCGTCCTCGAACGCGGTGGACACCAGTTGCCGCAGGTTGGCCAGCGGCAGGTCCCGGATGTCGTGGCCGTCGATGGTGATCCGCCCGGCGGTCACGTCGTAGAGCCGGGTGACCAGCGTGGTCAGCGTGGTCTTGCCGCACCCGGTGGCGCCCACCAGCGCCACCGTCTCGCCCGGCGCGATCCGCAGGTCGACGTCGTGCAGCACCGGGTGGGACCCGCCCGGGTAGGTGAATCCGACCCGGTGCAGGCGCAACTCCCCGCGGACGTCGACCTGCGGCGTCGCGCCCGGCCGGTCCACGATGCTCGGCGGGGTGTCGAACACCTCGAAGATCCGGTCCGCCGCGCTGATCGCCTCCTGGGCGTTGGCCAGCAGCCAGCCCAGCGACTCGATCGGCCAGACCATCAGCAGGAACAGGGACACGAACGCCACCAGCGTGCCCAGGGTCATCGCGCCGCCGGACACCGCGACCGCGCCGACCAGCACGATCAGCCCGAGCACCGCCTGCGGGTGCATCTCGATGAGCGCCCACACCGCGGCCAGGGTGCGCACCTTGGCCATCGAGAACGTGTACAGGTCGCGCGCCTTGGCGTCGAACTGGCCGAACACCAGTCGGCTCCGGCCGAACGACCTGATGGTCCGTACCCCGACCGCGGCCTCCTCCACATTGGTGGCGACCTCGCCGCGCTGGTCCTGCACCTGGCGGGCCTGCCGCTTGTACCGGCGCTCGTAGTGCAGCGACACCCAGCCCAGCGGCACCGCCGAGATGACCACCAGCACGCCCAGCGGCCAGTAGATCGCGACCAGCAGGCCGCCGACGACAAGGAAGGTCAGTCCGTTGACCACCAGGAACACCACGCCGAACCCGACGAACCGCCGGATCTGCGACAGGTCAGAGGTGATCCGGGACAGCAGTTGGCCGGACTGCCACTGGTCGTGGAACGACACCGGCAGCCGCTGGATGTGCGCGTACAGGTCGTCCCGCAGGTCGGTCTCCAGGCCCAGCGAGGAGTAGGCCATGGTCCACCGCCGCAGGTACACCAGCACCGCCTCGGCCAGCCCGAAGACCACGGCCGCGGCGCCCAGCGGGATCAGCGCGGCGCGGTCACCGTGTCGGACCGGGCCGTCGATGAGGTCCCGGGTCAGGATCGGCACCGCCACCCCGGTGAACGTGGCCAGCAGGGCGGCCACCGTGCTGACCACCAGACCCCGGGCGTGCGGGGTGACGTATCCCCGGATGCGCCACAGCGAGGAGAGCCCAACCCTGCTGTTCGCTGGCGTATCCATAGTCTCTGAAGGTTAGCCGCGCTAACCGATCCGCTTCACCTGTATTTCTGTCGGCGAATCCGCCGGCCGGCGAACATGCGGGACAGGCATACGGCTGTCGGTCCTCAGCGGGACCGCGCGGACCCGCCTGCGGAGCGGACCTGGTCAGCTACGGATTGCGGCGAACGCCCAGCAGTATGTCGTCCCAGGACGGCACCCTGGCCCGCTTGGCCCGATCCCCGTCGGACTCGTTCTCCTCCGGAACCTCGCGGACGTCGCGCTCGCGGCCGGACGCGGCGGCCGGGACCGGGGGCCGGGCGGCCGGGCGTTGCGGCGCCGGGCGGCTGGCCGGTTGCTGCGGTGCCGGGCGTACCGGCCGGGCCGGCGGTTCGGGC
>DASULA010000206.1:0-2771 GCA_036278435.1 Mycobacteriales bacterium | reverse complement strand
GTGACCTCGTACGCCACCACGAGTGCCCCGCTGAGAAGTGCGTGGGCCGAGACGAGATTCCACCGTGCGGCAAGGACGGCCCCGGGTGGCACGATCGCGGCCCCCACCCACCCAAGGCGCGCCGCCAGCCTGCCTCCATCTGCCATCGAACGGAAGCCTCCCCCCGGCAGACGAACGATGGCACCCTATCAATGATCGATCTCACCGGTACCCGCCAATCGGACTTGGGGAAGGGACGTGGCATCCAGCCGGTCCGCCGCTATTCCTCGATACGCAGGTTCGGGTTCCAGAGGCCGGACACGGGGCGGATGGCTGAACCGCTGGGCCCCGAGCCGCGTGTCTTTTCGAAACGTACCCACGCCTGCCATGCGGGCATGTCCGACAGGAGATTCCATGCGTCGAACCACCCGTGCCTGGGCAGCTATCGTGACGGCCGCCACGGCGGCGGCCGTCACCACCGCGGTCGCGGCCCAGCCCGCCGCCGCCTCCAACGGCGCGGTGGTGGATCACGGCACCTTGGTCGCGCTCAACCACTCCGGTGTGCACGGGGTCGCGACGCTGGTCGAGCGGGCCGGGAAACTCCGGGTGAACCTCAATGTCCACGGGCTTGAGCCCGGGAAGCTGCACGTGCACCACATCCACGGCTTCGGCGACGGCACCCAATCGCACTGCCCAGACATGAGCCTGGCCGGCGCCGACGGCGTACTCAGCTTCACCGATGGCCTGCCGGCCTATGGTCCGGTGGTGATCACCCTGGGCAAGGATGTCACTCCCGCATCCCGTCTGGCGTACTCCCGCACGTTCAGGTCCACCGACGCCGGGGCACCGGAGACCTCGCTGGGGGCCTTCGACCAGTACACCATCGTGGTGCATGGCATGACCAACGCCGGCACCTTCGACCCGACCGAGCCGGTGGCCTGCGCCGTGCTCACCACGCACGGGCGCTGATCGGGGCGGATGCGACAGAGTCCGGCGCGCGGTCGCGCGCCGGACGGCTTACCAGCCGCATCAGCGGTGGGTGAGGAACTGTCGGCGCCACCGGCAGCACACGGCCAGGTCATAGGCCCGGTTGAACAAGGTGATGTCCCGCAGGTACCGGGCATCCACCAGCGACTTCAACAACGTCCGTGCCATCCGCTTTCCGCTCCACCTCCCGACATCTGCACGGAGCCTAACCCGCCCCGATCGCACTGAGTACCCACGCGACTACAAGAGACCACCTGCCGGAAGAGACCCTCGGACGACCGGCGAAGGTCCCCGGCGACCCCCAGACGACCACTCGGCCGGCCAGGCCCACGCCTGCGTCCGGCACGGTCCACAACGGGGGACATCAATTGGGCGTGGTTTCCATGGTCAAAAGGCGTGTTGAGGCCTCTGGCCGTACCCGGCAACGCCATGTCTATAGTCACGCCTGGGTAGGTCGAATGCGTTCGGGATGGCGGTGTCGGGGTGAATCCGGTAACGGTGATCGTCGCGGCGTTCGCCGCCGCCGCCGGAATCGGCGCGTCCAGTGCGATCTCCACGGCCGCCGCGGACGCCTACCGGGCGGTGACGGCGCTGCTGCTGCGCCGCCTTGGCGTCGGCGAGGACGGCCGGCAGGACCTCGTCTCGCCGGCCCGTGCCGATCTCGCCGATCTCGCGGACCGGCTGGCCATCGCGCTGGGCACCCAATGGACCAACGAGGCCGTGCGGCGGCAGGTCCACAATCCGTATCCGATGGCGGTCCAGTGGAAACCCACCGATGCCTCCCTGGTGGAGAGCTGGCCGAAACTCCTTACCCAGGCCACCAGCGGACCGGGTTCGCCGGTGCCACCGGCCGCACCGTGGGCCGGGGACCCGGCCGGGCTGGCCGGCACGGCCGGCGATCTGGTCGACGTGCTCGGCCGCGTGCCCACCGGCCGGCTCCTGGTGCTCGGCGAGCCGGGCGCGGGCAAGACCGTCCTGCTGGTCCGGGTGGTGCTCGACCTTCTCTCCCGGCGCGACCCCGGCCAGCCGGTGCCGATACTGCTTCCGCTGGCCTCGTGGAACCCGCAGCGGGAGGACCTGTACACCTGGATCGAACACCGGCTCAGCACCGACAATCACGCCCTGTCCGCACCGCTGATCAAGAAACCCCGAACGAGCCGGGCCCGCGCACTGCTGGATGCCGGATTCCTGCTGCTGGTGCTGGACGGCTTGGACGAGATTCCCGACCGGCTCCGTGGCGCGGCGATCGACAGGATCAACGACGCGTTGCCGCCCGGCCAGCGGCTGATCGTGGCCGCGCGGACCGAGGCGTTCCGCCGGGCGACCCGCCCACCCGGCGGGCCGGAGGTGACCCTGAACGGCGCGGCCGGCATCGAACTGTGCCCGCTGGAGGCCGGCGTGGTCACCGACTACCTGAGGCACTCCAGCGGTGGCCCTGACTCGGCGGCCCGGTGGGACGACGTCGCCGCCACCCTGGTCGCCGATCCCGGCGCCCCCGTGGCGCAAGCGCTGACCACGCCGCTGATAGCCGCGCTGGCCCGGGTGGTCTACAACCCGCGGGCCCGGGAGAGCCCGTCCTCGGTGCCGCGCCACCCGGGCGAACTGTGTGACCGGGACTCGTTCCCGAGCCGAACGGCGGTCGAACGTCACCTCTTCGACGCCTTCATCCCGGCGGCGTACCGGCCGGGTCCCGGCGAGTCGGGTGGCCGCGGGTGGAACGCCGAACAGGCGACGCGCTGGCTGACGTTCCTGGCCCGCGACCTGGAACACCGCCAGCACGGCACGACCGACCTGGCCTGGTGGCA
>DASULA010000205.1:0-2488 GCA_036278435.1 Mycobacteriales bacterium | reverse complement strand
GGGTTGTGGTACGGCACGGTGCGCTGGACGCGGCCGATGGGCCACCGGTTCGTGCTGGCGTTGGTCGCCTTCGTGGTCATCGGCACCGTCCCGCTGGCGCTGGCCACGACGATCGGGCTGATGGTGGTCGCGGTGGCAGTGGCCGGTTTCACCATCGCGCCGACCCTGGTGGCCGGTATCGGCCTGGTCGAGGCGCTGGTGCCGGCCGCCGCGCGCACCGAGGGGTTCACCTGGGTCAGCACGGCCCTGGGTGCCGGGTTCGCGCCGGGCGCGTATCTGGCCGGCCGGATCGTCGACATGTCCGGTGGCCACCGCGCCCTGCTGACCGGGGTGGCCACCGGATTCCTGGCCCTGGTGGTCGCCGCCACGGGTGCCGGCCGGCTGCGCACCGGGCCGCCGGACGGGTGACAGTGCACCGGAAACCACCATCCGATGCCGTGACGCCCGCCGATGGTCCATGCTGTGCGGGTCCGGCAGTGATGGGGCAGTGGTCTGGTGGGGGCGATGTCTACCCAGGGGCGAGGATGATCAGGACTTCCGAGGAGTTCATCCGACTTCGGACCAGCATCGATCCGGTGGAGTACGAGCGCACCGGCTTCGAACGGGCTCCGCTGGCGGTGTGGTTCGACCTGGTGGTGCGCTATCCGGGGATGCGGACCTGGGTCATTCTCAACCGGACCGTGCCGAACGCCATCCTGGTGCTGCTGGCCCGCGACGCCGACTGGCGGGTGCGGGCCATGGTCGCGTCCCGGCGGTCGCTGTCGCTGGAGCTGTTCGAGAAGCTGGCCGGTGACTCCGACCCGGACGTGCGGCTGCGGATCGCGTGCAACAGCGCCACGCCGTACCACGTGCTGCTCTGGCTGCTCGACGACGACGTGGACGCCGTCCGGTACGCGGCCAAGGCCCGGCTGGAGGCCCACCACGCCGCCCAGGCCAGCTAGCCGCGCCGCAGGTTTTCGCAAGAAAACCTCGCTATGTAACCGGTCACCAGTGAGGTTTTCGCAAGAAAACCTCACTGGGCCGGGCGGAGGGGAGCGGCTCGCGCGGGTGGCGGGGAAGGGGTGGCGTGGACGGCGACGGGCGTGACCTGTGCGGGCTGGACGCGGTGACCCTGGCCGGGCTGCTGCGGACCGCGCAGGTGTCCGCCCGCGAGGTGGTCGCCGCGCACATCGCCCAGGTCGAACGGGTGGACGGCACCGTCAACGCGCTGGTCACCCGCACCTTCGAGCGGGCATTGGAGCGGGCCCGAGCCGCCGACGACGCGCTGGCCGCCGGTGCCGCACCCGGGTTGCTGCACGGGCTTCCGGTGGCGCACAAGGACCTGGCCGAGACCGCCGGCGTGCGCACCACCTACGGCTCGCCGCTGTTCGCCGACCACGTGCCCGACGCCGACGCGCTGCACGTGGCCCGGATGCGGGTGGCCGGGGCGATCTGCCTGGGCAAGACGAACACGCCGGAGTTCGGCGCCGGGTCACAGACGTTCAACACCCTGTTCGGCGCCACCCGAAACCCGTTCGACCCGACCCGGACCGCCGGGGGCAGCAGCGGGGGTGCCGCCGCGGCACTGGCCGCCCGCGAGGTCGCGCTGGCCGACGGCAGCGACATGGGCGGCTCGCTGCGCAATCCGGCCAGTTTCTGCAACGTGGTCGGGCTGCGCCCGTCGGCCGGGCTGGTGCCGTCCTGGCCGGTGGCCGACACCTGGAGCCCGCTCGCCGTGGTCGGGCCGATGGGCCGGACCGTGGCCGACACCGCTCTGCTGCTGGCCGCGCTGTCCGGCCCGGACCCGCGAGTGCCGCTCGCCCTGGCGGCCCCGGCCGGACCACCCGAGCCACTCACCGACCCCGCCGGGCTGCCCGCACTGCTGTCCGGTGACCTGCGCGGCGTGCGGGTGGCGGTCAGCCCGGACCTGGGCGGGCTGCCGGTGGACCGGCGGGTGCGCGACGCGCTCGCCGGCGCCCCGGCGGTGTTCGAGCGCCTCGGCGCGACCGTGCTGGACACCGAGCCGGACCTGAGCGGCGCCGACGAGGTGTTCCGTGTCGAACGGGCGTTCGCCTACGCCCTGGCGTTCGAGACGCTGGTGGCCGACCACCGGGACCGGGTGAAGGACACCGTGGTGTGGAACGTCGAGCAGGGGCTGGCGCAGACGTCGGCGGACCTGCGCCGCGCCACCAGGTTGCGCACCGCGCTGACCGCCCGGCTGGCCGGGTTCTTCGCCGACGTCGACGTGCTGGCCTGCCCGGTCTCGCAGGTGCCGCCGTTCGACGTCGAAACCGAGTGGGTGACCGAGATCGACGGCGTGCCGATGCCCACCTACATCGACTGGATGGCCTCGGCCTGCCGCATCTCGGTGACCGGATGCCCGGCGGTGTCGGTGCCGGCCGGGTTCACCGGAGACGGGCTGCCGGTCGGGTTGCAACTGGTCGGCCGGCCGCGCGGCGACTGGGACCTGTTGCGGGTGGCGCACGCGTTCGAGCGGGCCGCCGGTGCC
>DASULA010000204.1:0-20834 GCA_036278435.1 Mycobacteriales bacterium | reverse complement strand
ACCGCCGAACTGGCCGCGCTGCGCGAGGACCTCGCGCCGGCCTGGCTGGCGCCGCCGCTGCCGGTCGAGCAGACCGCGCAGCGCTACCTCCGCCCGGCGCTGCGCGGAGTGTTCGTGGACATGGTGCGGGGCAGCGCGATGGACTACCTGGACCGGTTCGGCTTCTGCTCGCCCACCGTGGTGGCCATGTACGCGGTCACCGACGGGTCGCCCGGGCTGACCGGCTCCCCCTGGTCGCCGGGCTCGGGTCACAACCTGCTGGTACACAACATGTGCCGGCAGCCCGGGGCGGACGGTACCTGGATGGTGGTGCGCGGCGGCATGGGCACGGTGACCGCGGCGCTGGCCAGGGCCGCGGTCGGGGCCGGCGCGCGGATCCGTACCGGCACCGAGGTCGCCCGGGTGCTGGTGGACGCCGGCACCACCACCGGTGTGTCCACAGTAGAGGGCGAGGAGGTTCGGGCCGGGGCGGTACTGGTGGCCACCGACCCGTTCCGGTTGACCGGGTTGGCCGGGGAGCACCTGCCCGCGGATCTGACCGGAAGGCTGGCCGAATGGGAACTCCGGTCGCCCGGACAGACAATGAAACTGAATCTGGCCCTGTCCGGGCTGCCGAGGTTCGCCGCCCTGGCCGAGGATCGCGGCCAGTACGGCACCACGGTCCACCTGCTGCCCCCGGTGGCCGAGCCGGACCTGCTGCCGGCGCTGCGCGCGGCCTTCGACGACGCCGCCGCGGGCCGGCTGCCGGCCACTCCGCCGATCGAGTGGTATCTGCACTCCACCCTGGACCCGTCGCTTCAGGACAGTGACGGTAATCACTCCAGCGCACTGTTCGTGCAGGGGGTGCCACACGACGTGACCGGATCGAGTTGGGACGTCGAGTTGCCCGGGTACGTCGAGCGGCTGCTGGACGTGCTGGAGATCTACGCGCCGGGCACCCGCGGCCTGGTGCTGGACACCCAGGCGCTGGCCCCACCGGACCTGAAGACCTACTTCGGCATCAGCAGCGGCAACATCCACCACGTCAACAACACGTTCGCGTTCACCGAGCGGATGCCCTATGCCACCGGCCTTCCCGGCCTGTACGCGGGCGCGGCCGGATGCCATCCGGCCGGCTCGGTGATCGGATGCGCCGGCCACAACGCGGCCCGGCTCATGCTCTCCGACCTGGGCCGGTGAGACTCCCGCCCGCCCGTGAATCCCGTTCCACCCCTCGCCCGCGTCGACGTATCCTTGGCCCCGCCGAAGTCGCGGCGCGGCAGTACCCACCGCCGTGGTGGGACACCAGACCACACTGCCGGAACTAGGAGCGGGCCGGTCGCGTTGACACCAGCACGGCCACCATGCCGGGTCGGCGACGCTTGACCCTGACGTCGCGGCAGGCCGCACGATGGGCGGGTGGGTGGCCCGGCCTCGGCTGTTGGGTCCGACGGTCCGGGCCAGCAGGTGCCCGTGCACGGCCTGGTCACCCGGGGTCATCGACACACTGCCGACAGCGCACGACGAGAGCCGTTCTGCCGCAACGACTATGGAGGGGGTTCGTAGTGCCCGACGAGCCGGGCCGGATCGTGGTATCCGGCCTGACCAAAGTTTTCGGCACCCTAAGAGCGGTCGACGATGTGAGTTTCACCGTCGAACCCGGATCCGTCACCGGATTCCTGGGCCCCAACGGGGCGGGGAAGACCACAACCCTGCGGATGGTGCTGGGTCTGGCCACGCCGACGGCCGGGGTCGCCACCATCGGCGGCCTGCCCTATGCGCAGATCCCCAACCCCGGGCGGATGGTCGGTGCCGTACTGGAGGCGACCAGCTTCCATCCCGGGCGTACCGCCCGGAACCACCTGCGCACCTACTGTGTCGCCGCGGGACTGCCCGACTCCCGGGCCGACGAGGTGCTCGACCAGGTCGGCCTGGCCGACGCCGCCCGCAAGACCGTGCGAGGGTTCTCGCTGGGCATGCGGCAGCGGCTGGCACTGGCCACCGCGCTTCTCGGCGACCCGCGGGTGCTCATCCTGGACGAGCCGGCCAACGGGCTGGACCCGGAGGGCATCGCCTGGCTGCGGGGGTTCCTCCGCCACCTCGCCGACAGTGACAAGCGCACCGTGCTGGTGTCCAGCCACGTGCTCTCCGAGGTCGAGCAGACCGTCGACCGGGTGGTCATCCTGGCCCGCGGCCGGCTGGTCCGGCAGGGTCGGCTGGCCGAGCTGGCCGCCGACCAGTCCTCGGCGGTGCTGGTCCGCACACCCAGCCCGGACCGGCTGGTGGAGGTCCTGGCCCCGCTCGGGGCCACCGTCGAACCCGGCCCGGACGGCGGGTACCGGGTGCTGGGCGTCGACCCCGAGGTGGTCGGGCACGAGGCATGGAAGGCGCACGTGGAGTTGCACGAGCTCACCGCGGTCCGGTCCGACCTGGAGCAAATCTTCCTCGACCTGACCGGCAACGGGAACGGCAACGACACCGCCGGGCAGGTCCCGGCCACGGCCACGGTGGGAGGGCAGCCGTGAACACGCTCATCCGCACCGAGTTGCGCAAGCTCTTCACCACCAAGCTGTGGTGGGGGATGCTCGCCGGTTCCCTGGCGTTCACCACCCTCGGCGTGGTGGCCACCATCCTCGGCGCGGGCAATGACCAGTCGGGGATCCCGCCGCTGAGCGCCCCGTCCACCCAGCGCCAGGCGTTCGGCTCGTCCGGCGCCGCGCTGATCTTCATCCTGATCGTGGGCGTGATCGGGATGACCACGGAGTTCCGGCACTTCACCTCCCGCCCCACGTTCCTGTTCGAACCGCGACGCGGTCGGGTGGTGGCGGCCAAGCTGGTGACCTACGCCAGCCTGGGGCTGGTGTACTCGGTGCTGTGCGCGGCGCTGGCGGTGGCGATCATCCTGCCCTGGCTGTCGGCCAAGGGTGTGGACGTGTCGCTGGGCGCCAACGGGATCCCGCGCACCCTGATCACCACCGTGATCAGCGTGGCGATCTTCGGCGTGGTCGGGGTCGGGCTGGGCGTGCTGGTGCGCAACCAGATCATCGCGGTGATCGGCGGGTTGGCCTACCTGTTCGTGCTCGAACCCCTGATCCGGGTGATCCCGTACGTGAAGGACGCCTACAAGTTCCTGCCGGGCGGGGCGAACGCGGCACTGACCCAGGCCAACGCGCAGACCGGTCAGGGCAGCACGGACCTGCTCGGCACCTGGACCGGCGGCGTCGTGCTGGTCTGCTGGGGCCTGCTGTTCGCGATCCTCGGGACGGCGTTGACGGTGCGCCGCGACATCCCCTGACCGAGCACCATCGGACCAAACACGGGTACGGACCCGGGCATGACCCGCCAGACGGGGTGGCGCCGGACAGCGTGACATACCGGCGCCACCCCGGTCGGCCCGCGGCGGCCGGCCCGGTACCGTGGGCCGGTGAGGCACCTTTCCATCCGTCATCGTCCCCCCGTCCTGCTCGGCCTTGTCGTGCTGGCCCTGCCGGTGCTGTCCGGGTGCGGCCTGGGCGTCAGTCGGGCCACGTTCGTGGCCCGGGCGAACACCGCGTGCGCGCACTCGGCCGCGCGGATCGCCGCGATGCGCCAGCCAGACTCACCGGAGGACACCATCGGCTATGCGATCGACCTTTTCGCGCAGAAGGACCGGCTACTCACTGAACTCACCGAGGCCGACCTGCCCTCGGCCGAGGCAGCCGCGCTGCGCTCGGGCTGGTTGCGACCGGCCACCCGGGACCTGAACCGGGCGCGCGCGGACCTGCCCGCGATCAGCCGGGCCGTCCGGGCCGCCGATCCCGACCGGACCGCCGCCGGACTGACCGCGTTGCGGGCCGCCGACACCGCCGGGGTCGACGACGCGATGCTGCTCCGGTACGGACTGACCGGCTGTCTGAAGGTCTTCGGGGACCCCGGCCACGCTGCCCCCGCCGACTGATGCCGACGAGCCACCCGAATCCGCGACACACCCGGATCACCAGGCGTACCGGCCGGCGTGGCGGGTACCACCTTGGTGGCTCCCGGACCAGTCACTGGTTGTGGGGTAGCTGTGCGCGTCCATGCCCCGGACGCGTAGCCTGAGGGGTCGTTGACCCCAGCACTCACGCGGGAAGAGGCGACCCGATCCGTGTCGACGCAAGGTAGCCAGGACAGCGACCGCAGCAGCGACGCCGCTGACTTCGGACAGGGAGGATTCGGACCGAACGAATGGTTGGTCGAGGAAATGTACGAGCGGTACCTCGCCGATCCGTCCAGTGTCGACACGGCCTGGCACGAGTTCTTCACTGACTACCGCCCCGGCGAGCCGCAGCAGGCCAACGGCGCGGCGCCGAGCCCGCCGAGCCCAGCGAGCGCGGTGGCGACCAGGGTCCGCCCGGTCCAGCCGCCGCCGGCCCCGACGCCCGCCCCACAGCCGGCACCCGCGGCGGCGCCCAAACCGGCCGGCCAGGCTCGCCCGCAACTGCCGGGCCGGCCCAGTACGTTGCGTGGCGCGGCCGCCCGCACCGTGTCCAACATGGAGACCTCACTCACGGTGCCCACCGCGACCAGCGTGCGTGCGGTGCCGGCCAAACTGGTGGCGGACAACCGGATCGTCATCAACAACCACCTGCGCCGGGCCCGCGGCGGCAAGGTGTCCCTGACCCACCTGATCGGCTTCGCGGTGGTCAAGGCACTGGCCGACTTCCCGGAGATGAACAACTCCTTCGCGGCGGTCGACGGCAAGCCGACCCTGATCACCCCCGAGCACGTCAACCTGGGCCTGGCCATCGACCTGAAGAAGGACGACGGCAGCCGCTCGCTGGTGGTCGCCTCGGTGAAAAGGGCCGAGTCGATGGACTTCGCCCAGTTCTGGCAGGCCTACGAGGACATCATCCGGCGGGCCCGGGCCGGCAAGCTGACCGTGGAGGACTTCGCCGGCACCACCATCAGCCTCACCAACCCGGGCACCATCGGCACCGTGCACTCGGTGCCGCGGCTGATGCAGGGCCAGGGCTGCATCGTGGGCGTCGGCGCGATGGAGTACCCGGCCGAGTTCCAGGGCATGAGCGCCGACGCCCTGGCCGAGGCCGCGGTCAGCCGGGTGATGACCCTCACCTCCACCTACGACCACCGGATCATCCAGGGCGCGGTGTCCGGGGACTTCCTCCGCCGGATGCACGAACTGCTGCTCGCCGACTCGTTCTACGACGAGATCTTCCGGTCACTGCGGGTGCCCTACCAGCCGGTCCGGTGGATGCGCGACCAGCGGATCTCACACGAGGGGCAGATCGACAAGTCGGCCCGGGTGATCGAGCTGATCAACGCCTATCGCACCAACGGCCACCTGATGGCCGACACCGACCCGCTGGAGTTCCGGCTCCGCACCCACGACGACCTGGACATCACCAAGCACGGGCTGACCCTGTGGGACCTGGACCGGGAGTTCCCGGTCGGCGGATTCGCCGGCAGCCGGGTGATGCGGCTACGCGAGGTGCTCGGCGTGCTGCGGGACGCCTACTGCCGCCGGGTGGGCGTGGAGTACATGCACATCACCGACCCGGAGGAACGCGCCTGGTTGCAGGAACGGGTCGAGGTCGGCCACTCCGACCTCAGCCGGGACGAGCAGAAGCACGTGCTCGGCCGGCTCAACGCGGCCGAGGCGTTCGAGACGTTCCTGCAGACCAAGTACGTGGGCCAGCGGCGGTTCTCCCTGGAGGGGTCCGAAAGCATCATCCCGCTGCTGGACAAGCTGATGCGCGACGCCGCCGACCAGGGCCTGGACGAGGTCGTCCTGGGCATGGCGCACCGCGGCCGGCTCAACGTGCTGGCCAACATCGTGGGCAAGAGCTACGCGAAGATCTTCCGCGAGTTCGAGGGCTACATCGACCCGGGCACCGTGCACGGCTCCGGCGACGTGAAGTACCACCTCGGCGCCACCGGCAGGTTCACCAGCCCGCTGGACGGCCGGACCGTGACCGTGTCGCTGACCTCCAACCCCAGCCACCTGGAGGCGGTGAACCCGGTCCTGGAGGGCATCGTCCGGGCCAAGCAGGACATGATCAACAAGGGTGAGTCGGGCTTCACCGTGCTGCCCGTGCTGATCCACGGCGACGCCGCGTTCGCCGGGCAGGGCGTGGTGGCCGAGACCCTGAACCTGTCCCAGTTGCGCGGGTACCGCACCGGCGGCACCGTGCACGTGATCATCAACAACCAGGTCGGGTTCACCACCAGCCCCGGCGAGGCCCGATCCAGCCTGTACTGCACCGACGTCGCCAGGATGATCCAGGCGCCGATCTTCCACGTGAACGGCGACGACCCCGAGGCGTGCGTGCGGGTGGCCAACCTGGCCATGGCCTACCGCCGGCAGTTCAAGAAGGACGTCGTGGTGGACATGGTCTGCTACCGGCGGCGTGGGCACAACGAGACCGACAATCCGTCGTTCACCCAGCCCAAGATGTACGACATCATCGACGCGAAGCGCTCGGTCCGCAAGCTCTACACCGAGGCCCTGATCGGCCGGGGCGACATCACCGTGTCCGAGGCCGAGGACGCGTTGCGGGACTACCAGGAACAACTGGAGAAGGTCTTTCTGGAGACCCGCAACTCCGGCGGCGAGCCCGGTCCGGAGACCCGGATGCGACAGGCACCGGTGGACGACGTGTCGACCGCGGTCAGCCGGGAGACGATCAAGCGGATCGGCGAGGCCTACGTCAGCCTGCCCGACGGCTTCACCGTTCACCCGCGACTCAAGCCGCAGCTCCAGCGGCGCGCGGCGATGGCCAGCGAGGGCGGGGTGGACTGGGGTTTCGGGGAACTGCTCGCGTTCGGCTCGCTGGTGTTGCAGGGCCGTCCGGTGCGGTTGGCCGGACAGGACAGCCGACGCGGCACCTTCGTCCAGCGGCACGCCATGCTGGTCGACCGTGACACCGGCGAGGAGTACACACCACTGAAGTACCTGGATCCCAACCAGGCGCCGTTCTGGGTGTACGACTCGCTGCTGAGCGAGTACGCCGCGATGGGCTTCGAGTACGGCTACTCGGTGGCCAACCCCGACGCGCTGGTGACCTGGGAGGCCCAGTTCGGCGACTTCGCCAACGGGGCACAGTCGATCATCGACGAGTTCATCTCCTCCGGCGAGGCGAAGTGGGGCCAGCGCTCCGCGGTGACGCTGCTGCTGCCGCACGGCTACGAGGGGCAGGGTCCGGACCACTCCAGCGCCCGGATCGAACGCTTCCTGCAACTGTGCGCCGAGGACAACATGACGGTCTGCCTGCCGTCCACCCCGGCCAGTCACTTCCACCTGCTGCGTCGGCAGGCGCTGACCAGCCGACGCCGACCGCTGGTGGTGTTCACCCCGAAGTCGCTGCTGCGGCTGCGCGCGGCCACCTCGACGGTGGAGGACTTCACCACCGGTACGTTCGCCCCTGTGGTCACCGACCCCGGGGTCGGTGACCCGGCCGCGGTACGGCGGGTCCTGCTGTGCGCGGGCAAGGTGTACTACGACCTGGCCGCACACCGGCAGCGGGCCGGGATCACCGACACCGCGATCCTGCGAATCGAACAGCTCTACCCGCTGCCCGGCCGGCAGGTCACCGAGGCGCTGGCGCCCTACCGGGACGTCCGCGACCTGCGCTGGGTCCAGGAGGAGCCGGAGAACATGGGCGCCTGGGCGCACATGGCCCTGCACCTGCCGGCCCACCTCGGTGGCCGCCCGCTCAAGCTGTGCTCCCGGCCCGCGTCGGCCAGCCCGGCCGGTGGGTCCAGCAAGCTGCACGAGGCCGAGCAGCGGACCCTCGTCGAAGCGGCGTTCACCGGATAGGCGGACATGTACTTCACCGACCGAGGGATCGAGGAGCTGGCCGACCGGCGTGGCGAGGAGACCGTGTCGCTGGACTGGCTGGCCGACCGCCTGCGCGTCTTCGTCGACCTGAATCCGCAGTTCGAGATCCCGGTGGAACGGTTGGCGACCTGGCTGGCCCGGGACGAGGATGCCGCCGACGACGACACGGCCAGCGACATCGACGAGGCGGCCGGCGGGACCGCCGCGAGATGACGGCCCACTGTCAGGGGTGCGCCGGAGGGGAGTCCGCCTGTGGGTCGGGTTCGACCGGCCCGCCGCGGAACCGGTGGCGGACCAGGGCCGCGTAGGCCACTCCGAGCACGAAGCCCACGACGTGCACGAAGTACGCCACCTCTCCTCCGGTCACGCCCTCGCCGTGCGCGTAGAAGGCCTGGATGCCGAACCACACCCCCAGCACCACCCAGGCCGGCAGCCGCAGCGGGACCAGGTAGAGGAGCAGGCCGGTGACCCGAACCCGGGGGTAGAGCACCAGGTAGGCGCCCAGCACGCCGGCGATGGCGCCGGACGCCCCCACCAACGGGGTCTGGCCGGACGGGTTCACCAGGGCGAACGAGAAGGCGGAGATGACCCCGGTGGCCAGATAGAACACCAGGAACCGGCACCGGCCAAGCCGGTCCTCCACATTGTTGCCGAATATCCACAGAAAGAGCATGTTGCCCAGCAGGTGCAGGATCCCGCCGTGCAGGAACATGTAGGTGACCGACGAGAGCAGCACATGCTTGTCAAATGTCCTGGCCACCATGTGACAGGCCCGCCCGGGACCCGACGCGAACGTGTAGTCCAGCGGCCGCATGTGTACCAGTTCCCGGGGGATCGCCGCGTAGTGCTCGTAGAACGCCTTCTGCTCGCACAACAGGCGAGCCGACGGATTCCCGATGAGCGGCGCCCGCACCGGAGAAAACAGAAAGACAATCACGTTGAACGCTATAAGCGCTCCCGTCACAAATGCGAAGCGGCGTGTTGGATTGTCGTCGTAGACTGGGAGGACCACGTGATCACCTCACCGTGTCCGATGACACCTCTATCCCCCGCCCGGCAACGTTTCGAACTTACTGCACCCACTGAACTACTCAGCGTCACAGTAGACGCCGACAATACCCCCTGAAGTGTGGGTGAGCCGGACCGGCCACCCCAGGTATCCGACCGTTCCGGACCGCCGGAACCGGGTCAGAACCGGGCCCGGCGCCCGGCCGCGCACCGCCCGCGGGAAGATCAACGATCCACTGCCCGGCGAGCCGGAATCCATGAGATGCTCAAGGTCGAACGTGAAAACGGTTACTCGACCCGTTCCGCGCAGTCCGGCGGCGCCTGCCGAAGTCCGTCGGGGACACCGCGCGCGCTCCGCTGAGAGGACACTACTGGTGTCCGCCAGCCCTCCTGGCCACCCTTATCTTCGACCTTCATCACGTGACGTAATCGGAGCGTCACAATCCTGAAAGGGCGTGGTAGGGAGTGTGCGGTGAGCAGCATGGCCCTGCGGCGGCTCGCATCCGTCGTCCGTCCGCCGCGGCGGCCAGAAGTTCCGCACATGGTGGTTCCGCGGGACCGGTCCGACCCGGTCAGCGATGCCTCCAGCAGTACCAGCGGTGCGCGTCCGCGCCGGCCGGACGGCCGGCAGCCGCACCGGGCTCGTCCGGCGGTCCCACCGGGACCGGCGAGGAGTCCCGATGACCCGACCCGGCGGGCCCGCCCGGGACCAGGGCACCGGGCTCCTGTCCCCACTGTCCAACTGCGACATCGAACCGGAGATGTTCCGGGTCTTCTCCTTCGCCGTGCTCGCCCTGCACCGCCGGGTGGCAATGCGACGGTGCGGAGTGGACATGTGCTCGTGCGGCCAGCCGGCACCACTGTGCCAGTACACGGCGCTGGCCGACCAACTCCTGTACTCCCCGGCCGCGGACGCGGCATGCTCCGATGCCGGGTGAACAGCCGGGCGCGGCGGCGAGTGGGCATGGAGGGGTGCCGACCCTCGCCGCCGCGCCCGTGCTCGCAACACCCCGACGGCACGGGGGGGTGACCGGGTGACCTACATGTGGTCCATGTTCGCCGGACTGGCCACCGGTGCCGTCTGCACGATCGTCATCTGTTCGGCGCTGTGGCGCGATCCGATCCGGTTGGCTGAACGGGAGCGTCGCTGGCGCACCCAGGGCCGGCACCGGCTCCGCCTGTAGCACGACCGGAACGGCCGCCATGGCACGCCGGGTCCACGGCCCTGGGTCCGGGCACGGCCGGGCGGCAGGGAGGCACGGCGGAGCGGGTCAGGTGAAACCCCTGGACGCGCCCCTCCGCCGTGTCTCCGCATTCTCCGCATCCGGGCGAGTGATGACGTGTTCAGACCGACCGGATCACCAGACCAACCGAGGGCGTTCAGTCCCCGTTCCCAGTGGCCGCCGCCGTGACCACCGTGGCGGCCACTGCCCCGGCCACCGCCTCGGCCACTCCGGGATCGAAGACGCTCGGGATGATCCGGTCGGGCCTCAGGTCGCCGGCGACCAGATCGGCCAGCGCACCCGCGGCGGCGAGTTTCATGTCCTCGGTGATCGCGGACGCGCGGGCGTCGATGGCACCGCGGAAGACCCCGGGAAACGCCAGCACGTTGTTGATCTGGTTCGGGTAGTCGCTGCGTCCGGTCGCGACCACGCTGGCGTACCGGTGCGCCACCTCCGGATGGATCTCCGGATCCGGGTTGGCCAGGGCGAACACCACCGCGCCGTCGGCCATCGTGGCCACCACCTCCTCGGCGACGGTGCCGGCCGAGACACCGAGGAAGACGTCCGCCCCGCGCATCGCGTCGGCGAGCGAACCGGTCAACCCGGTGGGGTTGGTCCGCCCGGCCAGCTCCCGCTTGACCGGCGTCAGATCCGCCCGGCCGGGATGGAGGACGCCCCGGGAGTCGACCACCGTGATCTCGGCCACCCCAGCCGCGAGCAGGATCCGGGTGCAGGCCACCCCGGCGGCGCCGGCGCCGGACACGACCACGCGCAGTTCGGCCAACTTGCGGCCGACCAGCCTGGCCGCGTTGCGCAGCGCGGCCAGCACCACGATCGCGGTGCCGTGCTGGTCGTCGTGCATCACCGGAATGTCCAGCGCCTCGCGCAACCGGCGCTCGACCTCGAAGCAGCGCGGCGCGCTGATGTCCTCCAGGTTGACCGCACCGAACGACGGTGCCAACCGCAGCACGGTGTCCACGATCGCCTCGACCTCGGTGGTGTCGAGCACCACCGGGACCGCGTCCAGCCCGGCGAACCGCTTGAACAGGCACGCCTTGCCCTCCATCACCGGCAGCGCGGCCCGCGGTCCGATGTCGCCGAGACCCAGCACGGCGGTGCCATCACTGACCACCGCGACCACCCGGGACGCCCAGGTGTACCGGTGGGCCAGGCCCGGATCGGCCGCGATGGCCGAGCAGACCCGCGCCACCCCCGGCGTGTAGGCCAGTGACAGGTCCTCGTGGTCGCGCAGCTCGGCGGTGCTCACCATCGCCAGCTTGCCGCCCTCGTGCAGGCGGAAGGCGGGGTCGTCGTCGTATCCGGTCACAGTGGTGTCTCCCTCAAGGTGCGATCCGTGTCGTTGCGACACCCGACCCGTCCGACCCGTCCTTGGCGGCTTCGACGGATGCCGTGGTGCCTGGTGTGCTCGGGGATCGCCCGAGGTCGGCCGAGTCTCCCACACGACCGATGCGACCGACCGTGACGTTGAACACTGCTGCTACCGTCAGCCGGCATGAAGACGCGACAGCTCGCCGTGCCCGGGGCCTGGGAGTTCACTCCCGACCAGCACGGCGACGGCCGGGGACTGTTCCTGGAGTGGTTGCGCGAGGACGTGCTCACCGCCGCCATCGGTCACCCGCTGCGGCTGGCCCAGGCCAACCACAGCGTCTCCCGACGCGGCACGGTGCGTGCGGTGCACTACGCCGACGTGCCGCCCAGCCAGGCCAAGTACGTGTACTGCCCGCGTGGTGCGATCCTCGACGTGGTGGTCGACATCCGGGTCGGCTCGCCCACCTTCGGCCGGTACGACACGGTCCGGCTCGACGAGGTGGACCGCCGTGCGGTGTACGTGGCCGAGGGGTTGGGGCACGGGTTCGTCGCGCTGGCCGACGACAGCACGCTGACCTACCTGTGCTCCGAGCCGTACAACCCGGCCCGGGAGCACACCGTGAACGCGCTCGATCCGGAGCTGGGGTTGCCCTGGCCCACCGACCTGGAGTTGCTGCTCTCGCCCCGAGACCGGGCCGCGCCCGGCCTGGCCGAGGCCCGGGCGTCCGGCGCCCTGCCCGACTACGACGACTGCCAGCGCTACTACCACCAGCTCAGGTCGACCCCGGTCGGGCCCGCCTGACCGGCGGCCAGTATCGGCACACGACCCGGGCCACCACGTCGGCCGGGCCGTAACCGCGGCTGTCGTCGCTGGCCGCCGGGTTGTCGCCGAGCAACCACCATCCCCCACCCTCCCCCGGGCAGGCACGCACCGCCCGCTTGACCACGAGCCGGTCCGGTCGGGCCCGGAACCGGGCCACCACCAGGTCGCCGGCACGCACCCGGGGACCGCCGCCGGACAGGCCCCGCCACACCAGCACCGCATCGCCGGGCAACAGGGTGGGAACCATCGATGTCCCGGCGACGAGCACCGCTGCCAACGGCCAGCGCACCGCACACCTCCGCTCTGCGCCGTCGGTGCCCCCGGAGTAGGGTCGCCAGCGAGATTCGACCGGTAAGGATCATCCTCCAGTCCGGTCTCGGCGACCGGCTGTGCTCATGAGGATCGCAACGGAGGTATCAATGCGGCTTCCCCACCTGCTCACCCCACGCGTGACCGCCTACGCGCACTGCGACCTGCCCTGCGGCGTCTACGACCCGGCCCAGGCTCGCGTCGAGGCCGAGTCGGTCAAGGCGATCATGGAGAAGTACCAGGGCAACACCGACCCGGTGTTCCGCACCCGTGCCCTGTTCATCAAGGAGGAGCGAGCCCAGTTGGTCAAGCACCACCTGTGGGTGCTGTGGACCGACTACTTCAAGCCGGCGCACTTCGAGAAGTACCCCCAGTTGCACACCCTGTTCAACGAGGCCACCAAGCTGGCCGGCGGGGCCGGCGGAAAGGGCTCGGTGGACCCCCAGGAGGGCCAGCAACTGCTCGACAAGATCGACGAGATCGCCAAGATCTTCTGGGAGACCAAGCAGGCGTGAGCCGGACGACCCGAGGGGCCGGCCCCGATCCGGGGCCGGCCCGGCTGTGTTCCGGCCAGACCGACCCGTCCGGCCAGACCGGTCGGGTCTTGGCGGCCGGCGGGCGGCTGTGGCTGGTCCGGCACGGGGAGACCGAGTGGAGCCGGGCGTTCCGGCACACCGGCCGGACGGAACTGCCGCTGACCGTCCGTGGCGAGCGCCAGGCGGTCGGGTTGGCCTCGGCACTGGCCGGGCTGCGCCCGGCACTGGTGCTGTCCAGTCCGCGACGACGGGCGCTGGACACCGCGCGGCTGGCCGGTTTCGGCACGGCCACCGTCGATTCGGACCTGGCCGAGTGGGACTACGGCCAGTACGAGGGCCTGACCTCCGACCAGATCAGAAGGAACCGCTCGGGTTGGACGATCTGGTCGGGAGATCCCCCGGGCGGCGAGACCGCCCGCGAGGTGGAGGTACGGGCGGACCGGGTGCTCACCCGGATCCGGGCCGGCCTGGTCCACGGTGACGTGCTCATCTTCGGGCACGGTCACTTCTCCCGGGTGCTGGCCGCCAGGTGGCTGGGCGAACCGGCCACGGCCGGCGGGATGTTCGTGCTCGGTCCGGCGGCGCCGTGCGTGCTGGGGACCGAGTGTGGCGTGCCCACGGTCGTGCACTGGAATCTGGTCACCAGCCCAGCGGAAAATTCCCCCGAACCGGGCATGACGCGCCGGACGGGTACACCATGACCGGGTCCGTGCGCCCGGTCATACCGGCCGATGTCCCGACGGTCACCCAACTGATTCGCGAGCTGGCCGCCTACGAGCGGTCCGAACACGCGGTGGAGGTCATCGAGGCGCAACTGCACGACGCCCTGTTCGGCCCCTCGCCGGCCCTGTTCGGGCATGTCGGGTTGACCCCGGACGGGAATGTGGTCGGCTTCGCTCTGTGGTTCCTGAACTTCTCCACCTGGCGAGGCACCCACGGCATCTACCTGGAGGACCTGTACGTCCGGCCCGAACACCGCGGTTCGGGACTGGGTCGGCAGCTTCTCGGGGAACTGGCCCGGGTCTGCGTGCGGCGTGGCTACCGGAGACTGGAATGGTCGGTGCTGGACTGGAATGCGCCGGCGATCGGCTTCTACCGCGCGGCAGGCGCCGAATCCGTGGACGGATGGACGGTGTACCGGCTGACCGGCGACGCGCTGGAACGGTTCGCCACGCCGCCGACGGAGCGGGCGAGCGGACCCACATACTGAGGACGTACCGGGGACACGTACCGAGGACAGTACTGAGGAGCGGTGATGACGGAGGAGGCCCCCTCGGCCGGCCGGCGGGACGTGTCATACGACGACACCGTGGAACTGCGCATACCGGCCAGCGGCGCGTACCTGTCGATCCTGCGTACCGCGACCGCGGGCCTGGCGGCTCGCCTGGACTTCACCCTGGACGAGATCGACGACCTGCGGATCGCGGTGGACGAGGCATCGGCCCTGCTCCTCGGTGACGTCGCGCCCGGCTCAAACCTGACCTGCCTGTACACCCTGCTGCCGGACGTGCTGGTGATCAGGGTGAGCGCGGCCACCGAGGGGGGCCGGTTGCCCCGCCAGCACACCTTCGCCTGGACCGTGCTGACCGCGCTGGCCGGCGAGGTCGAGACCGAGACCGGCTCGGGCGGGACGGTCGCCATCGTGCTCCGCAAACGGCGTGGCGGTGCGCGGTGAACTCCCCCGGCGCCGGCGACACGACGTCGGCGACCCGACAGCCGGGCTCACAGGAGGACGACCGGGACTACGCCCGGAGGCTGTTCGGGCTACTGGCGAGCCTGCCGGACGGTTCGGCGGACCGGCAGCGGGCCCGCGACACGCTGGTCGAGATGCACCTGCCGCTGGTGGAGTACCTGGCCCGCCGGTTCTCCGGCCGGGGTGAGCCGCTGGACGACCTGGTGCAGGTCGGCACGATCGGGCTGATCAAGGCCGTGGACCGGTTCGACCTGGAACGCGGAGTGGAGTTCTCCACCTACGCCACCCCCACGGTGGTCGGCGAGATCAAGCGACACTTCCGGGACAAGGGGTGGACCGTGCGGGTGCCGCGCCGACTCCAGGAGCTGCGCGCGTCGCTGTCGGCGGCCACCGCCGAGCTGACCCAGAGCCTGGGCCGGTCTCCGACCGTGGCCGAGTTGGCCGGCAAGCTCGGCGTGGACGAGGAGGCCGTGCTTGAGGGCCTGGAGTCGGCGAACGCCTATGCCGCGCTGTCGCTGGACGCCAACGACAACGAGGGCGGCCAGTCGGTCGCCGACACCCTGGGAGCCGAGGACGACGCGCTGGAGGGGGTGGAGTACCGGGAGGCGCTCAAGCCGCTGTTGGACACCCTGCCCGAGCGGGAACGGCGGATCCTGCTGCTCCGATTCTTCGGCAACATGACCCAGTCCCAGATCGCCAACGAGCTGGGCATCTCACAGATGCACGTGTCCCGGCTGCTGGCCCGCACCCTCAGCCAACTCCGCGAGCGCCTCCTAGTCGAAGATTAGTCGAGGACCAGGCCCGTGAACCAGGCCGGCGTCCTGACGCGGCAGCCCCAGCACCCCCGAGGTTTTCGCGAGAAAACCTCGGGATGTAACCGGTTAACCGTGAGGTTTTCGCGAGAAAACCTCAACGCGGGTGGGTGGCCAGGGTGCGGCGAGGGTTGGCGGGCGGCGCACTAGGAACGGCCGAACTGCTCGTCGAAGGCGCGGCGGGCCTCCGGGGTGAACAGGAAGTACAACTCGGCCACCGCCAGGACGAGCACCGGCAGGCCCCACCACGGCTGGCCGGCCTGGAAGGCCAGCGTGTAGCCGACCGGCAGCGACACCACCTGGAGCACCACCGACGGCGACCGGGACCACCGCCGCGCCTGGTGCAGCCCGCGGGCGACCATCAGCAGCAGGACCCCGCCGAGCAGCTCGAATCCGGCCCCGGTCAGCGCGGCCCCGGTGTCGGTGGGCGTGGACACCGCCAACTCCACCAGGAAGAAGGCGGCCAGCCCGACCAGGGCGAGACCCTCCACCGCGGCGACCAGCGCGGCCAGCCGCACCGGACGGGGAGACGGGACGGTCCCGCCGGGCTCGGGCACGGCTACCAGCGTATCCCTGGGTAGTCTCGCTGCCATGCGCGCCCTCCTCGTCGTCAACCCGACGGCGACCACCACCACCGCCAAGGGGCGTGACGTGCTCACCCGGGCCCTGGCCAGCGACCTGGACGTACGGGTGGTCGAGACTCAGAACCGCGGGCACGCTGCCGCGCTGGCCTGCCACGCGGCCCGAGACGGCTTCGACCTGGTGGTGGCGCAGGGCGGCGACGGAACGGTCAACGAGGTCGTGAACGGCCTGCTCACCGACGGCCCGGCGCCCGACCTGCCGGCACTGGCGGTGGTGCCCGGGGGTTCGACGAACGTGTTCGCCCGCACCCTGGGCATCCCCAACGATCCGATCGAGGCCACCGGGGAGATCCTGGACGCGCTGCGCACCGGACGGAGCCGCCGGATCGGTCTGGGCCGGGTGGACGACCGGTGGTTCACCTTCACCGCGGGCTTCGGGTTCGACGCGGAGGTGGTGCGGCGGATCGAGCGACGCCGCCGTTCCGGCCGTGGCATCACCCAGGCCCGGTACGTGCGGGCGGCGGTCACCCACTTCCTGGTCGGTACCGACCGGCACCACCCGGCGGTGACGTTGGAACGGCCGGACGCCGAGCCGTGCGATGGGATCTTCTTCGCGATCGTCTCGAACACCTCGCCCTGGACCTACCTGGGCGCCCGCCCGCTGCGTCCGACGCCGGAGGCGTCGTTCGACACCGCCTTGGACGTGTTCGCGCCCCGGCGGATGGGCATTCTGCGGACGCTGGGCTACCTGGGCCAAGCACTGCGGGAGAAGCCGCGGCTGCGCGGCCGCCGCCTGCTGCGACTGCACGACGTCGCCGAGTTCACCCTCACCGCGGACCGGCCGCTGGCCCTCCAGGTGGACGGCGACCATCTGGGGGAACGCAGCCAGGTCCGGTTCACCGCGGTACCCGAAGTGCTGCGGGTGCTCACCTGACCAGGTGAGCGAGGCGCCCGCTCCGACCGGCCCCGGCCGGGCCGGCCGAAGCCGGTCACCCAGCGTCAGAGTTACCACCGGAACCGGTGATACCCGGCCAACGCCCGATCGGGCCATTGCGGATCACACGCTCCGCTGTCACCCTTGACGGGTCGCGCGCCGCCGATCGGCGGTGACGCGCCTCACGAGTGGACGCGAGTTCGTGCCACACCCTTGACAACGGCGCCCCTCGTGAAAGGATTCACAAGCAGGAACGAATGTACGGCGTCCGCCGTGTCAGGGCTGCATGCCTCGATGTCACGCCGGCGGTGGGCGCATTCACCCATAACCCGCTAGGAGTAGAAGCATGGACTGGCGCCACCGCGCGCTCTGTCGTGACGAGGACCCGGAGCTGTTCTTCCCGATTGGCAACACGGGTCCGGCCCTGCTGCAGATCGACGAGGCAAAGGCCGTCTGCCAACGCTGCCCCGTGACGCAGGAATGTTTGAGTTGGGCGCTGGAAACCGGCCAGGACGCCGGTGTGTGGGGCGGCATGAGCGAAGACGAACGCCGTGCCCTCAAGCGCCGCGGAGCCCGCACCAGAGCCCGAACGGCCTGAACCCACCAGCCACACGTCCGGCAACCCGGTACCTGATCGGTGCCGGGTTGTTGGTCGTCTGGGCACGGACACGCTGCGTAGCGTAGCAGTCACGGACCAGTCACGCCCGGCGAACCCGAAGATTCCAGTGCCCGGTTCAGTGCCCGGTTCAGTGCCCGACTCAGCGGGCCAACCGTGGACTCACCGATCGGGTCATCGGCGGGTCATCGGCACCCGGACCACCGCCTCGGTGCCACTGGTCGACGCCGGTCGCATCACCAGGCTGCCGCGCAGCTCGGCGGCGACCAGCGTCCGCACGATCTGTAGTCCGAGCCGGTCACCTGCGTCCGGGGCGAAGCCGGGCGGCAGACCCCGCCCGTTGTCCCGCACGGTCACGTCCAGCCACCGGTTGGTCCGCCGCGCCACCACCACCACATCGCCGGACCGCCCGCGCGGGAAGGCGTGTTCCACCGCGTTCTGGATCAGCTCGGTGAGCACCATCACCAGCGGGGTGGCCACCTCGGCGGTCAGTACCCCGAACGACCCGTCCCGGCTCACCCGCACCGTCGACTCGGCCACGGCCACCTCGGCGACCATGCCCACCAGCCGGTCCACGATCCCGTCGAAGTCGACCCGTTCGTCCAGCGACAGCGACAGCGTCTCGTGCACCAGGGCGATCGAGGTGACCCGACGCACCGACTCCTCCAGCGCGTCCCGCGCCTCGGGCACCCCCATCCTGCGGGCCTGCAACCGCAGCAGCGCGGCCACGGTCTGGAGATTGTTCTTCACCCGGTGGTGGATCTCCCGGATGGTGGCGTCCTTACTCATCAACTGGCGGTCCCGGGACCGCACCTCGGTGGTGTCCCGCAGCAGCACCAGCGCTCCCAGCGGCTCCCTGCGCGGGCGCAGTGGCAGCGCCCGGAAGAGCACGGACGCGCCCCGGGCCTCGATCTCCATTCGCGGTGGGGCCTGCCCGGCCAGTGCCCGGTTGATCCGCTCGGCGATCTCCGCGCTGTCGAACGGGTCGCTGACCAGCGAGCTGGTCAACGCGGCCAGGGTGGTGTCCAGCAGGTTGCCGGCCACCCCCATCCGGCGGTAGGCCGACAGCGCGTTCGGGCTGGCGTAGACGACCACCCCGTCTCCGTCCAACCGCAGCAGGCCGTCCCCGGCACGCGGCCCGGAGTGCGGTTCGGCGTGCTGGCCGGGCGGCGGGAAGGATCCGTCGGCGACCATCTGGCACAGGTCCGCCGCCCCCTGGAGGTAGGCCAGTTCGAGCTGGCTGGGGCTGCGCGCGGGGGCCAGGTTGGTGTCCCGGCCGAGCAGCGCCACGATCCGGTCCCGGTGGCGCACCGGCACCGCCTCACGCCGGACCGGCACGCCGGACTGCCAGTCCGGGTCGGCCTCCCGGAAGATCCGCTGCTCGGACAGGCACACCTCCAGGGCGTAGACCGCCTGCCCCGCGGCGAGGCTGGCGACCATGTCGTCCTGGTGCGCGGTGGGCCCGGTGGTCGGCCGCACCTGGGCGACGCAGAGGAACCGTCCGTCCACCGGCGCCCACAGCAACAGGTCGGCGAACGACATGTCGGCCAGCAGTTGCCACTCCCCAACCAGGTGCTGGAGGTGCTCGACGTCACCGGGGGTGAGCGCAGTGTGCTCGGCGAGCAGGTCGCTGAGAGTCGACACACCAGCGAGGGTGTCACATGGCCGGACCTCCGGTCGGAGCCGGCGACACCGTTCACCCCGGTCCGGCGTGTCACCGCTTGGGCTGCCAGACTTCCCCGGTGATCGACGGACGCACCCAGGACCTCGTCGCCCGCGACCTGCACGCGGTGTGGCACCCGTTCACCCAGCACGCGGTCTGGCCGTTCGACCAGCCGCTGGTGATCGACCGCGGCGAGGGGATGTACCTGGTCGACACCGAGGGCCGGCGCTACCTGGACGGGACGTCCTCGCTGTGGGTCACCGTGCACGGTCACCGCGAGCCGGCCATCGACGCGGCGCTGCGCGACCAACTGAACCGACTGGACCATTCGACCTTCCTCGGGCTCACCCACGAACCGGGTATCCGGCTGGCCGAGGAACTGGTGCGGATCGCCCCGACCGGGCTGGGCCGGGTGTTCTTCGCCGGGGACGGCTCGTCCGCGGCCGAGGCGGCTATCAAGATGGCGTTCCAGGCCGCGGCCCAGCGCGGCGAGCAACGGCCGTACTTCGTGCACGTGGCCGAGGGCTACCACGGTGACACCCTCGGCGCGGTCAGTGTGGGCGGCATCGACCTGTTCCACGCGACGTACCGCCCGATCCTGCTGGAGACCCGGATGATCTCCTCACCCGGCGTGCTCAAGCCGGGCATGGCCAGCCCAGCCGGCCCGTCGAACCGGGCGGACCGGGCCGCCGAGGTGGTGGCCGAGCTGGATACCCTGATGCAACGCGAGGGCGACCGGGTGTGCGCGGTGGTGGTCGAGCCGATGGTGCAGGCGGCCGGTGGCATCCTCACCCACGACCCGGCGTTCCTGCGCGGCGTTCGCCGGGCATGCGACCGGCACGGGGCGGCAATGGTCGCCGACGAGGTCGCCACCGGGCTGGGCGCCACCGGCCGGTGGTGGGCGGTCGACCACGCCGGGGTGTCACCGGACCTGCTGGTGTGCGGGAAGCGGCTCACCGGCGGATACCTGCCGCTGTCCGCGGTGCTCACCCGGGACTGGGTGTACGAGGCGTTCCTCGGGTCGCCGTCCTCGGGCCGGACGTTCTTCCACGGCCACACGTTCACCGCCAACCCGCTGTGCTGCGCAGCCGCGCTGGCCAACCTGGCGCTGATGCACGAGCGGTCCACCGTCGCCCGCGCCGCCGAGGTCGGCGAGCGCCTCGGCTCGTTGCTGGCACCGCTGGCCGGCCACGACGGGGTGGCCGAGATCCGCCGGGTCGGCACCATGACCGGCATCCAGGTACAGGGAATGGGTGAGCGCACCGGGTTCCGGGTGTGCCAGCGGGCCCGGGAACGCGGCGTGCTGATCCGGCCGCTGGGCGACGTGGTCGTGCTCATGCCGCCGCTGGCCATCAGCGACGGCCAGCTCGACGAACTGGTCGGGGTGGTCTCCGACTGCGTGCGCGAGGTCACCGGTTGAGTACCCGGTCCGGCCGGTCCGGCCGGGACGAGCGGGCCGGCACCGGGCCGCTGCGCCGGCTGCGCGCCCTGGCCGACGCCCGGTGGGCC
>DASULA010000203.1:0-7584 GCA_036278435.1 Mycobacteriales bacterium | reverse complement strand
AATCTCCCTACCGACCGGGACAATCGGCCCATGCGGGTCAGACTCGCGTACGGCACCGACGGGCTGGTCGTCGACCTGCCCGACGACCGCACCACCGTGGTGGAACCGTCCTACCAGCCGGGTGTCGACGACCCCGGCGCGCTGCTGACCGCGGCGCTGCGCACCCCGGTGGCCGGCCCCCCACTGCGCGAGCTGGTCCACCCGGGCCAGACCGTGGCCATCTCGATCTGCGACGGCACCCGCCCGCAACCCCGCGACCTGATGATCCCGGCCGTGCTGGCCGAACTGGACGGGGTGGTGCGACCCGAGGACATCGTGCTGCTGGTGGCCACCGGCACCCACCGGGGGAACACCGACGCCGAGTTGCGCGCGATGCTCACCGACGAGGTGGTCGACACCGTGCGGGTGGTCAACCACGATGCCCGCGACGCCGGCTCCATGGTCTGGTGCGGGCGGTTCGGTGCCGACGTGCCGGTGTGGCTGGCCCGTGAGTGGGTGGCCGCCGACGTGCGCATCACCACCGGTTTCGTCGAGCCGCACTTCTTCGCCGGCTTCTCCGGCGGGCCGAAGATGGTCGCGCCCGGATTGGCCGCCCTGGACACGGTGCTCACCCTGCACGACGCCGCGCGGATCGGCCACCCGCGGGCGACCTGGGGCGTCACCGCCGGCAACCCGGTGCACGACGACGTGCGCGCGATCGCCGCCGGCACCGGCGTGGACTTCGCCCTGGACGTGGTGCTCAACCGGGACCAGCGGATCGTGGCCGCGTTCGGCGGCGAGCTGTTCGCCATGCACGCCGCGGCCTGCGAGCTGGTGGGACGGCTGTCCATGCGCCAGGTGCCGGCGCCCTTCGACGTGGTGGTGACCTCCAACTCCGGGTACCCCCTGGACCAGAACCTGTACCAGGCGGTCAAGGGGATGTCCGCGGCGGCCCAGGTCACCAGGCCGGGCGGGCTGATCGTCTGCGCGGCGGAGTGCCGGGACGGGTTCCCCGACCACGGGACGTACCGGCAGATCCTGGCCGGAGCGGCCAGCCCGGCGGCGCTGCTCGACGAGATCGCCGCGCGCCGGCACACCGTGCCCGACCAGTGGCAGGTGCAGATCCAGGCCAGGATCCAGGTGCACGCCCGGGTGGTAGTCCGCACCGGCTACCTCTCCGACGCCGACCTGGCCGAGGCGCACCTGGAGCAGACGCACGACATCGCGGCCACCGTGGACGACGCCCTGAGGCAGGCGGACCGGGCCGGGTCGGCCGCCCGGGTGTGCGTCCTTCCCGAAGGTCCGCAGACGATTCCCTACCTGATCGGGTGAATGCCGCATACGATTGCAGCATGGACCACGGGACGTTGCGCCACGTGATGTATGCACAATGCATCGGTTGGCCGACTCCATGAGCTGGAGTCACGTTAAGTAGTCAAATTGGTACAAAGAAGTGCCAACTCGTTACTTTCCGGCGCTTGCCCCGGCCGGATTGATCACTGTAGGCATTCCCTGCCAGATCTCGACACGAGAGGCAGACAAACCATGCGGGCCAAGCAGACAATGGTCGCCGGGACGGCCCTGATCCTTGCGGTTGCCGCCGCCGGGTGCGGTTCCAAGGGCGCGGCGAAGAACAACTCCTCCTCCGACACCCTCACCCTCGGCGCGGCGATGTCGCTGACCGGCGCGCTCGCCCGCGAGGGCGGCCTGACCAAGGAGGGCTACGACCTCTGCCAGACCAAGGTCAACGCCCAGGGCGGGGTGCCGGTCGGGGGCAAGAAACTCAAGCTGAAGATCTCCTACCAGGACGACCAGTCCGCACCGGACACCGCCGCCCAGATCGTGGACCAGTTCAACGACAAGGGCATCAAACTGATCCTGTCGTCCTACGGCTCGGCCAACACCGAGGCGCAGGCCGCGGTGGTCGAGCGCAACGGGCAGGTCATGGCCGACTCGGCCGGAGCGGACGACAAGATCTTCCAGAAGGGCTACAAGCGCACCTTCGCGGTGCTCTCCCCGGCCACCGACTACGCCGCGTCGATCGTCGACGCGATCAACGAGATGGCCAACCCCAAGCCCAAGACGATGGTGTTCCTCTCCGCCGACGACGGGTTCTCCAAGACCGCGGCCGAGGGCGGCGTGCAGAAGGCCAAGGACGATGGCTTCACCGTGCTGCCGACCCAGTTCTTCCCGGCGAACACCTCCGACGTCAGCTCGGCCCTGAACAAGATCAAGGGCGAGAAGCCGGATGTCATCATCGGCTCGGTGCACGTGGTCGAGGGGGTGGCCATCGTCAAGCAGAGCAAGGAGCTTGGTGTGAGCCCGGCCGGTGGCTTCGGCGAGACCGTCGCGCCGCCCACGCCCGACTTCGTCACCACCCTGGGCCCGCTGGCCGAAAACGTGCTCGGCTCCAGCCAGTGGACCGACACCAGCAAGGGCACCGACAAGTACTTCGGCACCGCCAAGGACTACCAGTCCGACATCCAGAAGGCGTTCAAGCACGCTCCGGACTACCACGACGCCGAGGCGTCGGCCGCGTGCCTGGCCATGGTGCTGGCGGTGACGAAGGCCGGATCGACCAACCCGGACAAGGTGCGCGACGCACTGGCCAGCCTGGACACCCAGTCCTTCTTCGGCCAGATCAGGTTCAACTCGGTTGGGCAGAACATCTACAAGCCCATGTCGGTGATCCAGGTCCAGAACGGCAAGGCGGTCACGGTGTGGCCCAAGGACTCGGCTGAGGCCAACTTCATCTGGCCTGGCAACAAGCAGTGACACCGTTCCTCCAGGCAACGCTCTACGGCCTGCTCCAGGGAGGGCTGCTCGCGCTGGTCGCGGTCGGCTTCTCCCTGGTGTGGGGCGTGATGAACATCGTCAACCTGGCGCACGGCGCGTTCGTGATCCTGGGCGCCTACATCGCCTGGGAGCTGAGCACCCGGTTCGGGATCGACCCGTTCCTCGGCATGCTCGTCTCCGCGGTGGTGCTGTTCGCCGCCGGCTACCTGATCCAGCGGTTCCTGACCAACCTCGTGGTCAACGCGCCGATCTTCATCACGCTGCTGCTCACGTTCGGCATCAACCTGATGCTCGTGCAGGGGATGAACATCGTCTTCTCCGCTGACTTCCGCAGCATCAGGACGTCGTATGCCTCCGACAGCGTGCGCATGGGCGGCGTCCAGCTCCCGCTCGGCCGGATGCTGGCGTTCGCCATCACGATCGTGATCACCCTGGCGCTGGTGGCGTTCGTCAACCACACCCGCACCGGACTGTCGATCATGGCCACCGGGATGGACCGGGGTGCCGCCCGGCTGATGGGCATCCGGGCCCGGCACGTGTACGCGCTGACCTTCGGGATCGCCTGCGGGCTGGCCGGGCTGGCCGGTGCGATGGTGGGGATGATCGGCACCTTCCACCCGGCCGACGCCGGTAACTTCACGCTGTTCTCCTTCGTGATCGCGGTGCTAGGCGGGCTGGGCAACATGTACGGCGCCCTGTTCGGCGGACTGCTGCTCGGCCTGGTCGAGTCCTGGGGCGGCCAGTACCTGTCGGGCACCTGGGTGAACGCCATCGCGTTCCTGGTGCTGGTCCTGGTGCTGGTCTTCCGGCCGACCGGGCTGGTCGGACGCGCGTTCTACTCGACCCGGGTGGAGGTCTGACGATGGCCACGGACGCGAGCCAGGCGACCGACACGTCCGGTCCGGACACCGGCGGGATCGGACCCGCCGCGCGGTCGGCGGCGAACCGGTCGCCACTGCGCGCCCTGCTGCCGTGGGTGGGTGCGGTGCTGGCCGTGCTGGCCTGCCTGGCCCTTCAGACGCAGCTCTTCTCCGGCCAGGAACGCACCGTCACCACGATCTTCATGTTCGTCGCACTGGCCCAGGCGTGGAACCTCATCGGTGGACTCGCCGGCTACGCCTGCTTCGGGCAGGTCGTGTTCTTCGGCCTGGGCGGGTACACCACCGCGGTGCTGATGAGCCACGCGCACTGGTCGTTCTGGCTGACCCTGGTGGCCAGCGCCGTGGTGGCCGCGGTCTTCGGCGCGGTCATCGGACTCCCACTGCTGCGGCTGAAGGGCCACTACTTCGCGGTCGCCACGCTCGGGGTCGCCGAGGGCATGCGCGAGGTGGTGACCAACGTGCCCTCGCTCACCGGCGGCGGCGCCGGCATCTCGGTTCCGGTGGTGGGCAGCCAGGCCACCACGGCGTACCTGGGCAACGACGGGTTCTACGTCCTGTTCCTGCTGCTGGCGGTCGGCTCGGTGCTGCTGTCCAACGTGGTGGCCCGCAGCAGGTTCGGTTTCGCGCTGCGGGCGATCAACCAGGACGAGGACGCGGCGGCGTCGATGGGCGTCAACACCACCCGCACCAAGGTGCTCACCCTGACCCTGTCGGGCTTCGTCACCGGCCTGATCGGGGCCAGTTACGCGTTCCAGCAGGTGACCATCTTCCCCGAACGGCTCTTCGACGTGGACATCACCGTGCTCATGATCATCATGGTGATCCTGGGCGGCAGCGGAACCGTGCTGGGTCCGCTGCTCGGCGCCGTCGGTTTGCAGTACGTGTCGGAATGGCTCCGCCAGCACTACACCAACGCGCACGTGTTCATCCTCGGCGCGGTGATCATCGCCGCGGTGGTGCTGCTGCCGCAGGGCGCGGTGACCTATGCCAGGGACGCGTGGCGTACCCGGGAGTTCTCGCTGCTGTCCAACATCCGGAGATACCGACTGTGAGCGACACACCCGTACTGGAGATGCGCGGGCTGGGGCGCCGGTTCGGCGGTCTGGACGCGGTCAAGGACGTCTCGCTGAGCGTGCCGGCCGGCCAGACCCTCGGGCTCATCGGCCCGAACGGCGCCGGCAAGAGCACCCTGGTCAACCTGGTGACCGGCCACCTGCGCCCCTCCTCCGGGCGGATCCTGGTCGACGGCAAGGACCTCACCGGGGCCCGGCCGTGGGTGATCGCACACGCCCGGGTGGCCCGGACCCTCCAGATCGTCAAGCCGTTCCGGGGCATGAGCGTCCGGGAGAACGTCGCCATCGGGGTGCTCTACGGGCCGGGTGGGTCTGGCGGCATGCGCAACGCGCTGCACACCGCCGAGGAGGTACTCGACCGGGTCGGCCTGACCGCGCAGGCGTCCCGGTCGCCGGGCGAACTGACGGTGGCCGACGCGCGGCGGCTGGAGTTGGCCAAGGCGCTGGCGCTGCGGCCCCGGCTGCTGCTGCTCGACGAGGTGATGGCCGGGCTCCGGCACAGCGAGATCGAACCGAGTCTGGCCCTCATCGCCGAACTCAAGGCCGAGGGCATGACGATCGTGGTCATCGAACACGTGATGAAGGCGATCCTGGCCATCAGTGACCGTGTCCTGGTGCTGCACCAGGGGCAGGTGCTCACCTCCGGTGAACCGCGAGAGGTGCTCTCCGACAGCCGGGTGATCGAGGCCTACCTGGGCCAGCGCTACGCGAAACGACAGGGGGCCTAGGTGCTGCTGGAGATGGCCGGTGTGGCCGCCGGCTACGGCCGCGTCCAGGTGCTCTGGGATGTGGACCTGACCGTCGGGGAGAACGAGGTCGTCGCGCTGGTCGGACCCAACGGCGCCGGCAAGTCGACCCTGCTGCGCGCGCTGTCGGGCATGATCCCGACCCGGGCCGGGTCGATCCGCTTCCGGGGCGGTGAGCTGGTCGGCCGGTCGATCGAGCAGATCGCCGAGCGGGGCATCGCCCACGTGCCCGAGGGTCGGCGGCTGTTTCCCGGCCTGACCGTGCGGGACAACCTCAGGTTGGGTGGCTGGCGCAACCGGAACTCCGACCTGGACCAGATCATCGACCTGTTCCCCAAGCTGGGTGACCGGCTCGGCCAGATCGCCGGCAGCATGTCCGGTGGCGAGCAGCAGATGTGCGCGATCGCCCGGGGACTGATGGGCCGACCCGACCTGATCATGATCGACGAACTGTCCCTGGGGCTGGCCCCGGTGGTCGTCGACGAGATCCTGGACCGACTGCCCGACATCACCGCGGCGGGCACCTCGGTGCTGCTGGTGGAGCAGGATGTGGACGCCGCGCTGTCGGTCGCCGCCCGCGGATACGTGCTGGAGACCGGCCGGGTCCTCTTCTCCGGGGCGACCGACGAGTTGCTGGCGGACCGACGGATCCAGGAGAGCTACCTCGGCATCGCCTGACCGCGGCGGCGCACCAGACCTGGCCCCCGGCGGCCCGGCCGGACCGGGTGGGACAGACCGGGTGCGACGACGCATTCACCCGGTCCGGGTGAGGTGCTGTCCGGCCCTCCGCTCTACCGTCGGCCTTCCTCGACCATCCGGGTTCGCCATGACCTCGCGGGCCTGACATCGGCCGCCTGGCAACGACGAATGGAGCGCTGGCGAATTGCTAGTTGCTCGAACTGAAAATTTCTGGCGCGAATGCGCGCCCATGCGCCAGGACCGGTCGCCCGGCCCTGAGCCGTCCCGACCGGTCTGGATCGAGGTGGACTGCGTGTCCAACGAGCGTTTCGCGACCTTCGTGGGGGCGACCAGCCACGTCACCGACGCCGAAAGATCCGGCTTCTCCTTCGTGTTCGCCGGGGTACTCCCCGGCGAACAGCGGCCCACCCTGGACGCCGGCGACACCGGCGGCGGCACCGAACTGTGGTGGAAGGTGCCTGGGGCGGACTGGCGCCACCCCGACGGTCCGGGCTCGACCGTCGTGCACAGTCTCGACCGACCGGTCGCGCACGTGTCCTGGCGGGATGCCCAGGCGTTCTGCGCGTGGGCCGGGTTGCGCCTGCCGACCGAGGCCGAGTGGCTGTCCGTCGCCGGTTCCGGTCCGCACCGGTGGGAGTGGACGGCGGACCGGTTCGCCTCGGCGGACCACCGGCCGTCCGGCGACCAGGTCGGCGGTAGCGCCGGTGCGGCCGGTGCGGCTGGGCGCAGGTGCCTGCGGGGTAACGCCCACCCGCGCGGCGCGCCCTGTTGCCCGCCCGGCCGAGGATCGATCCGGATCGGCGCCGCCGCCGACTGTTCCTCAGGCAACATCAGCTTCCGGTGCCTACATGAATGCCCATAACGCCCTGAATCACATATACATCGCGAGCCCGCCGGGGAACTGATCCCATTATTCCTCGGTGGTGATGTTCAGTCGGTATTCGCGCTGTCCAGCCACTTCTAAGATGAGCGGGTGCCACGACCCGACGAACCCCAGGGGGAACGCGCCGTCGTCCCGGCGCCCAAGGTGCGGGTACCGGTGCAGCGGTGCAGCCTGGTGCCACGCGAGCGGCTGCTGGGCATGGTCGATCCCGATCCGCCCGACGGTGACGCGACCGGGTCGCACCTCACGCTGGTGTGCGGCCCGGCGGGTTCGGGCAAGACCACGCTGCTGTCGTCCCTGGTCGGACGGCTGCGCGCCAGCCGGCCGGGTGGCACGGGCGCATCCCCGGTCGCCTGGGTGTCCCTGGACAGCGACGACAACGATCCGTACCTGCTGTGGTCGGCGATCCTGGCCGCGCTGGAACTGACCGGCGCCTGGAGCCGCGGCGGCACACTGGCCCAGCTCAGCCCGCCACGCGGGGCGATGGAACCGGGCTTCCTCTCGGCGGTCGTGGCCGCGTTCGAGCA
>DASULA010000202.1:0-10209 GCA_036278435.1 Mycobacteriales bacterium | reverse complement strand
CGGGACGGCGCGGCAGGCAGCGAACTGCGGAGGTCGACGTGATGGGGGAGGAGATGGACGACCGGGAGGTTCACCGGTTGATGCGCCAGGCGTTCGACCCGGTCGCGCCGGACACCGATCCGGTCCCGGCCGCGCGCCAGGCCGGAATACGGCTGCAGCGCCGCCGCGGCGCGGCGCGGCTGGCCGCCACGGCGGTGCTGCTGGGAGTCCTGATCGGACTCACCGTGGTCGGATGGCACGTCGGGGTGACCCGGCCCGGCGGGGGAGAGGTGGGTGGGGTGGCCGTGTGGTTGTTGTGGCTGATCGCGGCCGGGCTGTTCGCGATCGCCGAGGTGCTGTCCACCGACCTGGTGCTGATCATGTGCGCGGCCGGCGCACTGCTGGCCGCCGGGGCCACCGGGATCGGCGTGCCGGTGGCCGTGCAGGTGGCCGTGTTCGCGGTCAGCTCGGTCGGCCTGGTCGGCCTGGTCCGGCCGGCGGCCAGGCGGCGGCTGGCGCTGTCCGCCCCGCCCAACCCCACCGGGGTCGACGCGCTGGTCGGGCAGCAGGCGGTCGTGGTGCGGACGGTGGACGGGTGGGGCGGCCGGGTGCGGTTGGCCGGCGAGGAGTGGTCCGCCCGGGCCTACGACAGCACCCAGGTGCTGGCCGAGGGCGCCATCGTGCGGGTGATGGAGATCCGGGGAGCCGAAGCGATGGTATGGGGAGGACTCTGACATGAGCCCAGGAGCACTGGTCGCCGTCGTGGTGATCGTGGTCGCGGTGTGTGCGGTCCTGGTCCGGTCCGTGCGGGTGGTGCCGCAGGCGAGCGCGGCCGTGGTGGAGCGGCTCGGCCGGTTCCAACGGGTACTGGCACCCGGGCTGTCCATGCTGGTGCCGTTCACCGACCGGGTCAGGGCCCGGATCGACCTGCGGGAGCAGGTGATCTCATTCCCGCCGCAGCCGGTGATCACCTCGGACAACGTCACGGTGAACATCGACACCGTGGTCTACGTCCAGGTCACCGACGCGCGGGCCGCGACCTACGAGATCGCCAACTACCTCCAGGCGGTGGAGCAGTTGACCGTCACCACCCTGCGCAACGTCGTCGGCGGGATGAACCTGGAGGAGACGCTGACGTCCAGGGACGCCATCAACAGCCGGCTGCGCGGGGAGCTGGACGAGGCAACCGGGAAGTGGGGCATCCGAGCCGGGCGGGTGGAACTGCGTGCGATCGAGCCCCCCGCGTCGATCCAGAACTCGATGGAGAAGCAGATGTGGGCCGAGCGGGACAAGCGGGCGATGATCCTGCAGGCCGAGGGCACCCGGGAGTCGGCGATCCGGACCGCCGAGGGGGACCGGGCCGCCCGGATCCTGTCCGCCGAGGGGGAGAAGCAGTCGGTGATCCTGGCCGCCCAGGCCGAACGGCAGAGCCTGGTGCTGCGGGCCGAGGGGGAGCGGGCCGCGGCGTACCTGCGGGCGCAGGGCCAGGCCAAGGCGGTCGAGACCGTGTTCGCCGCCGTGCACGACGCCGACCCCGACCCCAAGCTGCTGGCCTACCAGTACCTCCAGACCCTGCCGCAGATCGCCCAGGGGGACGCGAACAAGCTGTGGATCGTGCCCAGCGAGTTCTCCGAGGCGCTGCGCAACCTCAACGGGTTGGCCGGTCCGGCTGGTCCGGACAGGTCCCGCCCCGGCGACACCGACGGCGGCGTCGGCGACGCACCGGTCGGGGGCCGGGCGTCCTGGCTGGTCGAGGCCGGTTCGGCGCCGGCATCGGCGACCGGCCGCGGGCCGGCCGGCGGGCTGGACACCTCGTCCTGGTTCGACGGCGAACCAGAGACATGACCCGGCCGGAGTCCCGACCAACAGCCGGACCGGCCTGGGTTCGTGCCGGCCGGCTGACCCGCCGGACCGGCGGTCAGCCGCCGACCACCCGGCACCTGTGTACCGCGGATCGCCAGAACTCATCGAAGGGGAAGTGCGTGACAACCATGCCAAGAACCCGGTCACACCGAATGTGTACGGTCACCGCCGCGGTGGCCACGACCGCCACCGTGGTGGCGATCGCCGCCGCACCGTCGGCCTCGGCCACCTCAACCGCCACCGGGAGGATCGGGACGCGGACGGCGGCGGAGATCCGCACCGACGCGGTGCCCACGCCGACGTTGAACTGGACCGACTGCGGGGGCGGGTTCCAGTGCGCCACCGCCACGGTCCCGCTGGACTACGCCCACCCGGGCGGTCAGACCATCACCCTGGCGCTGAACCGGTTACCGGCGTCCGACCCGGCGCACCGGATCGGTTCGCTGTTCCTCAACCCAGGCGGACCGGGCGGCTCGGGACTCCTGCTGGCCCGGGCGGCCCGCCAGTTCATCGACCCGGCCGTGCTGGCCCGGTTCGACATCGTCGGGTTCGACCCGCGCGGGGTGGGCCAGAGCACCCCGGTGCTCTGCTTCGACACCCAGGCCGCCGACGACCAGTTCTGGGCCGGTGCCGCCTTCCCGGTGACGTCTGAGCAGGAGAACACGTTCGCCGACCAGATGGCCTTGCTGTCGCGGAGCTGCGGCCAGCACGACGACGGCCTGCTCGCGCACGTGACCACCACCGCCGTGGCCGAGGACCTGGACCTGCTGCGCCGCGCCGTGGGCGACGCCAGGCTCAACTACCACGGGTACTCCTACGGCAGCTTCCTGGGTGAGGTGTACGCGAACCTGTACCCGGACCGGATCCGGTCGATGGTCCTGGACGGGGTGCTCGACCCGGTGAGCTGGGCCGACCAGCCGCTGCGGTTCTTCGCCGACACCACGGTGTCCGACGAGCGGACCTTCGACGCGTTCACCCGCCAGTGCGTGGCCGCCGGTCCGGCGCGGTGCTCGCTGGCCCGCCCGGGCCAGGACGCCACCGCGCTGCGGGCGCGGCTGGACGACCTGTTTGCTCGGCTGCGGGCGAATCCGCTGGTGGTACCCGGCTTCCCGCCGCTGACGTACCAGATCGCCGTGCTGATCACCCTGCAGGACCTCTACTCGCCGGACGCCTGGCCAGATGTGGCCAACTTCCTGGCCGGCGTGGAGCAGCTCAGCCTGTCGGGTGCTGGTGCTCCCGCCGCGGCCACGGTCGCGCGGTCGGCCGGGCTCGCCGACATTCCGCTGAGCCCGCCCAACGCCAACGACGCGTTCACCGCGGTGTTCTGCACCGACACCCGGCTGCCTCGGGCTCCGGGCGCCTGGCCGGCGCTGGCCCGGCTGCTGGAGTTGCGCGCGCCGACGTTCACCCGGCCGTGGCTGTTCGAGGCGCTGCCGTGCGCCACCTGGCCGGCCCGCTCACCCGAGCGGTACACCGGGCCGTTCGACCGGCACACCTCCGCGCCGCTGCTGCTGGTGAACACCACGTTCGACCCGGCCACCTCCTACGTCGGTGCCCAGCGGGCCGCGCGGCGGCTGGCCGACGCCCGGCTGCTGACCATCGACGGGTTCGGCCACACCTCGCGGCGGGCTCCGAGCACCTGCGCGCACGCGGCCATCGACGGCTACCTGCTCGACGGGATGCTGCCCGCCCGCGGCGCGCACTGCGCCATCGACCGCGGGCCCTTCGACCCGGTCCCGGCCCAGCCGGCGGCCACCGCCTCGGGCAGCACGGCGGCCGACCCGGTGCGGATGCCGCCCCGCTGGTAACCGGACCGGACGGGGTCGGGGCTGGCCCTGCGCCTCGCCTGCCTCTGACCCCGGTTCCGCTGTTCCCGGCCGGCCGCCCGGTCAGCCGAAGGTCGGGATGACCGCCTCGACCAGGTGCGGGCCGGGTTCGGCCAGCGCGCGGGCCAGCGCGGCGCTGAACTCCTCGGCGCTGGTCGCCCGGACCGCCGGCACGCCCATGCCGGTGGCGATCGCGACGAAGTCCAGGTCGGGCCGGGACAGGTCCAGCAGGTTCTTGGCCGCGTCGCCGGCCGGCTGGGCGCCCACCCGGTTCAGTTCCATGTTCAGGATCGCGTAGGAGCGGTTGTTGAAGATCACCGTGGTCACGTCCAGGCCCTCCCGGGCCTGCGTCCACAGCGCCGAGATGGTGTACATGGCGCTGCCGTCGGACTCCAGGCACAGCACCGGGCGGGACGGGCAGGCCACGGCCGCCCCGGTCGCCAGCGGCAGTCCCTGACCGATCGAGCCGCCGGTGAGGGTGAGCCAGTCGTGGCGGGGCGCGCCGGCGGTGGCGCCGGCCAGCCACAGACCCGAGGTGTTCGCCTCGTCGCAGACCACCGCGCCTTCGGGCAGCAGCGCGCCGATCGCCGCGGCCGCGGTCTGCGCGGTGAGTTCACCGGTGGGCCGGTCCGGGCGGGCCGGTGCCGCCGGCCGGGCCGGGTCGGGCGCGTCGAGCAGGTCGGCCAGCGCGGCCAGCGCCCCGGCGGCGTCCTCGCCCGGCTCGGCCAGCACGTGCACGTCGCAGCCGTCCGGGACCAGGTCGCTGGGCCGACCCGGATAGGCGAAGAACGACACCGGGGCGCGCGCGCCGGCCAGGATCAGGTGCCGGGCACCTCGCACCTGTTCGGTGGCCGCCTCGGCCAGGTAGGCCAGCCGCCCGACGTCGGGCAGTCCTCCGCCGCGGGTCAGCCGGGCCGGGAAGGTTTCGCAGAACAGCCGGGTCGGGCCGGCCGCGGCGATCCGGTCGGCCGCCCGCAACCCGTCCGGCCCGCACGCCGCGCCACCGAGCAGCAGCACGCACGGCTCGCCGGAACGCAGCGCGGCAGCGGCCTGATCGACCACCTCGCCGGCCACCGTTGCCGGGGCCCGCCCTGGGCGTGGCGCCGCCGGTGTGGCGCCGTCGGACCAGGACACGTCGGCGGGCAGGATCAGGGTGGCGACCCGCCCGGGTGGTCGGACCGCCGCGGCCATCGCGTCGACGGCGTCGGCCGCCACGTCGGCCGACCGCGCCGACCGGCGCACCCAGCCCGACACGGTGCCGGCCAGCGCGTCGATGTCGGACTCCAGCGGGGCGTCATGGCGCTTGTGATAGGTGGCGTGGTCACCGACCACGGCCACGATCGGGGTGTGCGCCCGGCGCGCGTTGTGCAGGTTGGCCAACCCGTTACCCAGGCCGGGTCCCAGGTGCAGCAGCGCCGCCGCCGGCCGCCCGGCCATCCGGCCGTATCCGTCCGCGGCGCCGGTGGCGACCCCCTCGAACAGGCACAGCACCGCCCGCATGGTCGGCACAGAGTCCAGGGCCGCCACGAAGTGCATCTCCGAGGTGCCCGGGTTGGCGAAACACGTGTCCACCCCGCCGTGGACGAGCGTGCGGATCAGCGCCTGGCCGCCGTTCATGCCCGGATCCCGGCGGCGGGGGCCGGTCGGGGATGGGCGGGGCGGTCCGGGTGCGCCCGCGCCGCGCGGGCGATGGTGAGGGATGGCATGCGTCTACTCTGGCCGGAATTTCCGCCGGGCGGAAGCGCCGGGGTCATCCTCACCGCCGTCCGCGCCGGTCGGGCGTACCGGGCCGCGGAATCCGCCGGACACCGCGGCGGTCATCGGGCCGGGCGGCCGGGTCAGGTCGGGCCGGGCCGTGTTCCAGCGGCGGGAAGCATGGAATATGTCCAGTGTGCCCGGGATATTCACTGACAGGGCAGGATTGGATTGACATCGGACGCGGAGGTGGACATGGCTCGCGTCGAGCAGCCGAGCGTGGCGCGGATGTACGACTTCTTCCTGGGCGGGGCGCACAACTTCGCGGTGGACCGGAAGGTCGCCCAGGCCGCGATCCGGGTGTACCCGTCGCTGGTTGCCGCGGCCCGGGCGAACCGGTCGTTCCTCGGCCGCGCGGTGCGTTTCCTGGCCCGGCAGGGCATCGACCAGTTCCTCGACCTGGGTTCGGGCATCCCCACGTCCGGCAACGTGCACGAGGTCGCCGAACGGATCAACCCCGAGGCCCGGGTCGTGTACGTCGACCGGGAGTCGGTGGCGGTGGCGCACGGCGCGAGCATGCTGGCCGACCACCGGCGGGCGGTGGCGATCGAGGCCGACCTGCGTCAGCCCGCCGAGGTGCTTGATAATCCGGCCGTGCGCGGACTGCTGGACCGCGACCGGCCGGTGGCGCTGCTGACCGTGGCGGTCCTGCACTTCGTACCCGAGTCCGACGACCCGGTCGGCATCCTGGCCCGGTACCGGGACGCGTTTCCGGCCGGCAGCTACCTGGTCCTGTCCCACGGCAGCGCCGAGGGGCTGCCCCGGACCGCGCTGCGGGCCGGCGAGGACTTGCAGGCGATCTACAGCGACACCACAACGCCGATCGCCGCCCGCAGCCGAGCCCGGATCGCCGAGTTGTTCGACGGATACGAACTCATCGACCCCGGGGTGGTACCGGTGATGGACTGGCGGCCTGACCCGGGCAAGCCCGAGGAGCCCGATCCCTGGATCTCGATCTATGCCGGGCTCGGACGCCGGCCCTGATCGGGCGCCGTCCCGGCGGGGGCGCCGGGAACTCGACAGGGGCGAAGCGGGTTTCTGGTAGGAGGACGATTGTCGCGGAAGGCGGTGTCAGGTTCGTCATGGCCAAGGTGAACAAGGCTCAGCGGCAGCAGCTTGCCCGGGAACGGGCCGAGGCGCGGCTGACGGCCGCCCGGCGGGCCCGGGCTCGCCGGCGGATGCTGTTGGCGCTCGCCAGCGTCGGGGTCGTGGTGGTGGTGGTGGCCACGTTCGTGGTGGTCAAGCTCACCTCGAACTCCTCGGCGTCCGCGTCGGGCTCGTCGCTGCCGACCGGCACCGCCCGGGCCCGGATCCTGGCGGAGGTCACCGGAGTTCCGACCAGCACGCTGGACGCGGTGGGCCAGGGCGCGGCCGCCGGAGTGCCGGCGAGGATCAAGGACGGGGTGCCGCTGACCGCGGGTGGCAAGCCCGAACTGCTCTACGTCGGTGCGGAGTGGTGCCCGTTCTGCGCCGCGGAGCGGTGGGCGATGGTGGTCGCCCTGGACCGGTTCGGGACTTTCTCCAACCTCGGTCTGACGCACTCGGCGAGCAACGACACGTTCCCGAACACCTCGACGCTGAGCTTCCACGGCTCCACCTACACCAGCCAGTACCTGACGTTCTCCGCGGTCGAGACGCAGGACAACAACCACAAGCAACTGGACACGCCCACTCAGGACGAGCAGAAGACCATGACAACCTATGACTCGCCCCCGTTCGTGGACGCCAGTTCGGCTGGCGCGATCCCATTCGTCGACTTCGGCAACAAGTTCGTGGTCAGCGGTTCCAGTTACAGTCCGAAGGTGCTCGCCGGCAAGTCGTGGAGCCAGATCGCCTCGGCGCTGGCCGACCCATCCAACCCGATCGCCAAGAACATCGACGGCGCGGCCAACACCCTGACGGCCGCGATCTGCACGCTCACCAAGAACCAACCCGCGGCGGTGTGCACCGGTAACGCGGTCGCCCAGCTCATCACGAAGCTGTGACCGGCGGTTCCACCACCGGCTCGGAACCGGCCGCTGCCCGTACTGGTTCGCCGGCCGGTGTCGGCTCCGGTACCGCCTCCGGTGCCGGGCCGCCGCGGTGGGTGCCGGTCAGCGGGCTGGTGCTCGCCCTCGCCGGCCTGGCCGTGTCGGCCTACCTCACCGTGGCGCACTACACCGCGACGGTGACCCTGGCCTGCCCCAACACCGGCACGATCAACTGTGAGCGGGTGACCACCAGCGCCGAGTCGGCGATCCTGGGCGTGCCGGTGGCCGTGCTCGGCCTGGTGTTCTTCGCCGGCATGGTGGTGCTCAACACCCCGGCCGGTTGGCGATCCCCGCGCCGCTGGATACGCCTGGTCCGGGCACTGGGCGCGCTGGCCGGCATCGGGTTCGTGCTCTACCTGGTCTACACCGAACTGTTCACGCTGGACGCGATCTGCCTGTGGTGCACCGGCGTGCACGTGCTCACCTTCGGGCTGTTCGTGGTGACCGCACTGGGCGCCGCCGGCTGGAGTGGCCCCGAGGACGGGTAGCCCGCCAGCGGCTAGAGCAGCCCGTGGTGGCGGGCGGCGGTGACCGCGTCGCGCCGGTTTCGCACCCCGAGCTTCCGGTAGACGCCGCGAAGATGGGTCTTGACCGTGTTCGCCGAGCAGTGCAGAGCCTCGGCGATCTCCTCGGTGGTGCGCATCGACGGCAACTCGGCGAGGGTTTCCAGCTCCCGCGGGGTGAGCGAATCGGTCGGCCCCGGCCGGCCGGCCGGCACCGCGGCCAGGATCCGTCCGGCGAACTCCTCGTGCCGGCCGAAGCGTCCGGAGCCGCGGGCGAGCAGGTCGCGTACCGGTTGGCCGCCCTCGACGAACGGACGCAGCGCCCGCATGGGTTCGGCCACGTCCAGCGCCGCGACCAGAGCCTCATGCCCGCGGCGCCGGTCATCCGTGCCGTCGGCGAGCACGGCCTCCAGCAGCCACGCGTCGACCAGCGTCGTGTCAACCAGGCATCGGGTCATTTCCCCGATGACCGGGCAGAGCATCCGGCGGGCCGGTCCGGGCCGCCCCCGGTGGGCGAGCAGCACAGCACGCAGGTAGTGGTACTCGCCCTCGGCGCCGACCAGAGTGCGGACCCGCTCGGGTACGTCCTCGGCCCAGCCCAGTTCCCCGACCCGCAGGGCCATCCGCTGTTCGAACGGCGCCTCGTATCCGATCAGCGCGGGCGCCATCAGTTCCCCGCCGAGCCGTTGCCAGACCGCCCGCAGCGAGGCCACCGTGGCGTGACGGTCGTTGGAGGAGTCGAACGCGACGATCGCGGCCAGGCTCAGCGCGGACAGTTCGATGGTGGCGTCGGTCTGCCCGCGCAGCAGGTCCACCGCCCGCCGGGCGTACCCGCCGGCCGCGTCGTCCAGCCGCTGGAAGGCGCCCCACCCGGCCAGTACGCAGGCGAACGCGCAGTGCGAAATGTGCGCCCATCCGCGCTTCGCGGCGAAGTCCAGGGCGGCTCGGGCCCGGTCGGTCATCTCGACGATGGCACTGGTGGACGCCGAGACCGCGCCGAGGTTGCCCAGGCACTGCAACGTGACGTTGTCGCGGCCGGCGGCGGTGGACAGCGTCAGGGCGTCTTGGAGTTCGACCTCGGCGGTGCCCGGATCGCCCAGCCAGATGTGGGAGATTCCCCGGTTGAGCAGGGCCAACAGGTCCACGTCGGGGTCGCCGGTGTGGGTGCCGTGCACCGCCTTGAGGGTCTCCAGCGCGGCTGGGAGGTCACCGTGCAGCCGGGCCCGGTGCAGTGCCACGGCCGCGTGCAGCGCGCGCAACCGTTCGGTCGGCTGCCCGGAGACTGACAGGTTCATCGGGTTCAGCCGGGCATCGGCCGCCGGCACGTCACCGGCGTCCAGCGCCGCGGCGGCCGCGACCAGGGCCACGTCCGGCCGGACCAGCAGGTCGGGCCGAAGGCGGTCGAGGAGCCGGCGTAACCCGGCCCCGCCGCCGCCCAGCACGAGGGACAGTCCGTGCCGCCGGAGCAGGCCCGCGGTCAGCTCGGTGTCCCCGGCGGCCACGGCGTGTTCCAGCGCCGGCAGGGTCGCCCCCTGGGCGGCGAACCAGTCCGAGGCGATCCGGTGCAGCCGGGCCGGCAGCGAGGCGTGCCGGCAGTGCAACTCGGCGCGCAGGCACCCACCGAGCAGCGCGTGGTAGCGGTACCAGGTGCGGGTCCGGCCGAGCCGGACGATCAGTGTGTTGGACCGCTCCAGCCCGGTCAGGATCTCCCCGGCGTCCTCCCGACCGGACAGCCGGGCGGCCAGGTCCACGGTGAACTGGTCGCACACGCTGGTGGTCAGCAGGAACCGGCGGATGTGCTCGGGCTGGCGGGACAGGATCTCGCCGACCAGGTAGTCGGCGACGGCCCGCTCGTCACCGGCGAACTCGGCGATACGCGCGGCCCGGTCAGGTTCGTGGGCCAGGGAGAGCGCGGCCAGCCGGAGGCCGGCCGCCCAGCCCTCGGTGCGTTCCAGCAGCAGGTCCAGTTCCGGACCGGTGAGCACCATGCCGTGCCCGGCGAGCAGCAGAGCCGCCTCGTCGCGGGTGAAGGTCAACTGGCTGGCGTGGATTTCCTTCAGCCGGCCCTCGACCCGCAATCGGGGCAGCGCCAGCGGCGGCTCACACCGGGTCGACAGGACCAGCCGGAGCTTGTCGGGCAGGCGGCGCAGCAGCATGTCCAGGCTGCGCAGGGCGTTCGCCGCGTGCAGTTCGTGGACCTCGTCGAGCACCAGCCAGATTGGCGTCGCGATCTGCTCGAACGCGGCCACGACC
>DASULA010000201.1:0-7404 GCA_036278435.1 Mycobacteriales bacterium | reverse complement strand
CGCCGGCTGTACGGGTACCGGCGGGGTGACCGTGGTGGTCGACTTCGCCTCGCTGGGCGGGGGGATCCAGACCGAGTGCGCGTCCGGCGACCCGAGCACCGGGCTGGACGCGCTGACCGGTGCCGGGTTCAGCTTCGCGTTCCTGCCCCGCCAACCCGGCTTCATCTGCCAGATCGACACTCTTCCCGACCCGTGCAATGGGGCACCGCAGACCGCTTTCTGGTCGTACTGGCACGGCCAGCCGGGCGGGTCGTGGTCCTTCAGCACCACCGGGGCGGGCAGCTTCGACCCGGCGCCGGGCAGCGTCGAGGGGTGGGCGTTCGGCGCCGGTGACGAGCCCGGAAGCGGCCCGTGACATCCCGGCGGGCACTGACGGTGCTTGCCGCCAGGTGCGCCGCCGTGGCCGGCCCGGTTGTCGGCATGGTTGTCGGCATGGTCGGCGGGCTGGCGATCCAGGTGGTCACGGCGCCCGCGGCCCGGGCCGCGACGTGCGGTAGCGCGCGCGGGGTGACCGTGGTGGTCGACTTCGCCTCGCTGGGCGGCGGCGTGCGGACCGGGTGCGCGGCCGGCGACCCGTCCAGCGGGCTGGACGCGCTGACCCGCGCCGGGTTCGGGTACGTGTTCGCCCGCCGACAACCCGGCTTCGTGTGCCGGATCGACGGAGCCCCGAACAGCGACCGCGACCCGTGTGAAGTGACGTCCCCGGCCGACGCCTCCTGGTCCTACTGGCACGCCCAGCCCGGTGGGTCCTGGTCCTACAGCACCGCCGGCGCGGGCAGTTTCGACCCGGCGCCGGGCAGGGTCGAGGGGTGGGCGTTCGGCGACCACGCGCAGCCGCCCGCCCCGGCGCCGGCGCCACCGGCCACCAAGGCGCCCACACCGCGGCCGACCGGGCATCCGTCCGTCTCGCCGACGTCCGCACCGGTTCCGGCGACGGTTCCGGCTCCGCGTCCGGGCGGACCGGGGCGACCCGGTACCGCAGCCGGACCGGGCCGGACCGGCGCCGGAACCCGAACGGCCGACCCGACCCGGTCGGTACCGCCGGCCAGCGTGCCATCCGGCTCGGGGTCACCGGTGCGGCCGTCCGGCGCCAGCGACCCGCCGCGGGACCGGACCGGGCAGCGGCCGGCCGCCGCGGTCTCCGACCGGACCGGCGGGGGCGGGCTCGCCGGCGTGCTCGGCGGCGTGGTGATCATCGCCGCTCTGGGCGGGCTCGCCGCGTTCGTGGCCCGCCGCCGGGCTCGGCCCGGAGCGTGAACCGCGGCCGGCACCCCGTGCCCCGGGTGCCGGCCGCCGGGCGTTTCCGGGGCGCGACCGCGAGGCCTCGTACCCGGGTCGTACCGGCGGTCCGGGCGGTAGGCTGCGACCGCCCGGACGAGTCGTCCGGCGCCGCCGGCCGTGCCGGACCCGACCGACCCGGTGGAGGACCGTGACTATGGCGCGACCGGTGGCGGTGCTGTTCGACATCGACGAGACCCTGATCCACACCGGTGGCTCCGGGGCGCGGAGCTGGGCGTGGGCGTTCGACCGGCTGTACGGCATACCCGCCGACATCGGCGCGCACACGTCGGCGGGTGAGACCGATCCGCAGGTCGGGCAGGCGACGTTCCGCGGGGTGCTCGGACGCGACCCCAGCCACGACGAGCTGGCCCGGCTGTACGCCATGTACCTGTGGCACCTGGCCGAGGATATCTGGGGGTCCGAGGGCTACCGGGTGCTCGACGGCGCGGAGGACCTGCTGCGACGGCTGGGCGAGGCCGGGATCATTCTCGGCGTGGTGTCCGGCGCCATGGAGGGCGCCGCGCGGACCAAGATGGAACCGGGCCGGCTAAACCGGTACTTCATCTTCGGCAGTTACGGCTCGGACTCCCCGGACCGGACCGAGGTGACCCGCCTGGCCATCGCCAAGGCGGCCCGGCTGCACGGGCACGACCTGACCGGAGACCAGGTGTACGTGGTGGGCGACACGCCCCGGGACATGGACGCGGCCCGCGCCGCCGGCGCGACCGCGGTGGGGGTGGCCAGCGGCCACTACGACGTGGAGGCGCTGCGGGCCGCCGCCGCCGACCACGTGCTCGGATCGCTGACCGACCCGTTCCCCGGGCTCTGACACCGGGCGGTGTCACGCACCGACTACGGATTCCCCCAGGCGGGATGAGTGATCGGTCTGGGCCGGTCGGGCGAACCGGTGCCCCGATCGTGTGTAACCGCCGCGCGGGCCTTGGCGCCCAGTGCCGACTTTGGTTGGCTACCCTCGGCGCCGCGGACACCCGGCGCCGACCGGGAAAGGTGGGTGCCGCCGTGCCGCAGCCGTTCGAACTGCCCGAGTTCTACGTGCCCTACCCAGCGCGGCTGAACCCCAACCTGGAGCGAGCCCGGGAACACAGCGGGTCCTGGGCGCGGTCCATGGACATGATCGACGTGCCACAGCACGGCGCGGTGATCTGGGACCAGCACGACTTCGACTCGCACGACTACGCCCTGCTGTGCGCCTACACTCACCCGGACGCGCCGGGTCCCGAACTCGACCTGGTGACCGACTGGTACGTCTGGGTGTTCTACTTCGACGACCACTTCCTGGAACTGTACAAGCGGACCCGCGACATGATCGGGGCCAGGCAGTACCTGGACCGGCTGGCGGCGTTCATGCCGGTGACCGGCGAGATCACCGAAACCCCGACCAACCCGGTGGAACGCGGCCTGACTGACCTGTGGGGACGCACCGTCCCGGCCCGGTCGGCCGACTGGCGCCGCCGGTTCGCCGAGAGCACCCGCAACCTGCTCGCCGAGTCCCTGTGGGAACTGGCCAACATCAACGAGGGCAGGTTGGCCGACCCGGTGGAGTACATCGAGATGCGGCGCAAGGTCGGCGGCGCGCCCTGGTCGGCGAACCTGGTGGAGCATGTGGTGGGTGCCGAGGTGCCGGCCGTCATCGCGGCCAGCCGCCCGATGCGGGTGCTGCGGGACACGTTCGCCGACAGCATCCACCTGCGCAACGACCTGTTCTCCTACCAGCGCGAGGTCACCGACGAGGGCGAGCTGGCCAACTGTGTCCTGGTCTTCGAACACTTCCTCGGCTATCTGCCCCAGCAGGCCGCCGACACCGTCAACGACCTGCTCACCTCCCGGCTGCACCAGTTCGAGCACACCGCGGTCACCGAGCTGCCGCCGCTGTTCGAGGAACACCGCATCTCCCCCGAGGCTCGGATGGACGTGGTGCGGTACGTGAAGGGGTTACAGGACTGGCAGTCCGGCGGTCACGAGTGGCACCTGCGGTCGAGCCGGTACATGAACGGTGCGGGCCGGGGCGCCGGGACCCGGCTCGACGGCCCGGTCGGGTTGGGCACGTCCCTGGCCCGGATCGTGCCGTCGCTGGTGGTGACGGCCCCGCAGCGGCTCCGCAGTTTCGGCCACGTCCCGCGGGCCGTCGGTCCGATCCAGATCCCGGCGATGTACATGCCGTTCCCGCTGTCGCTGAGCCCGCACCTGGACGCCTCCCGCGAGCGGTCTGTGGCCTGGGCACACCGGATGGGCATACTCGACGGCGCAATCTGGGACGAGCACAAAGTCAGGGCGTTCGACTTCGCTCTGTGCGCCGCCGGAATCCATCCGGACGCCAGCGGCGAGGAACTCGACCTGAGCACCTGTTGGCTCACCTGGGGAACCTATGGCGACGACTACTACCCGGTGGTCTTCGGCCGGACCCGCGACATCGCCGGGGCGAAGGCGTGCAACACGCGGCTGGCCCGGTTCATGCCGGTGGACGACGACCCCGACGCCGACCCCGACCCGACCGCCGCCCCGGTCCCGGCCAACGCGCTGGAGCGCGGCCTGGCCGACCTGTGGGCCCGCTCCGCCGGCCCGATGACCACCGACGCCCGGCGCGCGTTCCGCCGCGCGATCGAGGACATGACCGGTAGCTGGATCTGGGAACTGGTGAACCAGGCGCAGAACCGCATCCCCGACCCGGTCGACTATGTCGAGATGCGGCGACGGACCTTCGGCTCGGACCTCACCATGAGCCTGTGCCGGCTGTCACACGGTCGGACACTGCCGCCAGAGATCTACCAGACCCGCACGATCAGGACGATGGAGAGCGCCGCCGCCGACTACGCCTGCCTGCTCAACGACGTGTTCTCGTTCCAGAAGGAGATCGAGTTCGAAGGTGAGATCCACAACGGCATCCTGGTGGTGCGGAACTTCCTTGACTGCGGCCTGGACCGGGCCATCGGCATCGTCAACGACCTGATGACGGCACGGATGCGCCGGTTCGAGTATGCCGTCTCAACCGAGCTGCCCGCCCTCATCGAGGACTTCGACCTGGACGCTGAGGCCCGGGACATGCTGCGCGGGTACGCCCGCGAGCTGAGCAACTGGCTGTCGGGGATCCTGAACTGGCACCAGGGCTGCCACCGCTACGAGGAGGCCGAACTGCGCCGCCGGCCTGCCCCGCCGGTTCGGCTGGCCACCGGTCCCACCGGCCTGGGCACCGGCGCCGCCCGGATCGGAACGCTGGCGCGAGCCGGTACCTGACCCGCCTGGTACCTGACCCGCCTGGTAGCGGACCCGGCTCGTGCCGCCGCCGGGTCCGGATTTCACCGGGCACCGCATCGAGGCCCGACGCTCCGGTGCGGGTCCGCGCACCCGGGGTCGACCCGGTTAGGCTTGGCGCCGGGTCGAGTGAGTCGAGATCGGCCGGTGTGGACAGTCGATGGTGGACGGAGGTGAGGCGCCGTGCCCGCGAGTCGGTCCACGAAGGCCGGTCAAGGCGACCGGGCTGGCCAGGACACCGCGGGCGTCGGAATCGGCGGGTCGCCGACCACCAACCATCCGGTGGTGTGGTGCGCGGGGGTGCCGATCACCGCGTGTGGACGGGCCGACGCCGCGCGGACCGTGGTGGACCTGGCCCGCGACCCGGCCGGCGGGATCGACATCCACCTGTGCAACGCCTACACCCTGCACCTGGCCAGCCGCGACCGCGAGCTGATGGCGGTGCTGCGTTCGGCTCGGCTGAACTTCCCGGACGGACAGTCGGTGGTGTGGGCGAACCGGCTGACCCATCGCGGGCTCGGACTTCCCACCGAACGGGTCTACGGCCCGGACCTGTTCGGCGACGTACTGGACCTGGGCCGGCCCGCCGGGCTCCGGCACTTCCTGTTGGGGTCCACCCCGGACGTGCTGACCGGGCTGCGGGCCCGGCTCGGCCGCGACCATCCGGACGCCACCGTGGTCGGCGGGCACAGCCCACCGTTCCGGCCGCTGGACCGGGCCGAACGCCACGCCCAGGCCGACATGCTGCGTGACTCCGGTGCGCAGGTGGTGTGGGTTGGTCTGGGCACTCCCAAACAGGACCGTGAGGTGCACCGACTGGCTGGCGAGGTGCCCGCGGTGTTCGTCGCGGTCGGCGCGGCCTTCGACTTCCTGGCCGCCACCAAGCCGCAGGCTCCGGCCTGGATGCGCCGGAACGGTCTGGAGTGGACCTACCGGCTGGCCCACGAACCGCGCAGGCTGTGGCGGCGCTACCTGTTTGGCAACGTCGGGTTCGTCCGCGCTGCCGCCCACTGGGCGATCCGAGACCGCCGGTGACGCCCGAACCGGTGCGACTGGCTGGTCCGGCCCCCGACCTGCTCGGGTGGCGGGTCGCGCGAGCGGTCCAGGCCGGACTGGGCCCACTGTGGCAGCGCGCCTACCGGTGCTGCGGGGTGCGCGACAACGTCACGCTGGGACGGGACGTCCGCCTGGGAGTCGGCACCGTCCTGTGGGCGCCACGCCGGCTCGTCATCGGCGACGGCGTCTACGTGGGCAGGTACTCCACCATCGAGGTGGACGGCGTCATCGGCGGCGGCACGCTCATCGCCAACCACGTCGGAATCGTCGGTCGCCGGGACCACGACGTCCGCCGGGTCGGTGTGCCGGCCAGGTTCGCACCGTGGGTGGGTGACGACCCGGACCGGTTGAGCACCCCGGTGGACATCGGTGCCGACGTGTGGATCGGGTACGGCGCGGTGGTGCTCGGCGGTGTCCGGATCGGACCCGGCGCGGTGGTGGCGGCCGGATCGCTGGTGGTCGACCCGGTGCCCTGCTACGCCGTGGTCGCCGGCGATCCGGCGCGGGTGGTGGGCACCTGGTTCGACGAGGCGGCTCCCATGCACGAGACCCTGTTGGGTCAGCGAGCCGGCCGGGCACCGGCGTGACCGCGGCACACCGCCCGACCGGCCGGCGGTCCGGATGCTGAGCCGGGCCGCGCTGCGGCGGGCGGCCCACCGGGCGGTGACGCTGTCCGGTCTGGGTGCCCCGGCCGGACCGCACCTGACCCGGTACCGGATGTACCGGCGGCTGTCCGGCGTGCTCGCCGAACTGCCGGACGGGCCGGTCGGGGGCGGCGCCGGCCAGCGGGTGTTGGCGATCAGCGGGTCGGCCGGGTTCGCCCGCGAGATCGGGTTCGACGCGGCGCGCATCACCAGTGCGGACTTTCCCACCGTGAACCTGCTGGACCTGCCCTACCCGACCGGTGGGTTCGACGGCGTGGTCAGCGACCAGGTGCTCGAACACGTCCGCGGCGACCCGTTCCGGGCGGTCCGGGAGAGCGTGCGGGTGGTCCGTCCGGGCGGGCTGGTCGTGCACACGACGTGTTTCCTGAACTGGGTGCACCCCGATCCGGGGGACTTCTGGCGGTTCACCCCTGATGCGCTGCGGCTGCTCTGCGACGGGGTGGCCGAGCCGGTCGAGGTGGGCGGCTGGGGGAACCTGAGCCTGTTCGCGCTGACCAGGCTGGGGCTGCGGTACGCGCCGGTGCCGGCCGCCCGCTGGCACCCGCTGCACTGGGCGGCGACCCGCAACAACCCGCGGTGGCCGGTGACCACCTGGCTGGTCGCCCGCAAACCAACCGCTTCGGCGAGAGGCGCACCCGGGGGCCGGGACGTCCGGCCAGCGTAGAGCGGTACCGCGGCCCGCCGCCGTCCGGACGCCGTCGAGTGGGTTCCCTCCACAGGGGGGCCACCCGGCCCGGGTTTGGACCACTCAGCCGAGCCCTCGGTAGGCGGCGATGGTGCGGGTGGCGACCAGGGCAGGTGCGAAGTTCCGGGCCGCCCAGGTGGCCGCGGCTTGTCCCATCGCGGCCCGCCGACCGTCCGACCCGCCGGCCAGCAGCGCGTCGATGGCCGCGGCCGTCCGGTCCGGACAGTCGAAGTCGACTACCAGGCCGCCGCCGGCGGCGGTGACCTGGCCGGCCAGGTCACACTCCGCCGACACCACCAGCGCGGTGCCGGCCATGGCCGCCTCGGCCAGCGACCGGCCGAACGCCTCCCACCGGGACGGCTGGGCGTACACCGCGGCGGCGCCGAGCACCGCGGCCTTTCGCTCGCCGAACACCGGCGGGTGCACCGTGACGTTGCCGGGCAGGCC
>DASULA010000200.1:0-2387 GCA_036278435.1 Mycobacteriales bacterium | reverse complement strand
GGGCCCGGTCCGGGCCAGGTCAGCCAGCTTGCCGGCGTACCCGGCGAAGCTCAGCGGGTCGCGGGAGCGGTCCCCGAGTTCGGCCGTGAGCTGGTGGAACGAGCCCGGGTCGGCCAGCCCGAGTGCGTCGATCCGTCCTTCGGGCAGGCTCGTGCCCGGATCGCTGGCCATGTCTGGATGTTATCCCAAATTGGCTCAGACAATCATCCACTAGTCCGTCATGCCGGAGCATCCGGTAGGGGCCGGCCGGGTGGGCCGGGTGCGGCGGGAGGGCGTACGGGCACCGGGTAGGTCCGGGTCTGGGGTGTTGGAGGGTCGTGCGGCCGGGCTCGACCGGCGGTCGCCGAACCGTCGACTGGACCTGGCGAGCGCCCGGGCAGCGCGGCCCGGCCCGGCGGCGGCACCGGGCGACAGGTGGGCTGTGGGTGGGTGTGGGTGGGCGGTCGATCCGGGACCGGGCCGGCTCAGCCGCCGCTCTCGCGCTCGCCGTTGTTCAGCGGGGTCACCTTGCTGACCAGCGCCACGTGGTCGCGGGCCGCCCGCGCGGCGCGGGCCGGAACACCGGCCCGGACCGCCTCGGCGATGCGGTGGTGACTGGCCAGCGACCGGCGGGGGCGTCCGGGCTGGGCCAGTGACTCGCGCCGGGACTCCTCGATCGGTCCGGCCAGCAGCTTCATCAGACCGGACAGCACCGGGTTGTGCGCCGCGTCGGTGATCGCCGCGTGGAAGGCCTGGTCGCCGTCATAGCCGTGCTCGCCCGCGGTGATCTGGTGCTCCATGTCGGCCAGGGCCGCGTCGATCGCGGCCAGATCCTCCTCGGTCCGCCGCTGGGCGGCCAACGCGGCGATCTTGACCTCAAGCGCCTCGCGTGCCTCGATGATGTCGGGCAGGCGCTGGCGTCGCTTGATGAGTTCTTCGACCGATTCCTGCGGATCGGCATGGCGGAGCAGGTAGATGCCGTCCCCCTGCCGCACGCCCAGGATCCCCTGGACCTCCAGGGCCACCACCGCCTGGGCCACCGAGGCACGGCTCACCCCGAGCCGCTTGGCGAGTTCGCGTTCGGTCGGCAACTGCTGACCGGGCAACACGTTCTCCTGGGACACGAAGGCGAGCAGGCTCTCCACGAGCTGCTTGTACAGACGCGGGCGGGTCACCGGATGCAGGGCGCCGGAGCGCGTCGGCTGTTCGGCCACAGCTTCCTTCCCAAGTCGTGACGTCCCCGTGGTTGACAGATCCAGTGGTGACCCCATTGAATCAGTGGCTCAGCCAATCGGCCAAGAACTGAAGGAGCAGGGAGCCTGCTGACGTGTCATCGACTCTCCCCCTGGCCGGCACCCGCGTGGCCGATTTTACCCAGGCGTTGTCAGGCCCCTACTGCACGATGTTGCTCGCGGACCTCGGCGCTGACGTGATCAAGGTGGAGATGCCGGGACGCGGCGACGACTCACGGCACTGGGGGCCACCCTTCGTCGGCGACACCGCAGCCTACTTCCTGGCCGTCAACCGAAACAAACGGAGCATCACGCTGGATCTGCGCTCCCCGCTCGGCCGGCGCGCGGCCGAGCGGCTGGTGGCCGGTTGCGACGTCGTGGTGGAGAACTGGCGGCCCGGCACCGCGGCCCGCCTGGGCCTGGCCGCCGCCGACCTGCGCGGCCGGTACCCCCGGCTGGTGCACTGTTCCATCTCCGGGTTCGGTGCCGACGGCCCGCCCCGGGCCGGCTACGACCAGATCGTGCAGGGCATGTCCGGGTGGATGAGCCTCACCGGCGACGGCGACGGTACCCCGTTCAAGGCCGGCGTGCCGGTCGGGGACATCGCCGCCGGGATGTTCGCCGCGAACGCCGTGCTGGCCGCCCTGTTAAGGCGGGAGCGAACCGGCGAGGGATCGGCCGTGGACGTGGCCATGCTCGACTCGCTGGTGGCCATGCTGGCCTACCAGGCCACCCGCTACTTCGCCACCGGGATCGCGCCGCGGCGGGAGGGCAACCTGCACGCGACCATCGCGCCGTACGGCACCTTCGCCACCGCCGACGGCAGCCTCAACGTGTGCGTCGGCAACGACCCACAGTTCGAACGTTTCTGCGCCGCCCTGGACGCCCCCGAGCTGGCCGCCGACCCCCGTTACCGGAGCAACGCCCTGCGGCTGCGCAACCGGGACGCACTGCTGGCCGAGGTCTCGACCCTGCTCGGCCGGCTGACCAGCGCCGAAATCCTCGACCGGATGGAACGGGCCGGCGTTCCGGCCGGGCCGATCCGCACCCTGGACGAGGTGTTCGACGACGACGAGGTACGCCAGCGCGAACTGCGGCTCCGGGTGTGGCACGCACAACTCGGAGAGGTGAGCATGCCGGGTGGCCCCTGGCGCATCGACGGCATGCCGGTCGCGG
>DASULA010000199.1:0-3418 GCA_036278435.1 Mycobacteriales bacterium | reverse complement strand
CACGGTGAGCAGCCGAACCACCTCGGTGCCCACCACGCCACAGCCCAGCAGCGCCACCCGCAGGGAGCCGGCCGGCACCGCCGATCCGGTCGGCCCGGTCGATCCGCTCGGCCCGGTCGGCACCGTCGAGACGGTCACCGGTCACCTCCCCCACCACGGTGCTCGCGCACCAGTCCGACAGTCACCGTGAGCACCGCGAACGCGGTGACCACGGCGGCCAGCACCCAGACCCAGTGCGGCAGGCCGGGACGCCACACCACCAGCGCGAGCAGGGCCAGCAGCAGCGCGCCAGACGGGCTGGCCCGGCGCACCTCGCTCACCGCCGACCTCGCACCGCCACCGTGTCGGCCACGGTGCCGGCCGGTCGCCGCGGTCCGGTCATGGTGACACGTCCAGTCGCATCAGGTCGTCCTCGGTCTCGCGCCGCACCACCAGCCGGGCCGTCCCGTCACGCACCGCGACCACTGGCGGGCGGGGCACGTGGTTGTAGTTGCTGGCCATGGAGCGGCAGTACGCCCCGGTCGCGGCCACCGCGAGCAGGTCGCCCGGCGCGAGGTCGGCGGGCAACCAGGTGTCGCGGACCACGATGTCACCGCTCTCGCAGTGCCTGCCCACCACCCTGGCCAGCATCGGCTCGCCCTCGCCGGTACGGGAGGCCAAGGTACAGGTGTAGCTGGCGTCGTAGAGCGCGGTGCGGATGTTGTCGCTCATCCCGCCATCCACCGCGACGTAGCACCGGATGCCGTCGACGTCCTTGACCGTGCCGACCTGGTAGAGGGTGAACGTGGACGGTCCGGCGATCGCCCGGCCGGGTTCGACCGCGATCCGCGGGGCCGGCAGGCCGGCCGCGGCTGCCTCCCGCCGCACGATCGCACTGAGTTGCCGCGACATGGTCGGTATGTCCGCCGGGTCGTCGGCGTCGGTGTAGGCGATACCGAAGCCACCGCCCAGGTCCAGCACCGGCAGTTCCACGCCGGACTCGTCGCGAATCCGGGCCATCAGGCCGACCGCGCGGCGGGCCGACACCTCGAAGCCGGCGGTGTCGAAGATCTGCGAGCCGATGTGGCTGTGGACCCCGACCAGGTCCAGCGAGCGGAGTTTGAGCACCCGGCGGACCGCCTCGGCGGCGTCCCCGGAAGCCACCGAGAAGCCGAACTTCTGGTCCTCGTGCGCGGTGGCGATGAACTCGTGGGTGTGCGCCTCCACGCCCACCGTGGCCCGCACCAGGACCCGCTGGCGGACGCCGGCCCGCTCGGCGATGTGGGCGAGCCGGGCGATCTCCACGAACGAGTCGAGCACCACGTGACCGACCCCGGCGTCCACGGCCCGTTCCAGTTCGGCCACCGACTTGTTGTTGCCGTGCATGGTGATCCGCCCGGCCGGGAATCCCGACCGCAGTGCCACGGCCAACTCCCCGCCACTGCACACGTCCAGGCCGAGCCCCTCCTCGGCCACCCAGCCCAGCACGGCCAGGCAGCAGAACGCCTTGGCCGCGTAGTGCACGTCGGCGTCCGGGCCGAAGGCGCGGGCGAAGTCCCGACACCGGGTCCGGAAGTCGTCCTCGGCGCACACGTAGACCGCGGTGCCGAACTCGGCGGCCAGGTCGCGCACGTCCACGCCGGCCACCTCGACCACGCCCTCGGCGGTGCGCCGGACGCCTCGCGGCCAGACCCGTTCGTCCAGCGCGGCCAGGTCGGCCTGGTCGGCCGGGGGGCGCAGCACGCTGGTCGGGGCGGTGCTGGCGTCGGCGTGCAGCGCCCCCGCCTCGTGCGCCCTCACAACCGCTCCGGGGCGGTCACACCGAGCAGGCCCAGGCCGTTGCCCAGCACGATCCGGGTGGCCTCGCACAGCCACAGCCGGGCCACGGTCAGCCCGGTGACCGGCTCGTCGCCGCGCGGCAGCACCCGGCACGCCTCGTAGCACCGGTGGTAGGTGCCGGCCAGCTCCTCCAGGTAGCGGGCTACCCGGTGCGGCGCGCGCAGCTCGGCCGCACCGGCCACCACCCGGGGAAACTCCCCGAGGGTCCGCAGCAGGTCCACCTCCCGCTCGTGGGTGAGCGGTCCCAGGTCGGCGTCGGTCACCTCGCCCGGGTCGATGCCCAGGTCCACGGCGCTGCGCCGCAGCGACGCCAGCCGGGCGTGGGCGTACTGGACGTAGAAGACCGGGTTGTCGGCGGACCGCCGGGTCCACAGATCGACATCCAGGTCGATGGTGGAGTCCATCGAGGTCCGGGCCAGCGCGTAGCGGGCCGCGTCCACGCCGACCGCCTCGATCACGTCCTCCAGCGTCACCACGGTGCCGTGTCGCTTGCTCATCCGCACCGGCATGCCGTGCCGAACCAGGTTGACCAGTTGCCCGAGCGGGATCTCCAGGGTCTGGTCGGGGTTGTCGCCGAGGCAGGCCACCGCGGCCCGCATTCGCCCGACGTAGCCGTGGTGGTCGGCGCCCAGCACGATGATCACCCGGTCGAAGCCGCGGTCCCGCTTGTCCAGGTAGTAGGCGACGTCCGCGCAGAAGTAGGTGGGCCGCCCGTCACCGCGCAGCAGCACCCGGTCCTTGTCGTCACCCAAATCGGTGGTGCGCAGCCACACCGCGCCGTCGGCGGTGTAGACGTGTCCGGTCCGGCGCAGCCGGTCGACTGCCTCGTCCAGCCTCCCTCGGGCGTGCAGGTCGCGTTCGTTGACATACACGTCGAAGACAACGCCGAACAGTTCCAGCGTGGAGCGGATCTCGTCGAGCATCGACACGATCCCGTCGTGGCGGAACGCCTCCAGCGCGTCGGCGGCGGGCCCGTCCAGGATGCCCGGACGGGCGGCGGTGATCCGGGCCGCGAGGTCGGCCACGTACTGACCCGCGTAGCCGTTCTCCGGCGTCGGCTCACCCCGGGCCGCCGCGTACAGCGACTCGCCGAACCGGTCGATCTGCGCACCAGCGTCGTTGAAGTAGTACTCCCGGGTGACCTGGGCGCCGCTGGCCGCCAGCAGCCGGGCCAGCGCGTCGCCGACCGCGGCCCAGCGCACGGCGCCAAGGTGGACCGGCCCGGTCGGGTTCGCCGAGACGTACTCCAGGTTGATCCGCTGGCCGGCCAGCCGGTCGGTGTGCCCGTAGCGGGAACCGGCCTGGACCACGGCGCGGGCCACGGCGCCCAGTGTGCCCTCGGCCAGCCGGATGTTGAGGAAGCCGGGACCGGCCACGTCCACCGCGGCGACGCCGTCGTGCTCACGCAGCCTTGTCGCGATCAACTCGGCCACCTCGCGCGGCGGTCGGCGGGCCGGCCCGGCCAGCTTCAACGCCACGTTGGAGGCGTAGTCGCCGTGGTCACGCACCCTGGGCCGTTCGACGGTGACCTCGGCCGGTGGCGTGACGGACAGTGCGCCGGACTGTACTGTCCGGTGCACCGCGTCAGAGACGGCGGCGG
>DASULA010000198.1:0-2580 GCA_036278435.1 Mycobacteriales bacterium | reverse complement strand
GGCGCGCTGTGACGCCGCGGCCCAGCCGAGCAGCGCCAGGGCCAGCACACCGAGGACCCAGCGCAGCGCCCGGCGCGCACCGCGGGTCCGGGGACGGGCCGGCACGGCGGGCCGGCTGGGCAGCGGTGACGTTTCGGGGGGCACGGCGACCGAGCCTATCCTCGTGCCCATGCCCGCTCAGCCCCTGTTCGTCACCCGGAAGTTCCCGCCGTCTGTCGGGGGGATGGAAACCCTGGCCGCCGGGGTGTGGCGCGCCCTAAACGGCGCCGCGCCGGGCGCGCGCCTGGTCGCCCACGGCGGCAGCAACCGGCAGTTGCCCCGGTGGCTGCCGGCGGCCGTGGCGCGGGTGGTCTGGCTGGTCGCGCGCCGCCGGTGCGACGTGGTGCTGACCGGCGACGCGCTGATGTACGCGGTTCTTTACCCCATCCTGCGGATCGCCCGGGTGCGCAGCGCCACCATGGTGATGGGTCTGGACCTGACTTACCAGAACCGCGCCTACCGGGCGGTGGTACACCGCGCGCTGCGGCGCGCACCGTGCGTGATCGCGATCAGCGCCGCCACCGCCGAGGTGGCCGGCTCGTTCGGTGTCCGCCCTGATCGCGTCCGGGTGGTCCGGCTCGGGGTGGCCGCCCCGCCGGTCACCGCCGAGGACCGGGTCAGCGCGGCTGAGGACCTGCGCCGGCGCTACGGCCTGCCCGACGACGCGGTCGTCCTGCTCACCCTGGGCAGGCTGGTGCGGCGCAAGGGCGGCGCATGGTTCGCCCGGCACGTACTGGCCGGGCTGCCCGACGGCGTGCACTACCTGGTCGCCGGGGACGGACCGGAACGGGAGCCGATCGCCGCAGCCGCCGCCGCGGCCGGGGTGGATCAGCGGGTGCACCTGCTCGGCCGGGTGGACGACGACACTCGGGAGCGTCTGCTGTGCGGGGCCGACATCTTCGTCCAACCCAACATCCGGGTGCCCGGGGACATGGAGGGGTTCGGGCTGGTCACCATCGAGGCGGCGATGCGCGGCACGGTCACGGTGGCCAGCGGCATCGAGGGGATCTGCGACGCGGTGCGCGACGGCCAGACCGGCATCCTGCTGCCCGCCGAGGATCCGGACGCCTGGATCGCCCGGCTGCGGGAGCTGGTCGCCGACCCGCCGAGCCGACGGGACACCGGTGCCCGCTTCGGAGCGCGAACCCGTGAACTCTACGGCGAGCGGGCCATGGGCGCGCGACTCGTCGCCGAGTTGGACGGGCTGAACGAGCCAGACGGGCACGGCGGGCCGGGCTGAGCCGCTCGGCGGGGTACGGGTCCACGGGTTGGGGTAACGTGCCTGGGTCCATCGTTCCCCCAGTTGTGGAGTCCCCGTGCCACGTGCCCTCGTCACCGGCATCACCGGCCAGGACGGCCTCTATCTGAGTGAGTTCCTCGTCGCCAAGGGTTACGAGGTGTTCGGCCTGGTCCGGGGGCAGAGCAACCCGAAGATCGCCGTGGTCGAGCAGATCGTCCCGTCGATCCAGTTGCTGGAGGGGGACCTGCGCGACCTGCCGAGCATCATCGGCGCGCTGGAGATCGCCCAGCCCAACGAGGTGTACAACCTCGGGGCGATCAGCTTCGTGGGACTGTCCTGGAAGCAGCCGGAGATCACCGGCGACATCACCGGCATGGGCGTGCTGCGGATGCTGGAGGCGATCCGGATCCACTCCCAGGGTGAGATGTCGAAGGTCCGGTTCTACCAGGCGTCCAGTTCGGAGATGTTCGGCAAGGTCCGGGAGACCCCGCAACGGGAGACCACGCCGTTCCATCCCCGTTCCCCCTACGGGGTGGCCAAGACCTTCGGTCACTACATGACGGTCAACTACCGGGAGTCCTACGGCGCGTTCGGCTGCTCGGGGATCCTGTTCAACCACGAGTCCCCCCGCCGCGGGTACGAGTTCGTCACCCGCAAGGTCACCCGCGCGGTGGCCCGGATCGCGCTGGGACTACAGGACACCGTGGCGCTGGGCAACCTGGAGGCGCGCCGGGACTGGGGCTACGCCGGGGACTACGTCGAGGCCATGTGGCTGATGCTCCAGCAGGAGCAGGCCGACGACTACGTCATCGCCACCGGCCAGACGCACTCGATCCGGGACCTGCTCGATGTGGCGTTCGCCCGGGTGGGCATCCAGGACTGGGACGCCCACGTGGTGCGGGACCCGCGGTTCCTGCGCCCGGCCGAGGTCGACCTGCTCATCGGCGACGCGTCCAAGGCCCGCGACAAACTGGGCTGGAAGCCCAGCGTGGACTTCCGCCGGCTCATCGAGATGATGGTCGACGCCGACCTGGCCCTTGAGGGCCAGCCCGGCACCCGGCGCTGAGGGCCGGCCGGATTGGTCACTGCGGTCAGTAGTCGTTCCGGGACCGTACGATGAGGTCGGCCAGCAGTGCCACCGACGCGATGATCAGACCGGTGACCAGCAGCAGGATCGTGTTCGTGGTGACCCGGAAGTAGTAGCGGCTGATGTCCACCACGACCTTGACCGCGCCGATGCCGATCAGCCACAGCGCGAGCGGCATCAGCACCTTGATCGGGTTGAAGTACATGACCATCCG
>DASULA010000197.1:0-4687 GCA_036278435.1 Mycobacteriales bacterium | reverse complement strand
CCGAGCCCGCCGGTTGTGACGGGGCCGCGCAGATACTTACCCGTCTGCGTCGCGGGTCTCCCCGCGCCCCGGTCATCGTCGAGGCCACCGCGCACCTCACCGATCGCGGGACATGGAACCGGGCGCGCTGTCGAGCCTTCGGACCGATGCCGAGTACGACGACGGGCGCGGCCACCAGTGCAAGCCGAACCACCGAGCAGGCGGTCCGAGTTCGGTAGCGGTGTCTGAGTTTCTCGTCTCGATGACCAGCCGCTGTTCCTCTGGCGTGGCATACACCGCGTCACGCAACCGAGATATGACGCCACCATGGCTGGGTCTGACGGCGCGATGTCGACTGGGTTCGGGGCGGTCAGGGTCTGTCAAGTAGACGGTGTAACTGGGTTGGGTTGGTTGTCAGGGTTGGGTTGGGGTCAGTCTGCCGTCGAAGGCGATGTCGAAGGCTTGTAGGGCGCGCTTCCAGCGGTTGGTCCAGCGTTTGCGGCCGGTGCCGGTGGGGTCAAGACTCATCACCGCGAGGTAGACGCACTTGAGGGCGGCCTGCTCGGTGGGGAAGTGTCCGCGGGCGCGCACGGCGCGGCGGATCCGGGCGTTGACCGACTCGATCGCGTTGGTGGTACAGATGATCCGGCGGATCTCGGTGTCGAACTGGAGGAAGGGCACGAACTCCGCCCAGGCGTTCTCCCACAGCCTGACGATCGCCGGGTACTTGCGTCCCCACGTCTCGGTGAAGGCTCCGAACGCCTCGGTGGCGGCGTCTTCGGTAGGGGCGGTGTAGACCGGTTTGAGCGCGGCGGCGATCTTCTCGTAGTCGCACCGGGCGGCGTACCGGAAGCTGTTACGCAGCAGGTGCACCACGCAGGTCTGCACGATCGTGGCCGGCCACACCTGCTCGACGGCCTCGGGCAGGCCGCCCAGCCCGTCACAGACCAGCATCAGCACGTCGGCCGCGCCCCGGTTACGGATCTCGGTGAGGACCCGCAGCCAGTACTTCGCGCCCTCACCGCCATCACCGGCCCACAGTCCGAGGATGTCGCGGTGACCCTCGGCGGTGACCGCCAACGCCAGGTAGACCGGACGGTTGGCGACCTGCCCGTCACGGATCTTCACGTTGACCGCGTCGATGAACACCACCGGATACACCGGGTCGAGCGGACGGTTCTGCCATGCGGTCATGCCCTCGACCACCGAGTCGGTGATCGTCGAGATGGTCTGCTTGGACACACTCGCCCCATACACCTCGGCCAGGTGCGCGGTGATCTCCCCGTGCGTGAGGCCCTTCGCGCTCAACGACAGCACCATCTCATCGACACCCGACAGGCGGCGCTGCCGCTTGGCCACGATCCGTGGAGCGAACGAGGCGTCACGGTCACGGGGAACCTCGATACACACCGGGCCGACGTCGGTCACCACGGTCTTGGCCCGCGTGCCGTTCCGGGAGTTCCCCCCATCACGGCCGGCAGCCTCGTGCTTGCCATAGCCAAGGTGGTCAGACATCTCGCCCTCCAAGGCCGACTCCACCAGCCGCTTGGTCAACTGCGCCAACAGGCCACCCTCACCGGTCAACCGCAGCCCCTCGGTCTGCGCCCGAGCGACAAGCTCGTCAACGATCCGGTCATCGGCCGGCCCCACCGGCTGCACCTGGTCCACAACCTCGGCCACGTCCTCACCGCTCATCGATGCATCCTCCATGATCGGAGTTACACCGTTGTTCTTACAGTCCCGCCGGTCATTCCTCTTCGAGGTGATGTCTCGATGTGCGGGGGTCAGGTGGCGTCGGTGCCGCTGTTGCGGTGGAGGGTCGCGCCGTCGGGGTTGTTGCACACCTCGGGCTGTCTGGTGTGGCCGCCCGCCGGGATGCTCGTTGGGGTCGGCGAGTCGGTGGTGGGGTCGAGTTCGCCGGAGCCGTTTCCTGTTGTGATGGCGAGTTGACGGGCCTGGCGGAGGCGCTGGGCGACGTCGAGGGTGACCGGTCGTTGGGGTCGGACTTCCGGGTTGGTGGTGTGCGCCGATCCTCCGGTTGTGATGTGAACAGTGGTGTCGGCGAGGCGGTGGGTCGACGTGCCGGGCCGCGGTTCGGCGTCGCCGGTGTTGCCGGTGTTGCCGCGGTCGATTTCGATGGTGCCGGTGATCGCGCCGTCGGCGGCGAGCCGGCGGGCGTTGGTACGGCTGGTGGAGCGTTCCGCGGGACCGTTGGGGTAGAGAGCGCGGATGTAGTGCTCGGGTGCCATGCGTCCGCCGTAGGGGTTGGTGCCAGTGTCGAAGGCGTGCCTGCCGTCGCGCCAGCGGGTGGCGTTGCCGGTCAGCGCGGTGTGCAGGGGTGTTTCCACCGAGAGCAGGGTGCGGTGGTGGTAGCCGCGGGTGGCCAGGTCGGCGAGCAGGGCGTGGTGCCCGTTCAGGGTGCGCAGGGTGGTGTCGTAGAGCAGGTTGTGGCCGTGTTCGCGGGCCCACAGGGCGAACTGGTTGGCCAGGTGGCGTGATTCGGCGTGCACGAGGTTGGCCATCTCGGCCGGGGCGAGCCGGTGTCCGCCGGGTAGGCCAAGCGCGCGGTCTGGGAGTTCCGGACGGGTGGTCGGGTCGGTGAGTAGGGCGCGTTTGAACTGGTCGGGGTCGACGATGACGAAGTCGGCGAGCCGGGGGTGGGTTGCGGTGAGTTCTTCGGCCAGCGGGGCGTGTTGCTGGCGTAGTTGGTCCAGCAGTTGCAGGGCGGAGGTCTTGCCGGCGCCGGGTGGACCCGCGGTGAGCAGGATGGCGCGCCCGTCGCGGGGTTTGTCGGCGTTGGCCCAGCGCAGGTCGGTGAGGATCCGCCGGTGCGCGGCGAGGCGTTCCCGCGTCCAGGTGCCGTGGTGGAAGTGGCCGGTCATGGTCTGGTGTGGTGAGTCCGCGGCGAGGACCTGGCCTGGTCGCATCCGGTCCTGGATCGCCCGGTACAGCTCGGCGTAGGGGCCCAGCATGGCGTCGAGGTCCTGCCGCGGGGCGGTCATGGCGTGCCCGGGGTGTCAGGTGGGGTGGCCTGGCGGCGCCGGGCTATCTGGGCGTAGTCGGGCTCGGTGATCCAGCCGAACGTGGTGACCGCCGCGGCCAGCACTGCGGTGCTGTTCTCGTCGAGGTCGGGTAGGTGGTCGGTGGGGTCCCCGTCGACCGGGTCGGTGTCGTGCAGCGGCCAGGCGGCGACGGTGTCGATCATCTGGTCGCGGTCTATGTGGCCGGCGGCGTAGTCACGCAGGTAGGCCAGCAGGGTGGGGTGCCCACCGGTGTCGGGTGTGGCATTCATGTGGTGGCTCCATTCGTGTCTGATGCTCCCGGGGTGTGGGTGGCGGCGGGGCTCAGGTGGCCTCGGCGGTGTCCTCGGGTGCGGTGGCGTGGTGTTCGGGTTCAAGGTCGGACCGGTGCGGGTGGCTGTCGGTGCCCGGCGCCGGTTCGGTTACCTCTGGTACGTGCGGCGGTGCTGGGTGGGTGGCCTGGGTCCGGGCCTTGGGAAGGTGGATCGCCGCCGGGCGGGTCTGGTCGGTGCCGGGTGGACCGACGTGTCGACCGCTGGTGTGGACGCCGTGGGTGGGGTGGTGGTCGAGCCAGCGTTCGGCCCGCCAGTGCAGGACCCGGGCGGGCGACTTCGCGGTGTCCAGGTCCTGCCCTGCGGCCAGGGCGGCCAGGATCCGGGCGGGGTCGTGTCCCTGCCCGGCGATTTGGTCGATGGTTCTGAGCAGGGTGGGCAGTGCGGGGTCGGTGTCCAGGCGGGTACGCAGGCCGGCGTCGAGTGCGGCGAGGTACACCCGGCGGTGTCGGACCTGCGGGGCTGCTGGTGTGGTCGGATGCCCCTGACCCGGTGGGCCGGTCGCCGCGGTGTGCCGGGTTCGGATGGGTCGGGCGTGGGTGAGTTCCTCGGTGACCAGGTGCTGGTCGGTGGTGTGTTCGGCGGCGTGCGTGACGGTCCAGGCGGCCAGGTCAGCCCGCTCGTTCGGGGTCATCGCGGCGATGTCGGCGGGGGTGTGCTGGGTCGGGTCGGCCAGCGCGGCGGCGGGCAGGTAGAGGGTGGCGGCGTGGCGGGCGCGGGTCTGGGCGACATACGTGGTGTGGGCGTCCAGCCCGCCGCCGTAGGTGTGGGTGGTCTCGGCGGTGTGGCCCTGTGCCTTGTAGACGGTGATGGCGTAGCCGTGTTCCAGGCCACCCGCGGCGACGTAGTCGGCGGTGACGGTGGCGCGGTGGATCCCGTCGGGGGACCGCCACGTGACGGTGATCTCGCCGGTACGCGGGTCGATGTGGTCGATGTAACCGCGCCGGCCGTTGAGGACGTCAGGTCCGGCGTCGCGCCGGGCCCGATAGTCGTTGACCCGGGTCATGACTACATCGCCGATGGCCAGGGGCAGGGTTGCGCCCGCGGCGAGCCGATAGACCCGGTCCGGGCCGGTCAGGTCTCCGGTGGCGCGGGCCAGGGCGCGCGCGGCGGTGTTCAACTCGGCGACGTCGCAGTTGCGGACGGCCAGCAGCAGCGCGTTGTCGATCCGGTCGTGGCAGTCGGGGTAGCCGGCGCGGTCGGCGGCCCACCCGGTCAGCGCGGCGCGCAGTGCCTGGGCGCGGGTTTCGGTGGTGACCACGCCGCCGGTGGCACGCCAGGTGGCCATGGCATCGCGGTAATCACCAGCCCGCCACCAGGCGGCGGCCCGGCGTACCGGCGCACCTGTCCAACACC
>DASULA010000196.1:0-13338 GCA_036278435.1 Mycobacteriales bacterium | reverse complement strand
CGTCGCGCTCAGCGCAATGCTGAGCGCGACGACCGTCGACTACCGCCAGGTGGGCGGAATCCTGAATGTTGGCCAACGTCTGTTGCGGGAGAAAGTACGGTGCTCGACCGACCTGATCGACGCCTGTGTCCGACGGGCGTTGGCGGCCGGGGCGTTAGGTGCCAAGCTCACCGGTTCCGGTCACGGCGGCTGCCTGTTCGCCTTGGTTCCCGACGATGCGGTGATGGCTGTGCTGGCATCGATCGCCGACCTTCCGGTCCACGCCATCCCGCTGCCCGCCTGCGAACCGCAGGGGCTCGTCTCCAGCCTCCCGGCCACCAAGGACACGATCGCCATCGGCTGACCGGTCGGCGTGGCCGCGGGGTGCGGCGGGTAGCCTCACGAGGCACATCCATCTCCTGGAAGGCAGATATGCCCGACTACTCACGCCTGGTCAAGGCATACGACATCCGCGGCGAGGTACCGGCCCAGTTGAACACCGGCATCGCCGAGAAGGCCGGGGCTTTGTTCGTCAGGCTCACCGGTGCGGAGCGGATCGTCGTCGCTCGTGACATGCGCTCGACCTCCCCCGACCTCGCCCACGCCCTCGCCGCGGGTGCCAACCGGGCCGGGGCCGACGTCATCGACGCCGGGCTGGGTTCCACGGACTACCTGTACTTCGCCAGCGGCGTACTGGACCTTCCCGGTGTGATGGTCACGGCCAGCCACAACCCGGCCAAGGACAACGGCATCAAGCTGTGCCGGGCCGGAGCCGCTCCGATCGGGGAGGACTCCGGGCTCGGGCAGATCCGCGCCTGGTTGGAAACCGGCGACATCCCCACCCCGGCCGCCCGACCGGGTACCACCACCAGCCGGGATCTGCTGGCTGACTACGCCGCCTACCTCAACGGTCTGGTCGACCTGTCCGGCATCCGCCGGCTGACTGTCGTGGCCGATGCGGGTAACGGCATGGCCGGATACACCGTTCCGGCGGTGTTCGACGGTCTGCCGATCGATTTGGTGCCCCTGTACTTCGAATTGGACGGCACTTTTCCCAACCACCAGGCCAACCCGCTGGAGCCGGAGAACCTTCGCGACCTGCAAGCCGAGGTCATCCGTACCGGCGCCGACATCGGGCTGGCCTTCGACGGGGATGCCGACCGGTGCTTCTTCATCGACGAACAGGGTCAGACGGTGCCACCCTCGGCGATCATCGGCCTGGTCGCCACCCGCGAACTTGCCAAGCGCCCCGGTTCGGCGATCGTGCACAACGTCATCACCTCGGCAGCGGCCATCGAGATCATCGGTGAACACGGGGGCACGCCGGTCCGCTCGCGGGTCGGCCACTCGTTCATGAAGGCGCTGATGGCCCAGCACGACGCGGTCTTCGGTGGTGAACACTCCGGGCACTACTACTTCGGAGACTTCTGGCGGGCCGACACCGGCATGCTCACCGCACTGCACGTCCTGGCCGCACTCGGTGAACAAGACCGGCCGCTGTCCGAACTCGTCGCCGACTACAGCCGCTACGCCGCGTCCGGGGAAATCAACACCACGGTCACCGACATACCCGCCACCCTCGACCACGTCGAGGCGGCATACCAGCGGGTCAACGGCGTGGCAACCGACCGGTTGGACGGGCTGACCGTCAACCTCGGTGACGGCCGCTGGTTCAACCTGCGCCCCTCCAACACCGAACCCCTGCTACGACTCAACGTCGAAGCACCCGAACCCGCCGCGATGGAACACCTCCGCGACGACGTCCTGACCCTTGTCCGCGCCTGAACAGGGCTGCCAGGCAGCGGCCCAGTGCACGAGGCCAGGCCACAGAGCGTTAGCGGCTGTTTGCGGATGACGCAATGGTAGACGTTCATCTGTTCGAACAGCTCACCTCCGAGGCCAGCGACGACGGCGTGCAGCAACTCGTCGTTGGTGCGGTAATCCACCATGACAGCAGGGTGCTGCTGTTGCGGCGGCCCGAGGACGATTTCATGGGCGGCATCTACGAGCTGCCCAGCGGCAAGGTCGAAGACGAAGCGGTGGATGACGCTCTCCGGCGCGAGGTCAAGGAAGAGACCGGCCTCGACGTTGTGAGCATCCGCTATTATCTTGGCCACTTCGACTACATGGGCGGTGGTGGTAAGCGAAGCCGACAGTTCAACTTCGCCGTGGACGTGGCCACACCCGAACCGGTCGAGCTACAAGAGCACGATGCCTACGTGTGGTCGCCGTTGCACGAAGAGCCTCCGGTGACCGGCGCGGTGAAGGATGTACTCACGAGGTACCGCGAACTGCGCGGCGTATAGCTCCTCACGACATGGGCACCCAGGCAAACCATGTCCCAAACCCTATGTGGCTCGGGTCGAGCAGGGTGGGAGTCGGCGGAAGACCTGGAGGGAGTGGTCGGTGACCGCGACCACGTCGCCGGCCGGGCAGGTGCGCTCCTGGGTGGTCCCGTCGGTGGCGGTGTCCAGCACGACCTGCCACCTGGCGGCGTACTCGGCTGGCGGCAGGGTGAAGTCGATCGGCTCGTCGTGGGCGTTGAAGCACAGCAGGAACGAGTCGTCGACGACCCGCACCCCGCGCTGGTCCCGGTCCGGGATGCCCAGTCCGTTGAGGAACACCGCCACCGACTTGACCAGGGCGTCGTCCCAGTCCTGTTCGGCCATCTCCTCACCGGCCGGACTCAACCAGGCGATGTCGGGCAGCGGCTCGCCGCCGCCGCGCCGCACCGGTCGCCCATCGAAGAACCGGCGGCGCCGGAACGCCGGGTGTTCCCGCCGCAGCTTCGCCACCAGCGCGACGAAGTCGGACAGCTCCGAGTCGGTCTTGTCCCAGTCGATCCAGGTCAGCTCGCTGTCCTGGCAGTAGGCGTTGTTGTTGCCGCGCTGGGTGCGACCCAACTCGTCGCCGTAGAGCAGCATCGGGGTGCCCTGGGACAGAAACAGGGTGGCCAGGAAGTTTCGGCGCTGCCGGTCCCGCAGCGTCCGGACACCCGGGTCGTCGCTGGGACCCTCGGCGCCGCAGTTCCACGAGCGGTTGTCGTCGCTGCCGTCCCGGTTGCCCTCCCGGTTGGCCTCGTTGTGCTTGCCGTCGTAGGAGGTCAGGTCGTGCAGGGTGAACCCGTCATGCGCGGTGACGAAGTTGATGCTGGCCACCGGCCGGCGGGTGGACGGCTCGTACAGGTCCGACGAGCCGGTGATACGGGACGCGAACTCGCCCAGGGTGGCCGGCTGGCCCCGCCAGAAGTCGCGCACGGTGTCGCGGTACTTGCCGTTCCACTCCGTCCACAGTGGTGGGAAGTTGCCCACCTGGTAGCCGCCCGGCCCGACGTCCCACGGCTCGGCGATGAGCTTGACCTGACTGATCACCGGGTCCTGCTGGACGATGTCGAAGAACGCCGACAGCCGGTCCACGTCGTAGAACTCGCGGGCCAGGGTTGCGGCCAGGTCGAACCGGAACCCGTCCACGTGCATCTCGGTGACCCAGTACCGCAACGAGTCCATGATCAGTTGCAGGGCGTGCGGGTTGCGTACGTTCAGCGAGTTGCCGGTGCCGGTGTAGTCCATGTAGTACTCGGGGGCGTCGGACACCAACCGGTAGTAGGAGGCGTTGTCGATCCCGCGCATGGACAGGGTCGGGCCCAGGTGGTTGCCCTCGGCGGTGTGGTTGTAGACCACGTCGAGGATGACCTCGATGCCGGCGTCGTGCAGCGCCCGGACCATCGCCTTGAACTCCTGCACCTGCTGCCCGGTCTGGCCGGAGGAGGAGTAGTCGTTGTGCGGGGCGAGGTAGCCGATCGGGTTGTAGCCCCAGAAGTTGGTCAGCCCCCGGCGGATGAGGTCGTGTTCCGGGACGAACTGGTGCACCGGCATCAGTTCGATCGCGGTGACGCCGATCCGGTCGAGGTGCTCGATCACCGACGGGTGCGCGATCCCGGCGTAGCTGCCGCGCTGGGCCGCGGGCACGTGCGGGTTGCGGACGGTCAGCCCGCGCACGTGCGCCTCGTAGATCACCGTCTCGTGGTACGGCCGGGCCGGCGGCCGGTCGTTGCCCCAGTCGAAGTACGGGTTGCTCACCACGCACTTGGGCATGTGCCGCGCCGAGTTCTCCCGGTTGGGCAGGTGCGGCTGGTCCAGCCGGTAGCCGAAGACCGACCGGTGCCACCGCACGGCACCCTCGATCGCCTTGGCGTAGGGGTCCAGGAGCAGGTTCGCCGGGTTGCACCGCAGGCCGGACTCCGGCCGGTACGGTCCGTGCACCCGCAGCCCGTACCGCTGGCCGGGCTCGACCATCGGCAGGTATCCATGCCAGACGAACCCGTCCACCTCGGGCAGGTCCACCCGGGTCTCGGTGCCGTTGCCGGAGAAGAGGCACAACTCGATCCGGTCTGCCACCTCGGAGAACACCGAGAAGTTGGTTCCCGTCCCGTCGTAGGTGGCACCGAGCGGATACGCGGACCCGGGCCAGACCTCCATGTGACTCCCTTCGTCACCGAGCGTCACGGAATGAACCTGACCGTAGTGCACAGGGTGTGATGCCAGGCGCGGAATTCCCGCCAACCAGTGCCCTGGGTGGCCGTGGCGCGACTCTGGGTAAGAGGTCACTCCCCGGTCGGGCCGGTGGCCGGTTCGCTCGGAGGCCGCGACGACCGGTGCTGGCAGTCGCACCACCCCCGACCCCGGCACTCGGAGTGCCGTTGTTCCCGGCAGCGCTGACAGATCACCCGCCTAGTCTCACCCGTTCCGGGCAACGGCGCGCATCCCACTCAGCCCGCGTCGCACACAGTAGTCGAACACGGTCCAGAACGTTCCCCTGCCCGGGTGGGGACGGATCATCCGACTACCACCGGAAGGGTCGTACCCCCGACGTAACCTGGACGCGTGCGAGCGGGAACGAACCAACGGGTGAGCAAGATCGTGCCGACCGCCGGGCGCTTCGAGGTGGTGAGCGACTTCGACCCCTCCGGTGACCAGCCCCAGGCGATCGAGGACATGGAGCGGCGGCTGCGGGCCGGTGAGGGCGACGTGGTGCTGCTCGGTGCCACCGGCACCGGCAAGTCGGCCACCACCGCCTGGCTGATCGAACGGCTCCAGCGGCCGGCGCTGGTCATCGAGCCGAACAAGACCCTGGCCGCGCAGATCGCCAACGAACTGCGCGGGATGTTGCCGCACAACGCGGTCGAGTACTTCGTGTCCTACTACGACTACTACCAGCCCGAGGCCTACGTCCCGCAGACCGACACCTACATCGAGAAGGACTCCTCGGTCAACGACGAGGTGGAGCGGCTGCGTCACTCGGCCACCATGAGCCTGCTCACCCGCCGGGACACCGTCGTGGTGGCGACCGTGTCGTGCATCTACGGCCTGGGCACCCCGGAGGAGTACGTGGACCGGGCGGTGCGGCTGAAGGTCGGCGAGCAGGTCGACCGGGACCAGTTGCTGCGCCGGCTGGTGGACATCCAGTACAGCCGCAACGACCTGTCCTTCACCCGCGGGGCGTTCCGGGTGCGTGGCGACACCGTGGAGGTCTTCCCGGTCTACGAGGAACTGGCCGTGCGGGTGGAGCTGTTCGGCGACGAGGTGGAGCGGCTCTACTACCTGCACCCGATCACCGGCGAGGTGGTTCGGGAACCCGGGGAGATCTTCGTCTTCCCGGCCAGCCACTACGTGGCCGGGCCGGAGCGGATGGAGCGGGCCATCGGCGGCATCGAGACCGAGCTGGCCGACCGGCTGGCCGAGTTGGAACGGCAGGGCCGCCTGCTGGAGGCGCAGCGGCTGCGCATGCGCACCGGTTACGACGTGGAGATGATGCGCCAGGTCGGCTTCTGCTCGGGCATCGAGAACTACTCCCGGCACATCGACGGTCGCGAACCCGGTTCGGCGCCGCACTGCCTGCTGGACTACTTCCCCGACGACTTCGTGCTGGTGATCGACGAGTCGCACGTGACCGTGCCGCAGATCGGGGGCATGTACGAGGGCGACATGAGCCGCAAGCGCACCCTGGTCGAACACGGGTTCCGGCTGCCCTCGGCGATGGACAACCGCCCGCTGAAGTGGGACGAGTTCGTCGAGCGCATCGGCCAGACCGTCTACCTGTCCGCCACCCCCGGGCACTACGAGCTGGGCCGGGTCGGCGGTGACGTGGTGGAGCAGGTGATCCGGCCGACCGGTCTGGTCGATCCCGAGGTGGTGGTCAAGTCCACCAAGGGCCAGATCGACGACCTGGTGCACGAGATCCGGGAGCGCGCCGATCGGGACGAACGGGTGCTGGTCACCACGCTGACCAAGAAGATGTCCGAGGATCTCACCGACTACCTGCTCGAACTGGGCATCCGGGTGCGTTACCTGCACTCTGAGGTGGACACCCTGCGGCGGATCGAACTGCTCCGGGAACTGCGCAAGGGCGACTTCGACGTGCTGGTCGGCATCAACCTGCTGCGGGAGGGCCTGGACCTGCCCGAAGTGTCGCTGGTGTCGATCCTCGACGCGGACAAGGAGGGCTTCCTGCGCAGCGAGACCTCGTTGATCCAGACCATCGGGCGGGCGGCCCGCAACGTGTCGGGCCAGGTCCACATGTACGCCGACCGGGTGACGCCGTCGATGCGCCGGGCGATCGACGAGACCAACCGGCGGCGGGCCAAGCAGATGGCCCACAACGCCGAGCGGGGCGTCGACCCCACGCCGTTGCGCAAGAAGATCGGCGACATCCTCGACGACCTGTACCGGGAGGCCGAGCAGACCCAGCGGGACACCGAGCTGGTCGGCGGCTCCGGGCGGCAACAGTCCCGGGGCAAGGCCCCGGTGCCTGGCCTGTCGTCCCGGGCCGGCGGTGGACCCGGGCGGGACACCAGTGGCATGGCCCGCGCCCAGCTCGCCGACCTGATCGGCCAGCTCAACGACCAGATGCTGGCCGCGGCTCGCGAACTACAGTTCGAGCTGGCCGCGCGGCTCAGGGACGAGATCGGCGAACTCAAGCGCGAACTGCGCGGTATGGACGCCGCCGGGGTGAGCTGAGCGGGGTGCGGGCTGACCGCCGCTGCCGGCCGGTGCGGCCGGGTTGGTGCGGAGGGTCACGGCGCCGGGGGCTGGGGAACGCCGTGCCCCCGCAATCGGAGATTGAACACGATCTTGAGCCGGTAGTCACGCGTCCTGGGCGAATTGATCATACTTTTTACAGTAGTGAGATGAAAAATTTGTCAAACCGGGCTGAGGATGCTACACGCCGTTCGGTCCCGCTTGAGGGTGAGGTCCCGGTGCGGGCCGACCGGATCCGGGCCAGGCCCACCGCCGGCGGATACCCTGCGTGACCGGATTCATGCCCGCGGCGCGTGCGGACGAGGCGGCCGTCGCGCAGAATGGGCGGCGAGGGAGGGGAGTATCCCCAAGCGGCGGAATCGTCACCACGGCGGCGCGGCAGCCAACCGCCCGCCCGGTTCCGTGGATCCGGTGCGTTCCCACCGGGTGGGAGAGACCTCCGGTCGGTAAGGCGTGTCCCGAACCGGAGGAGTAGCCGTGAACGTCCCCGTCTGGATCTGGCTGGTCATGATCGCCGCCCTGCTCGGGCTCCTCGCGGTCGACCTGTTCATCGTCGACCGTGACCCGCACTCGGTCCGGATGGTCGAGGCGGCCGGGTGGGTCGGGTTCTACCTGGCCCTGGCGGTCGGGTTCGGTGTCGGCGTCTGGGCGGTGGCCGGGTCGAGGTTCGCCAAGGAGTTCTTCGCCGGCTACCTGACCGAGTACAGCCTGTCGGTGGACAACCTCTTCGTGTTCGTCCTGATCATGACGACGTTCGCCGTGCCGGCCGTGCACCAGCACCGGGTGCTGCTCTTCGGTGTGCTGGCCGCGCTCGTGTTGCGCGGGCTGTTCATCGCGGCCGGCACGGCGGTGATCGCGCGTTTCGAGAGCGTCTTCTACCTGTTCGGGGCGTTCCTCGTCTACACCGGGTGGCGACTGGCGTTCGGTTCGTCGGACCGGGACACCGACTACCGGGACAACCTGCTACTCCGGGCGGTGCGGCGGGTGGTGCCGGTCACCGACCGGTTCCACGGCGCGCGAGTGTCGGTCCGGATCGACGGCAGGCGCCACCTGACTCCCATGCTGGTGGTGATGCTCGCCATCGGGAGCACGGACCTGCTGTTCGCGCTCGACTCGATCCCGGCCATCTTCGGTCTGACCCGGGAACCGTTCCTGGTCTTCACCGCGAACGCGTTCGCGCTGATGGGCCTGCGCCAGCTCTACTTCCTGCTGGGCGGGCTGCTGGAACGGCTGGTCTACCTGTCCACGGGCCTGGCGGTGATCCTTGGGTTCATCGGCGCCAAGCTGATCGCCGAGGCGCTGGTCGGCAACGGCGTGCGGTGGGTGCCCCACATCGGGATCGAGCTGTCGTTGGGGGTGATCGTCGGTGTCCTCGCGGTGACCGTGGTCGCCAGCCTGGTCAGGGTCCGCCGGGACCCGACCGCGGTCGGACCGACGACCGCCGTGCCACCGGTCCCATCGATCCCGCCGGTCGCGCCCGCTCGCGCCGCGCACCTGCCCCCCTCCGGTGCCGGCAGTGGCCCCGACGACCCGACCGGGCCGGAGCGGCGGCGTTGACCGGCGCCGGCCGGCCGCCCCGCGGCGTGTTCGTCGGCCTGTCCACCCTGGACGTGGTGTACCGGGTGGTCGCACCCCCGCGGGCGAACCAGAAGGTGGTCGGCCACGACCAACTGGTGCTGGCCGGCGGGCCGGCCAGCAACGCGGCGGTGGCGTTCGGAGGCCTCGGCGGTGCCGCACTGCTGGTGACCGCGCTGGGCGGCCACCCGCTGTCCCGGATGGTCGTCGACGAACTGGCCAGGTACGGCGTGGACTGCCTCGACGCCACGCCAGGGTTCGCCGGGCCGCCGCCGCTGTCGGCGGTGATGGTGAGCGCCGCGACCGGGGAACGGGCCGTGGTGTCGGACAACGGGGTCCGCGCCGAGGCGGGTCGGGTCGACCTGACCGGTCGGCTGCGCGATGCCGACGTGGTGCTGGTCGACGGGCACCACCCCGGGCTGGTGCGGGCCGCGCTGCGCGCCGCGGTCCGGCATGGCGTGCCGGTGGTGGTCGACGGGGGCTCCTGGCAGCCGGTGTTCGCCGAGGTGATGCCCCGCGCCGAGTTCGCGCTGTGTTCGGCCGACCTGCGGGTTCCCGGAGTGCCGGCCGAGCGCACGCTGGACGCACTGCTGGGTTTGGGCGCCCGGGCGGCCGGCGTGTCCGACGGGGCCAGGCCGCTGCGCTGGGCCACCGCCACGGATCGCGGCGAGGTGCCGGTACCACGGGTCGACGTGGTCGACACCCTGGGAGCCGGCGACGTGCTGCACGGGGCGACCGCGTTCGCCGTGGCCAGCCGCGGCGCCTCGGCGGCGGCGCTGCGGCGGTGGTTGCCCTGGGCAGTGTCGGTGGCCAGCCTGTCCGCCACCTCGCCGGGCACTCGTACCTGGCTGGGCGCGGTCGACTCGCTCCCGCCCCCGCCCTGACCCCGGCGGCAGGCAGGGCCGGCTGGTACCGGGGTAGGCTCCTCGGCGACCGTTTCCGGGATGTCCGCCGGCCGGTCGCCATCGAGTGCGGCATGCCGCCGGAAGGAACCGTGACAGATGAAGCCCGTCCCCGATCTCACCGGCGCGCAGTGGCGCAGCGGCGACCCCGACGGCACCGCCGATGGCGGCGCCAGCCGGGTGGAGATCGCGTTCGTCGACGACATGATCGTGATGCGTGACTCCAAGCACCCCGACGGGCCGGTGCTCGTCTTCACCCGGTCGGAGTGGGACGCCTTCCTGGCCGGCGCCAAGGACAACGAGTTCGATCTACCCGGCTAGTGCGGTGACGGCAACGTTCACCGGGTTTCGGCCGGTCCAGCGCCGGTGACGGCGTTGTCGCCGCCGCCGACAGCGCTGATCCCAACTCCTCGTCCGCCTTGCCCGCGGCACGGCAGGTCTGCACTGCCCATTACGCGTATGACTGCGCCGGTGCGGGTGCAACCGTGCTTTGCGCAACAGCCATGGCACCGAGGTGATCCTGGCGCGGTGGTCGGCGGCGTGGGCGGCGGACCCGACGGGTGCTGGGCTGGGCAATTGAACGGGAGACTGCCCGTCCGGCCGAATCCCGTGGCGCGTGTCGTCGGCCGTTGGCCAATCGTGGGCGTGCTCGTCGGTACGTTTGGTGTGGAGTGAGCTGTCTGCGGCCGAGGCGTTCTCAGGCGCCCTGTGTCCGCTGCCGTACCGGGTTGGCATCCGGCGATGGCGATGAGCACCGAGTCCTGACCACGAGGACTCATCGGTGTCGGTGGTACCACATCGGCAACTGTGCACATGTGACCGCGGCCAGTCGCCCTGAACGGCGACATAGTCGGTCGTGTTGTAGGACACGATGCCCGCCCAGTTACCACTCGTATCGGTGTCGGCGATGGGCGTGCCCGTGGCCACCGAGAACTTCGTATTGCTCGACTGTGCGGGAAGGTTGTACCCGACGTGACGGGCGTCCGCCGCGGTTCACAGCGAGTCAGTCATCCGCGTCCAGAGACCAGGCGGCCGTCCTGGTAGACCGAGCGGACCCGCTGGTCCAGGTCGTGCAGGGTGCGGGCGTCACCGTCGACGATCACCAGGTCGGCACGCTTGTCCGGTTCGATCGAGCCGAATCCGTCGTCCACGCCCACCAGCCGGGCAGCGGACAGGGTGGTGGCGTGCAGCACCTGTTCCGGGGTCATCCCGCAGTCGGCCATCAGCGGCAGCTCGCGCAGGTTCTGACCGTGCGGGGTGACGCCGGAGTCGGTGCCCATCGCGACCTTGACGCCGGCGGCGACGGCCCGGCGGACCGAGTCGGTGTGCGCCTCCATCACCATTCGCGCCTTGGCCACCGCGGTCTCGGGCACTGGCATGCCGGCGTCGGCGGCGGCGATCACCCCGCGCGGGGCGACCAGGGTGGGCACCAGCCAGGCACCGCGGTCGAGCATCATGCCGATCGCCTCGTCGTCGAGGTAGATGCCGTGCTCGATCGACCGGACCCCGTTGCGGACGGCCACCTTGATGCCGTCGGAGGCCTGCGCGTGTGCCATCACGAAGATCCCAGCCGCGGTGGCCTCCTCGACCAGTACGGCGATCTCGGCATCCCGGAAGTGCCCGTGCCGCGGGTCGTCCCGGGGAGAGAGCACCCCGCCGCTGGTGGCGACCTTGATCACGTCCGCTCCCGCCCGGATCAGTTCGCGGACCTTCCGGCGCATCTCGTCGGGCCCGTCGACCAGGGTGGATGGCCGGCCCGGGTGCGGCAGCGTCGGCCTGAACTCGCCGCCGGACACCTGCCAGCCGTCCGCGTGCCCGCCGGTCTGGCTGAGCATCCCAATCGCGATCCGCATCCGCGGCCCGGGGATCAGGCCGCGCGCCTGCGCGGTCTGGATGCCCAGGTCCGCGCCACCGGCGTCCCGGACGCTGGTCACCCCCACCGCGAGGGTGCGGCGCATGTTCTCGGCTGCCTCGTAGTACTGGAGTGAGAACGGCCGGGTCAGGTTGGCCAACGGGTTGATAGTGCTCATCGTGACGTGCACGTGGCAGTCGAACAGGCCGGGCAGCACGGTGGCCCCGGCGCAGTCCACCGCCTCGTCGCCGTCCAGGCCGGGGCCGATCTCGACGATGCGCCCCGCCTCCACCACGACGTCGGCCGACGCGGGGGCGCTGCCGGTACCGTCGAAGACCGTTCCGCCGGTGAAGACCGTCCTTGTCATGGTTCGCTACTCTAGCTAACTAGCTGAGCGCTTCAGACCAAACGGCGAAGTTCACCGCAGCCGGCAGTCGACCGGAGCGGAAGCGCCTCCGCTGACACCTCGGGATGCCCTCGGTGGCGCGGTCCCGTTCGGGCCGGCGGTAAACGCGGCTCGACCGGCGTTACCGGGTAAGTGAAAGGGGATATCTGGTCAGGACCTCGTTCCCGTGCTCCGTTATCAGGACCTGCTGTTCGAGCTTGACACCCTCATGGCCGTGCCTCAACCCGACGAATGCCTCGATCGACATCACCATACCGGGCTCCAGTACCCCGTCGTACCCGACGTCGTTCCATTCCTCCCTGGAATAGACCACAGGGTATTCGTCGCAGAGGCCGACGCCGTGGGATATGCAGGTGTAGTGGTTGTATCGCTCGATGGACGGGTACCAGGCTCGCTCGGTGATCTCGCGAAGCGTGGCGCCGGCGACGTGCAGCGGGATGTTCCGCTCCATCTGCTCAAGGGCCAGGGAATAGACATCCGCCTGAAACGGATCCGGCGTGTCCCGATCGCACAGCCACGTGCGGGAGAAGTCAACACACATGCCGAACGAACCGATGAGGTCGGTGTCGAAGGCGACCAGGTCACCCCTCTCGATACGCCGTACACTGGCCTCCTGGTACCACGGGTTCGTTCTGGGTCCTGACGACAGGAGCCGGGTTTCCAGCCACTCACCGAACCGTTCCGAGTTGGCCGACTGAAGCGCTGTCCACAGGTCGATCTCGGTGGCGCCCGGCACCAGTTTGTCGTGCATATCGCGTACGGACAGGTTCGCGGCATGAACCGCGCAGCGCATCGCCTGGATCTCCTCCGCCGACTTGATGCTACGGGCCTCCTCCATCAGAGGCATCGCGGGAACAAGGACGAGCCCCTTGCTTTCGAGTGCCCTGATGCCGACGAGATCGACGACGTCAACGGCCAGCCGCCGGTCGCCCCGCCCGTGCTCCTGGACCAGGTCAGCTATTTCGGCCGCCCAGTAGTCGGCGATCTCCGCGGTCCGCGGACCCGAATAGAAATGGATGAAGGAGCGGCCGGGCCGAATCTCGTCGATGACCTGCGAGTGCATGTCGAGAAAGTCCGCTCCCGAGAACTCGAAGAGGATCACCGGGCCGGACGTCGCCACGAAGACATAGCGGACCTGATTGTGCATCGTCCAGAGGGACATGTTCGTCGTGTCGGTCGCATAGCGAATGTTGACCGGGTCGTACAGTAGGGCGCCATCGCATCGGTTCGCGACCAGTTGTGCGCGTAACCGGTCGATCCGGTAGTGTTGCACCGCCTCCCGGTCGGGTGTCCTGAGTCCGGCGTCCCTCCATTCTTCGAGAAGATCAGAACCCGGCCCGAGCGCGTGGGCGTTGAGTCTGGCGGCGTCGGCCATCGTTCCCTGGGATGCTGGGCGGACGCCGATCCTGGGTCGGTGCCGGGGTGGCATGGTCATCTGGCCTCCTCGCGGGGTCCGTGATCGTGACGAGAGCGGGCCGGGGCGGAGCGATCCAGTACGGCTCGCGGGGTGGTCGAGCCAGCGGGTGCCGGTCCTGGTCGGTTTTCGGTGGGTAGGAGATTCCTTAGACAGGCTAACCTCTTCGTCCT
>DASULA010000195.1:0-8243 GCA_036278435.1 Mycobacteriales bacterium | reverse complement strand
CTCGTTCGTGTTGGGCGGATCGATGCTGGCTTTTGTTTACAACGTCTACAAGTCATACCGGTTTGGTGAGATCATCGAGGCCGACGATCCATGGGGTTGCGGCAACTCGCTGGAGTGGGCGACGGCCACACCCCCGACCAGGCACAACTTCACCACCCTGCCCCGCATCCGCTCCGAGCGCCCGGCCTTCGACATGCACCACCCGCACATGGCCGAGCGGTTGAAGCTGGAGGCACACTCGGGAAGGAACAACCACAGGCAGTAGGCATTCGCAGGGGCGACTCGGTGACCCAGCGTCACGCAGTCGCGGGGTCGTGTGTGCCGCTTTGCGGCGCACGGAGGGGGCGCGGGTGACCGTGACCCCAAGATCCGGTCCGGGCGGCGGCACATCGGTCCGGACGCCCCGTTACCCGGCCGTATTCTTCTGATGCCCTAGGGTCGGTACCGATATGCAGCCGCAAGCCGTCCTCGTCACCGTCACCGGGCCAGACCGTCCCGGTGTCACCTCCGCCCTCTTCGCGGCGTTGGCCGCCTACGACGTCGAGGTGGTCGACGTCGAGCAGGTGGTGATCCGCGGCAGGCTCGTGCTGTGCGTCCTGCTCGCCCTGCGCGGCGAGCCCGCGCCGCTGCGCCGGGCGGTCACCAAGACCGCCCAGGCGCTCGGTGTGGAGGTCGAGATCGGCGTCGGCGACGAGGTGGACGACGCCATGCCCAATCGGGCCGGGCGCCACCACGTCCTGATGCTGGGCAGCCCACTGCGGGCCGGAGCGGTCAGTGAGGTGGCGAGCCGCATCGCCGAGCTCGGTGCGAACATCGATTCGATCGGCCGGCTGTCGAACTATCCGGTGACCAGCCTGGAGCTGATGGTCTCCGGCGCGGACTCGACCGAGTTGCGCACCACCCTGGCGGTGGCCGCCGCCGAGGCGAACATCGACATCGCGGTGGAACGCGCCGGGCTGCACCGGCGGGCCAAGCGGCTGCTGGTCATGGATGTCGACTCGACCCTGGTGCAGGGCGAGATCATCGAGATGCTCGCCGAACACGCTGGCTGCGCCGACCAGGTGGCCCGGGTCACCGAGGCGACCATGGCCGGGGAGTTGGACTTCACCGAGTCGTTGCGGGCCCGGGTGGCGCTGCTGGCTGGACTGCCCGAGTCGGTGCTCGACGAGGTTCGGGCGAAGCTGCGGCTGATGCCCGGCGCGCGCACGCTGATCCGCACGCTCAAGCGGATGGGCTACCGCTGCGGCGTGGTCAGCGGTGGGTTCACCCAGTTCACCGATGACCTGGTGCGGGTGCTGGGGCTCGACTTCGCCGCCGCCAACACGCTGGAGATCGCCGACGGCCGGCTCACCGGGCGGCTGTCCGGTGAGATCATCGACCGGCCGGGCAAGGCGCGGGCGCTGGTGCACTTCGCCGGGAGGTTCGAGATCCCGTTGACCCAGACCGTGGCGGTGGGTGACGGCGCCAACGACATCGACATGCTCAACACCGCCGGTCTGGGCGTCGCGTTCAACGCCAAGGCGGCGGTGTGCGACGCGGCCGACGCGTCGCTGTCGCAGCCTTACCTGGACGCGATCCTGTTCCTGCTCGGCATCTCCCGGGACGAGGTCGAGCAGGCCGACGGCGACGACTCGACCCTGTAGACCGGTGCTGCCGGTCAGGCTCGCACGATCGGGGTGCCGACCAGGGTGACGCCGGCGGCGCGTAGCTGGTCCAGGGCGGCCCGGGTGCTCGCTTCGGCCACCCCGGCGGTCAGGTCCAGCCGGACCGTGGTGTCGAACCCCTCCCGGACGGCGTCCATGGCGGTGGCCCGCACGCAGTGGTCGGTGGCGATGCCGACCACCTCGACTTCGGCTACCCCGTGTGCCCGCAGCCAGCAGGCCAGTGTCTCGTCCTGGCACCGACCCTCGAATCCGCTGTATGCGGCGGCATGTTCGCCCTTGTCGAAGACCGCCTCCACCCGGTCGGTGTCCAGCGCGCGATGCAGTTCGGCGCCGGGCGTGCCGACCACGCAGTGCACCGGCCACGACTCGGCGAAGTCGGGTTCGTCGGCGAAGTGCCCACCGGGGTCGACATGGTGGTCGCGGGTGGCCACCGCCCGGTCGTAGCCACCTTCGGCCAGCCGGGCGCTGATCGCCGCGGCCACCTCGGCGCCACCGGCCACGGCCAGGCTGCCGCCCTCGCAGAAGTCGTTCTGCACGTCGACGACAATGATCGCTCTAATCACCGGTGGATTGTCCCGCACCCCAGACATTCTGCCGAGCTAACTCTCCGGGGTGAACCGGGTCGGGATGGCCGGTTCGCCCTGGGACAGCTTCAGGCCGTCCCAGGGCAGCGTGACCATCGCGCGGCGCAGGTGCTCGCGTGAGTCGGCCAGGGCCGGCGGATCGATCCGTTCGCCGGCGCGCAGGAACGGGACCTGCAACGCCAGGTCGCCCGGCATGGGTTCGGGCGGCCCAACAGCGCTGACCCGTTCTTCAATGGCGGTTCCGGTGGGTTTGTGGCGGCGTACCGCGACCTTCTCCCCGCCGAGCGAGATCTTGTGCTCGGACCGTTTCGCCACCGGGCGGCCGTCCACCTCGACGAGTTTGTAGACCATGCCCGCGGTCGGCGCGCCCGATCCGGTCACCACCGAGGTGCCGGCGCCGTAGGCGTCCACCGGGGCGATGGCCAGGGTGGCGATGGAGAACTCGTTCAGGTCTCCGCTGAGCACGATGCGGGTGCCGGTGGCACCAAGGTCGTCCAGCAGTTCGCGGGCCTGGCTGGCCAACACGCCAAGGTCGCCGGAGTCGATCCGGATCGCGCCGAGCCCGGTGCCTGCCTCGGCCACGGCGGACCGGATCCCCTGGGTGATGTCGTAGGTGTCGACCAGCAGGGTGGTGCCCGGCCCGAACGCCTCGACCTGGGAGCGGAACGCGGCGGCCTCCGAGTCGTGCACCATGGTGAAGGCGTGCGCGGCCGTGCCGCTGGTGGGGATGCCGTACCGGTGGCCGGCGGCGAGGTTGGAGGTGGAGGAGAAGCCGGCCAGGTAGGCCGCCCGGGCGGCGGCCACCGCCGAGCCCTCGTGGGTCCGCCGTGACCCCATCTCGATGATCGGGCGGCCCTGGGCGGCCGACACCATCCGGGCGGCGGCCGAGGCGACGGCGGTGTCGTGGTTGAGCACCGACAGGGCCAGCGTCTCCAGCGCCACCGCCTCGGCGAATCGCCCTCGCACGGTCAGCACCGGCGAGCCGGGGAAGTACAGCTCGCCCTCCCGGTAGCCGAGGATGTCACCGGTGAACCGGAAGTCGGCCAGGAAGTCGCGGGCGCGGTCGTCCAGCACGCCGCGTTCGCGCAGGAACGCCAACTCCTCGGCGTCGAACCGGAAGTGCTCGACCGCGTCGATCAGCCGCCCGGTGCCGGCCACCACGCCGTAGCGGCGTCCGGCCGGCAGCCGGCGGGCGAACACCTCGAACACACAGTGCCGGTCGGCGGTCCCGTCCCGCAGCGCCGCGGTGACCATCGTCAGCTCGTAGTGATCCGTGCACAGCCCCGTCGGCCCCGTCAACTCCACACCGGCAGCCTACAAGTCGCCAATCCTGGTGATAGTGCCGCTAAAACCATCGGCGGGGCTGGGGTTGACGGCGCTGGATCGCGCCGGGTGCGTCGGTGACGTGGATGAGGGTGTCGGGGTCCCAGCGGACGGGCAGGGTGTGGGCGACGGTCCAGAACGCGGCGCTCGGCTCGTCCACCTCGACCGCCACCGGCCGGCCCAGTCCGGCGGCGTGCCGCAGCGCGCGGGCGGCGAGTCTGGCCACGATCGGCACCGCGCCGTCCCGGCCCACCGGCAGCGCGGCGATGTGCGCCAGGTCGCAGGCGCCGGGTAGCAGCGCGCCGGCCAGCAGGGTGGCGGCTCCGGCCAGCCGGCCTGCGGCGTCCCGGACCTGCCAGGCCGCGCCGGGCAGCACGTCGGGCCCGCAGAACTCGGCCAGTGCGTCATCCGGTTCCCACCTGGCGGGTGGGTCCCACCGGTGGGTGTTGGCGTACCAGCGGGTGAACAGCGCGGCCAGTTCCGGGCCGGCCTCCGCCGGCTCGGCCGAGCACCCGCCGGCCAGCCGCTCGGCCGCGTCGACGGCCTCGACGGCCTCGGCGGCCTCGGCCGGGCGGCCGAGTAGCCCGGTGCGGCAGCGCAGCGCCAGCCGGAACCCGCGCGCGGCCAGGAAGCCCAGCCCGTCGGCGTCGTCGGCCCGGGTACGCACCCGGAACGGCAGCCCGCGGGCGGGCGGGCGCAGCGCGTCCAGCAGTGCGGTGGCGATCCCGTGCCGCCGGTGCCCGGGTGCCACGTGCACCGTGGTGAACACCCGGCGCGGGTGCCTGCGGCCGTGCGACACGCTACCCACGCCGACGAGTTCACCGCGCCGTTCGGCCACCAGGGTGCACCGTGCCGGCGCTTGGCGGGCCGGCCCGTGCAGGTCCCACAGCAGCCGGCGGACCGGGTCGCCGCCGGTCGCGCTGTCGAGCAGGCCGGCCACCGCGGGCCGGTCGGATTCGGTGTAGCGGCGGATCGGCATGGCTTGACACTATCCACGCGGATTCTGCGCGCGCCGGGGCCGGGTCGCGGTGACATGATGGAGACATGTCTCCGACGCTTGCGCCCGACCGCGTCGAGCAGACCGACCTCGACGAGCGGGTGGATGCTGACCGACCCTGGGTCACCATCGTCTGGAACGACCCGGTGAACCTGATGGGTTACGTCGTCTGGGTGTTCCAGAAGCTCTTCGGTTACGACCGGGAGAAGGCCACCAAGTTGATGCTCGACGTGCATCACAAGGGCCGGGCGGTGGTATCCAGTGGAGCCCGGGAGCGGATGGAACACGATGTCGCGCGGCTGCACGCGGCCGGGTTGTGGGCCACCCTGCGGCAGGACCGTTGACCGCGTTCTGGCGCAGCGGCGAGACCGTGTGCGCGGTGGTCGACGAGCCCGAGGCGCAACTGGTGCGCCGGCTGGTGACCGACGTGCAGGCGATGCTCACCGGGGACGGGACGGCCGGTGGATCCGACGCCGGCCTGGATGTCGGTGTGCTCGACTGGCCGGAGGCCGGCTCGCCGGCCACGCCTCCGGAGGACCCGGCGCTGGCCCGGCTGCTGCCCGACGGGTACTCCGACGACCCCGATGCCGCCGCCGAGCTGCGCCGGCTCACCGAGCGTTCGCTGCGGGACGCCAAGAGCCGGGCCGCACAGCGGCTGCTCGACTCGCTGCCCGGCGACGGCGGTTCGCTCAGCCTGGATTTGCCTACCGCCGAGGCGTGGCTGGCCGCGCTCAACGATGTCCGCCTGGTCCTGGGTACCCGGTTGAACGTGACCGAGGACACCGCCGAGAACCAGGCCCGGGGCCTGCACGAGGGCGACGACCCGGTGGCCGTGGCCTACCAGGTCTACTGCTGGCTCAGCGTCGTGCAGGACGATCTGGTCGCCGCGGTGTGTGCCTGACCCCGCCGATCCTGGCCACAGTGCGGGATCTGCGGGGAAATCGGGGCACGGGGGTACGCTCGACGGGTGTTGCGGATCGAGCAGGCGAGCTACGACGCCATCGTCGCGCACGCCCGGCGGGACCATCCGGACGAGGCGTGCGGTGTGGTCGCCGGGCCGGCCGGTGCGGACCGCCCGGAGCGGGTGGTGCCGATGACGAACGCCGAGCGGTCGCCGACGTTCTTCCGGTTCGACCCGTCCGAGCAGTTCCGGGTGTGGCGCGAGATGGACAACCGGGACGAGGAACCGGTCATCATCTACCACTCGCACACGGCGACCGAGGCGTATCCGTCACGGACGGATATATCCCTCGCCGGTGAGCCGGGTGCGCACTACGTGCTGGTGTCCACCCGTGACCCCGAGCGGGCCGAGTTCCGGTCGTTCCGGATCGCCGACGGCACGGTGACCGAGGAACCCGTCGAGGTGGTCCAGTCCTACATGTTCGGCCACACGCCGACCGAGACGGTCTACGACTGTCCCTCGGCCTGACCGGCCTCCGGCCGTGGCGCCGCCCGGCCCGCGCGGAATCGCCGCTCCCGCCCTCGTGTTGCGCAGGGTGCGGTACCCGGACCGACGCGAGCAACGGCTACCGAGCCCACGCCTGCCGAGGCGGCGCCCGCGGAGGTGAGCACCCCAAGCCCGTACGCCCTCTCACGCAAGGAGTCCAGATGGCGATCGAGGTCCGTATTCCGACGATTCTGCGTTCCTACACCGCCGGGGCCAAGGCCGTCGCGGCCGACGGTGAAACCCTGGCCGGGCTGGTCGACAACCTGGACAGCCGGCACCCGGGTATCAAGGCGCGGCTGGTGACCGAATCAGGCGCGCTGCACCGTTTCGTGAACGTGTACGTCAACGACGAGGACGTGCGGTTCACCGGGGCACTGGACACCGCGCTGAAGGACGGCGACTCGGTCACCATCCTGCCCGCGGTGGCGGGCGGCTGACCGCGGCGATGTCCCGCTACGACTCGCTGGTCGACTCGCTCGGTGACACGCCGCTGGTCGGATTGCCGCGGCTGTCACCGAGCCCGCGGGTGCGGTTGTGGGCCAAGCTGGAGGACCGCAATCCGACCGGCTCGGTGAAGGACCGGGCCGCGACTTACATGGTGCGCGACGCGGAGAAGGAGGGGCTGCTGCGCCCCGGCGCGACGATCCTGGAGCCCACCAGCGGCAACACCGGGATCTCGCTGGCCATGGTGGCCGCGCTGCGCGGGTACCGGCTGATCTGCGTGATGCCGGAGAACACCTCGACCGAGCGCCGCCAGCTCCTTACCATGTACGGCGCGCGGATCATCCTGTCGCCGGCCGCGGGCGGTTCCAACCAGGCGGTCGCGCGGGCCAAGGAGCTGGCCGCCGAACATCCGGACTGGGTGATGCTCTACCAGTACGGCAACCCGGCCAACGCGCTGGCGCACTACGAGACGACCGGCCCGGAACTGCTCCGCGACCTGCCCGGAATCACCCATTTCGTGGCTGGCCTGGGTACCACCGGCACGCTGATGGGCACCGGCCGGTACCTGCGTGAGCAGGTGCCCGGGATACAGATCGTGGCGGCCGAGCCACGCTACGGCGAGCTGGTGTACGGGTTGCGCAACATCGACGAGGGGTTCGTGCCCGAACTGTACGACCCGTCGGTGCTGTCCACCCGGTTCTCCGTCGGCCCCCGGGACGCGCTGCGGCGCACCCGCGAACTGGTCGAGCGCGAGGGCATCTTCGCCGGGATCTCCACCGGGGCGGCGCTGCACGCCGCGCTGGGCATGGCCGGCAAGGCGGTGGAGGCCGACGAGCGCGCCGACATCGCCTTCGTGGTGGCCGACGCGGGCTGGAAGTACCTGTCCACCGGGGCCTACTCCGGCACGCTGGCCGAGGCCGAGGCCGCCCTGGAAGGCCAACTCTGGGCGTGATTCGCGGCGCCCGGGTGAACCGGACGTACTCTTGGTGGATGGGGTCGATTCCAGCGGTTCCCGGCGGCGCGGTCGCCCCGGTCGGCAGGTCCGGCCGTGCCGACCGCCTCGGGTCGTGGCGTGGTGCCGCGGTCGCGGTGGCCGTGGTGCTCGGCGTGCTGTGGGCGGTCGAACTGGTCAACGTGGTCACCGGCGACCGACTGGACAGCCTCGGCATCCGGCCGCGTTCGCTGGTCGGGATCCCGGGCATCCTGGCCGCCCCGCTGCTGCACGCATCGGTGTCCCACCTGCTGGACAACACCGTGCTGTTGGCCGTGCTGGGCTGGATCGGGCTGGTCGGTAATTCCAGGCGGTTCGTCGCGGTCACCGGGATCGCCTGGGTCGCCAGTGGCCTGGGCGCCTGGCTGCTCGGCGCGTCCGGATCGGTGGTCGTGGGCGCCAGCGGCGTGGTCTACGGCTGGCTGGCCTACCTGATCGTCCGCGGCTGGGTGGCCCACCGGCTGAGCCAGGCCGTACTGGGCGTGGCGCTGCTGGTGTTCGTCGGTTTCTCGGCGATCTGGGGTGTGCTGCCGCTGACCGCCGCCAACGTCTCCTGGCAGGGGCACCTGTTCGGCGCGGCCGGCGGCGTGTTGGGCGCGCTGCTGCTGGACGCCCGCAGGACCGCCCGCCCGCGGCCGGTCCTGCCGGTGACGCCCACCCTGCCGACGCTGCCCGGGCCACCGGGGGAGTGATCCGGCGGCTGCCCGGCACGGGGGGTCACCGCCCGGCCGGCGGCGACCGTCCGTGATCCACATCGCGTCGCGGTCCCGCGGTGGAGCCGTAGGCTGACCCT
>DASULA010000194.1:0-11367 GCA_036278435.1 Mycobacteriales bacterium | reverse complement strand
GGTGCTGGCCCGCGCCCTGTCGTCGGTCGACCCGGCCGGGTCCCGGTCGGCCCGGGTCCGGGCCGACACGGTGCTGCGCCACATCGCCGGCGGGCTGGCGCCGTCCGATGCCGAGAGGTTCCTGGCATCCCAGGCGGACGTGCCCGCCAACGGATGAGCGGGACATCTCGCCATATCTGCGGGCCGTTCGTGAAGATTCATCACCCGAATGGGTCAAGTTCCCGTTGTGGCGTGCCGAAGAACAGGGGGACACACCAGGACTGAGCCCGTCAGGGCGAGGAGGCATGCGTGACCACGGTGCTGATCTGTGACGAACGTCGCGGCGTCCGCGAGGGTCTGGCCCAGTTCATGTCCGCCGTACCCGGGGTATCCCGGGTGGACACGGTGGCGAGCGGCGAGGAGCTGCTGGAGCGGTACCCTCGGGAGAACCCGGACGTCGTCCTGGTGGGCACCCAGCGTGCCGTGGACACCGGAATCGTGACCACCCGCCGGCTGGTGACGCAGCACCCGAGGGTCGCCGTCCTCGTCTTCGGCGCACCGGACGACCCCGGCAACATCTGCGCCGCCGTGGCCTGCGGCGCCCGGGGCTACCTGCGCTGGGACGCCTCGCACGTGGAGGTGTGCGCCGCGCTGGCCCACGCGCTGGCCGGCGCGGAACTCAACGGCGCCCGTTCGCCGGTGCGGCACGCGAACGGGAACGGCGACGTGGCCCTGACCGAGCGGGAACTCCAGGTGTTGCTCGGTATGAGCCAGGGCAAGAGCAACAGCCAGATCGGCAAGGAACTGTTCCTGTCCGAGGACACGGTGAAGACGCACGCGCGCCGACTGTTCCGCAAGCTCGGGGTCAGCGACCGGGCCCAGGCGGTGGCCTGCGGGTTCCGTCGCGGCCTGGTTTCCTGACCGCCGGGGCCGTCCGGGACGGCCCGGGACCCGCTTGGACGAAGCGGTGCCGCCCGGACGACGTGGGTCCGGGTGTGATGGCCTGTCGGCGGACCTCGGCTGACGGGGGATCAGCCGGTTGGCGGTGGTATCCGCGCCATTCGCGCTACCGTTCTTGAGATCGTGGTGTTTTGTGCTGAGTCGAGTGGCGGATTGCACGGCGGGACATCGGATCAGGGGGCCGGTCACCAGATGCTGGAGTCCGAATGCGGCTGAGCGCGGCCGACGCAGAGCCCGAACTGGGTCCGCTGGCGGCCCGGGCCGCGTTCGGTGACCGGGACGCCGCCGGGCGGCTACTGGCCTGGCTGCACCCGTTGCTGCTGCGGTACTGCCGGGCCCGGTTGGGCTCCCGCGACGGGTGCTACGCCTCGGCCGACGACGTCGCCCAGGAGGTGTGTCTGGCCGTGTTCACGGCGCTGCCGCGGTTCGTCGAGCAGGGCAAACCGTTCGTCGCGTTCGCCTACCGGATCGCGGCGAACAAGGTTGCCGACGCGTTCCGCCGCGACCTGCGGGCGCGGGTGGAACCGGTGGAGCGGTTACCCGACCTGCCCGACCTCAGTGACGGTCCGGAACGAAGCGCGGTGGTGACCGAGCGCACCGAGCGGCTGTCGGGGTTACTCGGTCGGCTTCCGGACACCCAGCGCGAGGTACTGGTGCTGCGGGTGGCCGTGGGCCTGTCCGCCGAGGAGGTTGGCCGGATCCTGGGTATGTCGGCCGGCGCGGTGCGGGTGGCCCAGCATCGGGCACTGGGGCGACTCAGGGAGCTGGTGGCGCGCGAGCCGGAGCTGGTGCCGTGAGCGACCAGGTCGGGTCACGGTGGCCCCGTGCGGCTGGCGGCTACCGGTTGTGCCGCCGGGACGAGGTGCATGAGAGGGATAAAGCGGTCGCGTTCGATCGAGATCCGGTCGGTTTCGAGAGCCCCGATGGTCCCGGTGGTCCCGGCGTTGCCCGGGACGATGATCTGGTGGAGTCGCTGGCGGGCCGCCAGCCCGTTCCGGTGGGCACCGACGAACTGGGCACGCTGCTGGCCGAATGGTGTGCCGGGCTGGACCGGGAACCCGCGTCCGCCCCGGCGGCAGTGGCGTGCTTGGTCGGAGTCGGAACGCGCCTGGTCCGGCGGACGCCGTCACGGCGGCGCCCGAACCGCCGCGCCGTGGTGGCCGTCGCGGTGTCCGGGACCGTGCTGCTCGCCGGGTTGGCCGGTCTGGTCGGCGCCGAGCGGGCCGAACCGGGCAGCCCGTTGTGGCCGGTGGCCAGCCTGGTGGACCACAACCGGGCGATGTCGGTGACCTCCTACGCGCGGGCCGAACGCGCCCTGGGCCGGGCCGACAACTCCCTGTCCCAGTCTCGGCTGGGCGCCGCCGAGCGCGAGTTGGCACAGGCACGGGGGGCGTTGCGTCGGGTTCGGGTGCGCGACGGCCGGGCCGGCCTGACCACCCGGTTGGACCGCCTGCGGGTCCGCCTGGACGAAGCCCGACGGCGCGCCCGGGCGCGGCGGCCGGCCACCCCACCGGGATGGGTGGGACGGGTCGGGCTGGGAGCGTCCCGCCCGATTGGGCTGGAGAGCCACGGCGGACGGGGCCGTCACGGTCGCGATACCAGGGCCCATTTGAGCCATCTGACGCATTCGGACCGGCCTACCCGGCCTGCCCGGATGTGCGGGAAAGCCCGGATGGATGGGTTCGAGGCGGTGGACCAGGGTTTGTCCGGTCGGCTGGACCGGTTCAGCGCCCAGATGCCTCGGCCAGCGCTCCGTCGGCGAACCCGCGCGCGTACTCCCACGACACGTAGTGCGCCGGATCCGGACGGTATGCGGGCTCGTGCACCCGCGTCTGGCCCGCGTCCAGCAGGTGGGTGAGGTTGCCGCGCATCAGGTCCCACCCGAAGAAGTGCGGCTCCCCGCAGTCGTCGCAGTCGACCACGATGCCGCGCACCCCCCGTGGCTCCAGCAGTGCCTCGAACACCTCGAGGTCGGCCAGGTCGGCGAGCACGTCCTCGCGCTCGGCCGGGGTGAGCGGGTCTGCGACCGGGTCGTCCAGGTCGTCGTGGTCGAGCGCCGCCGCTGGGTCACTCGGATCCCCGTGGAACGGATCGAGGGGGCCGTCGTCGGTCACGTGCTCCACCGTAGACGTTCGGTGGTGGCCCGTGGCAACCCCGGGGCGACTCCGGTGGCAATCACGGTGACGTCCCCGTTGGCAACCTCGGTGGCAACCTCGGCGTATTCCGTGCCTGAATCCGGCCGGTAGGATTGGCCGCACCGATCCGATCCCAGTCGTGCCCTGATCATGACCGGCCATCACCGGCCATGACTGGCCGTGCCAGCAGACCCCGCAGCCCGCCCCCGCAGTCGAAGAGGTGCCATGGATTCCCCCGCCGGCCTCCCCGAGAAGTTCGCCACGATCGGACTGACCTTCGACGATGTGCTGCTCCTGCCGGCGGCCTCCGACGTGATGCCCAACGACGCCGACACCACCTCCCGGCTGACCCGGTCGATCTCGGTCCACATCCCGCTGGCGTCCTCCGCGATGGACACCGTGACCGAGGCGCGGATGGCGATCGCGATGGCCCGACAGGGCGGTGTGGGCGTGCTGCACCGCAATCTGCCGACCGAGGACCAGGCCCAGCAGGTGGACATGGTCAAGCGGTCCGAGGCGGGCATGGTGACCAACCCGATCACCTGCGCACCCGAGGACACGCTCGCCGACGTGGACGCGCTGTGCGCGCGGTTCCGGATCTCCGGGGTGCCGGTGGTCGATGCCGGCGGGGTCCTGGTGGGCATCGTCACCAACCGCGACATGCGCTTCGAACTCGACCACAGCCGGCCGGTGCGCGAGATCATGACGTCGATGCCGCTGGTCACCGCGCCGGTGGGGGTGTCCGCCGAGCAGGCGCTGACCCTGCTGCGCCGGCACAAGGTGGAAAAGCTCCCCCTGGTGGATGGCGGCGGCCGGCTGCGCGGGCTCATCACTGTCAAGGACTTCGCCAAGAGCGAGGCGTATCCGTTGGCCACCAAGGACGCCGACGGGCGGCTGGTGGTGGGTGCCGCGGTCGGCGTGGGTGAGGACTCCTTCAAGCGGGCGATGACCCTGGCCGACGCCGGCGCGGACTTCGTGGTGGTGGACACCGCGCACGGGCACTCCCGGGGTGTGCTGGAGATGATCCGGCGGATCAAGGCCGCTGCGGCGACCGACATTCTGGGCGGCAACGTCGCCACCGCGCAGGGCGCCCAGGCACTGCTGGACGCCGGCGCGGACGGGATCAAGGTCGGTGTGGGCCCCGGGTCGATCTGCACCACCCGGGTGGTGGCCGGTGTCGGGGTTCCGCAGGTGACGGCCATCCACGCCGCCGCGCAGGTCGCCCGCCGGGCCGGCGTGCCGGTGATGGGTGACGGCGGGCTCCAGTACTCCGGGGACATCGCCAAGGCGATCGCGGCCGGCGCCGACACGGTGATGCTGGGCAGTCTGCTGGCCGGCTGCGAGGAGAGCCCGGGTGACCTGATCTTCATCAACGGCAAGCAGTACAAGTCCTACCGGGGCATGGGATCGTTGGCGGCCATGCAGTCCCGGGATGGCCGGCGGTCCTACTCCAAGGACCGCTACTTCCAGGACGACGTGCTCTCCGAGGAGAAGCTGGTGCCGCAGGGTGTGGAGGGGCAGGTGCCCTACCGCGGCCCGCTGTCCGCGGTCGCCCACCAGTTGGTGGGTGGGTTGCGCGCGGCCATGGGATACACCGGCTGCCGCACCGTGCCGGAGTTGCAGGAACGCGGCCAACTGGTGCGCATCACCCCGGCCGGGCTCAAGGAGAGCCATCCGCATGACATCCGGATGACCGTCGAGGCACCCAACTACCACTCGCACTGAACGTCCGTCGGTGTGGCGGCTCGCCGGCACCGGGGTTGAACCATGGAAGGAAGCGGAGCGCGCGTGCGCGACATCGTCGAGATCGGGTTGGGCAAGACGGCCCGCCGTGGCTACCACCTGGATGACGTCGCGCTGACGGCGTCGCGCCGGACCCGCGGCTCCAAGGATGTGTCCATCGCGTGGCAGATCGACGCGCACCAGTTCGACCTGCCGCTGGTGGCCGCTCCCTCCGACGCGGTGGTCTCGCCGGCCACCGCCAGGGAGGTCGACCGGCTGGGTGGGCTGGCCGTGCTGAACGGCGAGGGACTGTGGGCGCGCTACCCCGACCCGGAGCCGTTGTTCGACCAGATCAGGTCCGACGGTGCGCCGGACGACCTGATGCGCCGGCTGTACGCCGAGCCGGTGCGGCCGGAACTGGTCGCCCAGCACATCAACGACCTGAACAAGTCGGGCGCCCGGGTCGCGGTCCGGCTGTCGCCGCAGCACACGTTGGCGCATGCCCAGGCCATCGTGGACGCCGGCGTGGACATCCTGGTCATCCAGGGCACCGTGGTCTCCGCCGAGCACGTCGCCATGGGCCGGGAGGCGCTGAACCTCAAGACGTTCATCGCCGACCTGGACATTCCCGTGATCGTGGGTGGGTGCGCGAACTACCAGACCGCGCTGCACCTGATGCGAACCGGGGCCGCCGGCATCATCGTGGGATACGGCGCGTACCGCGGGTCGACCACCCCGCGCATGCTGGGAATCGACGTACCCATGGCCACCGCGATCGCCGACGCCGCGGCGGCCCGGCGCGACTACCTGGACGAGACAGGTGGCCGGTACGTCCACATTGTCGCGCATGGGGACATATCTACTGGTGGTGACATCGCCAAGGCGGTCGCCTGCGGTGCCGACGCGGTGATGCTCGGCGAGCCGCTCGCCCTGGCGGCCGAGACGCCCGGCGGTGGGACGTACTGGGATGCCACCGTCTCGCACCCCAAACTGCCGCGCTCGGAACTGTTGCGGCTGGTGGCTGACGGTGACCGGATCCCCCTCACCGAGGTGCTGCTGGGGCCGACCGCGGACCCGTCCGGGGCGCGGAACCTGTTCGGCGGGCTACGTCGCGCCATGGCCAAGTGCGGGTACTCCAACGTCAAGGAGTTCCAGCGGGCCGAGCTGACCCTGGCACACCGGGGCTGACCTCCGGGCGGAGTAATCCGTATTTTGCGTTCGCGGGCTATCACGGCAAATAAAAGCGTTTTAGGCTTTGATTACGCCGTTTGCATGAGGCCGCTCGTAGTAACAGTCGTGCAAATTGCATGTGTCTCAGCGGGCGGTGTCGGTATGCCGCGCTGAGGAGGTGCCGGGGTGACCGCCGCCGACCTGTACCGGGTCCGATGGTTCACCAGCACCCACAGCAACAACGGGGGCAACTGCGTCGAGGTGGCGTTCCTCGACTTCGGCTCGGTCGCGGTCCGGGACTCGAAGAACCGGTCCGGACCGTGGCTGGTGCCCGGTCGGCGGCAGTGGCAAACCTTCCTGCGGGGCGTGCGGGCCGGCCGGTTCGACCCGTCGCCGGTGCCGACCCGTGCGGACCCCGGCGTAGGGACCGAGCCGGGAGCGGGCCGGCGCGGGACGTCGGGTGTCAGTACGGCTCGTACGGCTCGGCGGGTTCCTCGTAGATCCGGCGTTCCTCCACAACCCGGTCGCCCTGGGTCAGCGATGGATCGGAACTGCGACGTTGGGTCACCACCGTGCGGCGCCTGCGCCCGTAGAACATGCTGAAGGCCAGCACCAGGCAGAACCCGCCGACCAGCATCAGGATCACGCCAATGGCGCTCAGATCAATGCCTGATATATGAATGTTCACGGCGAATGCCAGAATTGCCCCTAAGGCAAGGAAGAACACGCCGATGCCGAAACCCATGTCAGCCTCCCTGTGGTGAGCCCGGTTGTCCCACCTGGGTGCCTTCCCTGATCTGTGCCCGGTCACACCAACTGTCGCGGATGCGGCCTGTTCTCCCGATCGAGTCGTCCCGCCGGGGTCCCGCAGCGTGGCCCGCACCGTGGCCCGCACCGTGCCCGGTATCGGTGCCCTGCCTTGGCTGTGAGGTGGCCGTCAGGCCGAGTCCGTACCGAAGTCCCGCGAAGGCCCTCCTCTAAACTCGGGCTGGTGAGCGCTGACGCCGCCCCGTCCACCCCGTCCACCGCCTCCACCGACGACCTCGTCCTGGTCGTCGACTTCGGGGCCCAGTACGCCCAACTCATCGCCCGCCGGGTCCGCGAGGCCCGGGTCTACAGCGAGATCGTGCCGCACGACATGCCGGTCGACCGGATGCTGGCCCGCCGGCCCCGGGCGATCATCCTGTCTGGCGGTCCGGCCAGCGTCTACACGGCCGGTGCCCCGGCCGTTCCGGCCGGCCTGTTCGAGGCGGGCGTGCCAGTGCTCGGGATCTGTTACGGCTTCCAGCTCATGGCCCGGGCGATGGGCGGCGAGGTGGCCCACACCGGCGCCTCGGAGTACGGCGGCACCCCGCTGCGGGCCACCGACCCGGCCAGCCTGCTGCTCCGCGGACTGTCGCGTGACCTGCGGGTGTGGATGTCGCACGGTGACACGTGCCGGGCCGCGCCGCCCGGCTTCACCGTGGTGGCGTCCTCGCCGGGGTCCCCGGTGGCCGCGTTCGAGAACGTCGAACGGGACCTGTACGGGGTGCAGTTCCATCCCGAGGTGCTGCACACCGAACACGGCCAGCGGGTGCTGGAGCGCTTTCTGGTCGAGGGCGCCGGTTGCCGTCCGCTGTGGACCCTGGACAACATCGTGGAGGATCAGGTCGACCGGATCCGGGCGCAGGTGGGGGGTAAGCGGGTGCTCTGCGCGCTGTCCGGCGGGGTGGACTCCGCGGTCGCCGCCGCCCTGGTCCAGCGCGCGGTCGGCGACCAGTTGACCTGCGTCTACGTCGACCACGGTCTAATGCGGACCGGCGAGACCGAACAGGTGGAACGGGACTTCGTCGACGCCACCGGGGTACGACTGCGTGTGGTGCATGCCGCCGACCGGTTCCTGGCCGCGCTGGCCGGGGTCACCGATCCGGAGCGGAAACGCAGGATCATCGGCCGGGAGTTCATCCGGGTCTTCGAACGGGCCGCCCGCGACGTTGTGGGCGACGGGGTGGGCGATGCCGCCCGGGCCGGGGACGAGGTCGAGTTCCTGGTCCAGGGCACGCTCTACCCGGATGTGGTGGAGTCTGGCGGCGGCGCCGGTACGGCCAACATCAAGTCCCACCACAATGTGGGAGGCCTGCCCGACGACCTGCGGTTCGAGCTGGTCGAACCGCTGCGCAGGCTGTTCAAGGACGAGGTGCGCCGGGTCGGCGAGCAACTCGGGCTGCCTCCCCGGATCGTCTGGCGCCAGCCGTTCCCCGGCCCCGGCCTGGCCATCCGGATCATCGGCGAAGTCACCTCCGAGCGGCTGGCCGTGCTGCGCGCCGCCGACGCGATCGCCCGCGCCGAGCTGACCGACGCCGGCCTGGACCGCGAGGTGTGGCAGTGCCCGGTGGTGCTGCTGGCCGACGTGCGCTCGGTCGGGGTGCAGGGGGATGGCCGCAGCTACGGGCACCCGGTGGTGCTGCGCCCGGTGTCCAGCGAGGACGCGATGACCGCGGACTGGTCGCGGCTTCCACCCGAGGTGCTGGCCCGCATCTCCACCCGGATCACCAACGAGGTGCCCGAGGTCAACCGGGTGGTGCTGGACGTCACCTCCAAGCCGCCCGGCACCATCGAGTGGGAGTGACCCGGGTCCGGTGGGTGCGGCCAGCGATGCGGCGGTCAGCCGGTGTAGGCGGCGCAGGTGGGATCGGAGTCGAACGCGGCGCGCAGGTCCAGCGGCGGTTCCAGGCCGCGCCCGGCCAGGGCGTCGAAGACCGGCTGTGACCGCGAGTCGATGGTGGCGACCTCGGCCTGCGCCTGGTTGTCGAACACCGCCCTGCTGGTGACGTCCAACTGGCCCGCGTGCTCGGCGTCGTCGTGGAAGGCCGAGGCCACGGTGGCCACGGCCTGGCGCAGCGACTCGGCGTAGTGCGGCCCGCCGACGACGTTCGGTGAGCCGATCCCGGCCATGGCCACCGACAGCCTGGCGGTGCGTTCCTCCGCGTCCTGGTAGAACGACACCACCGTGTCGCGCATCGCCGCGGGCGGGTCCTTCCCGGCCAGTTCGGCCACCATCCGCTCGCGTGCGCCGGACATCGCCGCCTGCCATCCGCCGACGGTGGTGCAGACCCGGTGTGCGTAGGCGTCCGGCGGCACCGGCGAGACCCGCAGCGCGAACCACCACACACCAGCACCCACCAGCACCAGCACCAGCAATCCAGACACCATCGCGGCGACCTGCCGACGGCGCCGGCCGGGCACCGGTCCCCGTCGGGTCCCGGGTCGGGTCGGCCGGGACCCGGTGCCGGGCCCGACCGGCCGGGCCCGGGTCGCCACCCGCGCCACGTCGGCCGCCGGGGTCCGGCGGACCAGAGCCTGTCCGGGCCGGGCCTGCCCAGACCTCGATTCCGGTCGGGCCGGCGCCGGTCGGGCCGGGCCCGGACCGGCGTCGGGGTGGGTTCGCCGGTCCAGATCGAGCCGGTCCGGGCGCGCGGGGTACGTCGTGGGCACTGTGGGCGCCGTGGGCGCCGGGTGGGCGAACCGCAGCTCCGGCGGCAAGGGTGCGCCCCGCAGCACGTACCGCCGCAGCTCGGTGTACTCGTCGTCGGTGATCTCGCCGCGTTCGCGCATGGCACGCAGAACGGCGATGTCGTCCTGCGACGTCATGCACGCTCCTCGGCTGCGGTCGGCCCCGTCCAGCGGTCGGACGTGACCCACGGCAGCCTAGACGAACGGCTCCGGGACGTCGCCGGTGCCGGCGTCACGGGTACCGACGGGCCCGACCGTTGGCCGCCGACCGGATCGGTCCGACCGCCACTCGGGTCGGGTTGACAGAGCGCTATCGGCCGCGGTCGCCCCGCCGCCCCCGCAGGCTCACCAGCAGGCCGGCCGTACCGGCGGCGATCAGCAGCACCGGCAGCCGCCAGCCCGATCCGTTGATCACGCTTGGCGTGGGCGTACCCCACAGCGCGGCCACGCCGAGGAACATCAGGCCGAACACCAGGGAGACCACGTCGATCGGATGCCGGTTCACCGCACCACCTCCAGATGCCCGAAGTTCACCGCGGCGAGGATCCGCAGCCGCCCGCCGCCGGGACCGTCCGCCCCGTCGTCGGCCACCGTGCGGCTCACCGTCACGCCGCTGACGTCCGAGCCCAGCACCGTCATGGCCCCCATGGTCACCTCACCCCTGGCCCGCACATCGACGTCCGGAGGCAGGGTCACCAGGAGCTCGCCCGCCCCCACCCGCACGGTGAGTTGCCGGTCGGTGCCGGTGAAGTCCACGTTCCGCAGGTCGAGCATGCCCTGGCCCGCGCTCAGTCGGTAGATCGGCGCGAGGTCACCGACGCCGGCCGGCGTCCAGGTCTGGCCCCGGGCGCCCCAGTTCCCGAGCAACGGGTCGCCGGCCACCATCAGCACCACGGTCAGTGGGACACCCAGCAGGATCAGGCCCCGGGCGCGACCCCACCAGGCCCCGACCATCAGGGTGGCGCCAACCAGGGCCAGTATCAGGGCCAGCACCGAGCGGGTGGACAGGTCGAGCCCGAATCCGCGGTCCAGCGCGGTCAACAGGCCGGCCAGGATGAGTGCCAGGCAGAGTGCGAGCACCCAGAGCCTGGGACCGGATGCGGACCGGCGCGGCACGGTGCCGTTGCCGGTACCCGTCGCCGTGGCGCCCCGCCTGGTCCACCCGGTCCGCCCGGTCCGCCTGGTCCACCCGGTCCACCCGGGGCGGTCGGATCGTGCCGACGAGCCGCCCGGAGCGCCACCGGGCGGCTCGTCCGCCGGCGCACGCCCGGTGGCGAACCCGGTGGCGACCCCGGCGGGCTGCGCGGGCCCCGGAGGTGACTCGGCGCCCCGTGTCGCCGGTGGCCGCCCGGACCCCTCCAGATGCCGGTACACCAGGAATCCGATGCCCAGGATCACCGCCAGCAGGGCGTAGTCGGCGCCGTGGTGGCGGCTCAGGTAGAAGATCAGCACCGTCAGCGCGACCGCGGCCAGTACGGCGTCCGCGGCGAGCGCACCGCGACCTCGCGAGCCGCGGCCGAGGATCGCCTCGGCCGGCGACACCGCCTCGCCGTGGTCCGGCATCAACAGCCAGCCGATCAGGTAGAGCAGGATGCCCAGCCCGCCGAACACGGTGAGCACCACGAACGCGACCCGGGGGAGCACCGGGTCGACGTCGAGGAACTCGCCGATCCCGCCGGCGACACCGGCGAGCACCCGGCTGCTAGCGCTTCGGCGGAATCGACGGCCCGGCTGGCCCGCGGCGGTCCCCGGTGGTGGCTGGCCGAACGGTGGTCCCGCAGGTGGTGGTTCTGAGTCGCCTGGTCGGTCCGTCGGCCCGGCGGTGCCACCCGAGTCGGTCGGGTCGGTCGGGTCGGTCGGTTCGGTCGGGTCGAGGGGGCCCGGCCCGTCCGTGGGCCCGGTCGGTACG
>DASULA010000193.1:0-21048 GCA_036278435.1 Mycobacteriales bacterium | reverse complement strand
TGCTGCCGCCGGGCTGGCGGAACAACCCGGCCGGCCCGCAGCGGGTGGCCTTCGACGGGCCAGCCGGCCGGGTGGAGGTGACCTACCGGGTGTGCGGGGACGAGGTGGTCGAACTGGACCCGGAGCTGGCCGACTCCGGCCCGGTCCGGCTGTGCTCGGCCAGCCCGGACCAGGTGGTACTGGAGACGGCCGGGCTGCGCCACACCCTCCGGGTGGCCCGATCCGCCGGCCGGTCCTTCGTCGACAGTGCGGCCGGGTCGGTGGAACTGGTCGACGTGCCGCGGTTCACCGAGCCGGGTGAGCGGCTCGACGCCGGTTCGCTGGTGGCCCCGATGCCCGGCTCGGTGCTGCGGGTCGCGGTGCGCGAGGGTGACCGGGTCAGCGCCGGGCAGCTCCTGTTCACCATGGAGGCGATGAAGATGGAACACCCGGTGCGGGCGCCGGGTGCCGGCACGGTCACCGCCGTGCACGTCACCGCGGGCGCGCAGGTGGACGCCGGTGCGGTGCTCGCCGTGGTCAGTGAACCGTGAACCCGCCGGCCGGACGCCGGCCCGAAGCGCGACGAGGCAGCCGATGACAGTCGTGGAAACGCCCGAACACCAGTTGCTGCGCCGGTCGGTGGCCGACCTGGCGTCCCGGTACGGCCCGGCGTACATGGTCGAACGGGCCCGCTCCGGCGGGCGCACCCTGGACCTGTGGGAGGAGGCCGGCCGGGCCGGCTACCTCGGGGTCAACGTCCCGGCCGCCTACGGCGGCGGCGGCGCGGGCATCTACGAGCTGCACATCGTCTGCGAGGAACTGGCCGCCGGCGGTTGCCCGCTGCTGCTGATCGTGGTGTCCCCGGCGATCTGCGCCACCGTGATCGCCAGATTCGGCACGCCCGAACAGCGGTCCGCCTGGTTGCCCGGCTTCGCCGACGGCTCGGTGCGGATGGCGTTCGCCATCACCGAACCGGACGCCGGCTCCAACGCGCACCGGCTGACCACCACCGGCCGCCGGGACGGCACCGACTGGGTCGTCTCCGGGCGCAAGCAGTTCATCTCCGGGGTGGACACCGCGCACGCGGTGCTGGTGGTGGGCCGCACCGCCGACGAACGCACCGGCCGGTTGCGCCCGGCGCTGTTCATCGTGCCCACCGACGCCCCCGGGCTGGAGTACACCGAGATCGGAATGGAGATCACCTCGCCGGAACGGCAGTTCGCGCTGTTCCTGGACGACGTGCGGCTGCCCGCCGACGCGCTGGTCGGCCGGGCCGACCCGGCGGACCCGGCCGACTCCGGGTTGGCGCCGCTGTTCGCCGGGTTGAACCCGGAGCGGATCACGGTGGCCGCCTACTGCAACGGGATGGCCCGCTACGCCCTGGACCGCGGCGCGGCCTACGCCCGGGAACGCAGCGTGTGGGGCACCCCGATCGGAGCACACCAGGGGGTGGCGCACCCGCTGGCGCACGCCGCCATCCAGGTTGAGCTGGCCCGGCTGATGACCCGGCAGGCCGCCGGCCTGTACGACGCCGGACACGACGGGCCGGCCGGCGAGGCGGCGAACATGGCCAAGTACGCCGCGGCCGAGGCCGCCCTGACCGCAGTGGACACCGCCATCCAGGCGCACGGCGGCAACGGGATGACCACCGAGTACGGCCTGGCCACGCTGTGGGGCGCGGTGCGGGCGGCCCGGATCGCGCCGGTCAGCCGGGAGATGATCCTCAACTACGTGGCCCAGCACACCCTCGGCCTGCCGAAGTCGTACTGACCCCAGGACACTTTGTCGGCGTCAATGGTGAATTGTGGTAACACGCGTGATATTACGCACCTGCTAGACTCGCCGGCATGACGGTTCGAAGACTGTCGATCTCGGTGTCCCCCGAGGTCGAGGAGGCGATCAGGAACGCGGCCGAACGGGCCGATCTGACCGTTTCGGCCTGGCTCGCACGCGCCGCCGAACACGTCGCGAAGATCGAGGACGGTCTGGCCGCAATGGCCGAGTGGGAGGCCGAGTACGGTCCGATCTCGCCCGAGGAGCGACGCCAGGCCCGCCAAGCCCTCATCGAGGATGGCGTGATCCCACCGGAAGAACTGAAGGAAGCGTGTTGACCACCCCCCTGATATACGACACCGGGGCCCTTCTCGCCGCCGAACGCCGGAAGCCCCGCGTCGCCGCGCTGCACGTCGAGGCACTGCGCGCGGGAACGGTGCCCGTGGTTCCGGCGGTGGTGCTGGCCCAGGCCTGGCGCGGCGGGTCGCAACCCGAGCTGTCCCGCTTCCTGCGCGGCTGCCACATCGAACCGGACACCGCCGAGATCGCCCGGGCGGCCGGTGTCGCGTGCGCCAGGGCCGGCACCAGCGACGTGGTCGACGCCATCGTGGTGGTCACCGCGTCCGCGCGAAACGCCGTCGTGCTGACCAGCGACCCCGATGACCTGCGCAAGCTGGCCGACGTGATGGAACTGCCGCTGCGGATCCGCCCGGTCTGATTCCCATTCCCACCTCCTCGTCTCCCCCCACCCGCGCGAGGTTTTCTCGCGAAAACCTCACGGTTAACCGGTTACATCGCGAGGTTTTCTTGCGAAAACCTCGGGCCGGGGCGGCCGGGGAACGTTAGTGGGGCGCCGCGCTGGATGTGCGCTAGATGCCCAGGCGGCGGCGGACCCGGTCGAGTTCGCCGACCACGTCGTTCATGGTGCGGTCGAAGCTCTGTCGCATCTCGGTGGCCCGGTCCTCGACCGCCTGCTGGTCGGTGAGATAACGCATCGGGTTGCCGTCCTCGCCGAACACCTCGTTCATCGCCTCGGCGTTCTGCCGTTGCAGGTCGCGGGCGGCCTCGCCGATCACCTCGACGATCTTCTCGGCCAGTTCCTCCGAACCCATCCGGAGCGCGCGCGGGTCCAGGTGTAGCCCGGTCAGGCCCCCGGTCGCGGTGTAGGTGGCGCTGATCCGGCCGTCCTCGGTGCGGGCGTGACCCTCGAACGCCGACGTCCGCTCCTGGAGTTCGTGCACCCGGGCGAACCGCTGCCGGGCGTCGTCGACCAGCCGGTCGACGTTGAGATTGGCGAAGTCACCGAACTGTGTCATGGCCCCTCCCGGTGGTGGCTCAGCCTACGGCCGGCGTGGTCCCGGCCTCCCCGGGAGGCTGCGGGCGCCGGCCGGGCCGCCAGTTCCGGCGGCGGCCCCGTGGCAGCACGACCGCCCCGCACACGATCAGCAGGGTGAGCAGGGCCGCGACCCCGCCGCAGACCAGGGCCAGGGTGCGCACCCGGCTGTCGCCCCGACCCACCGTGGCGACCGGCGGGATGGCCCGCGGTGCCGGCTGCGCGACGGTGGCGTCGCTCTCCTCGGGCAGTACCGCGGTCACCGCCTGGTACGGATTCACCACGCCGAAACCCAGCAGCGGATCGGTGCTGCGGTCGGCGGTCACCTCGATCCGGTGTTCCACCTGCTGATAGTTCAGCTCCGGGTGGTAGGCGCGCACCAGCGCGGCCACCCCGGCCACGAACGGCGCCGCGAAGCTGGTGCCGTCGTCAATGTTGTAGCCGTGTCTGGGCCCGGCCGCGGTCGAGATGACGTGCACCCCGGGGGCGGCCACCGACACCCGGGTCGCGGCCACCGCGAAGCTGGCGTGTTCGCCCTTCTCGTCGATGGCCGCCACGCTCACCACGCCGGGGTACTCGGCCGGATACTTCGGCCCGCTCTGCTCGCCGGGGCTGTCCTCGTTGCCGGCCGCGGCCACGACCACCACGTCGTGCGCCTGCGCGTAGCGCACCGCCTTGGCCAGCCGCGGCACGTTGGCCGAGGTGGTGATGGACACGTTGACGACCTTGGCGCCCCGGTCGGCGGCAGTCCTGATCCCCTGCGCCAGCAGCGGCACCCCGTTGTCGTTGTCCGAACCGTCGGTCTGCTTGATCGGCAGCAGCCTGGCGTCCGGCGCCACCCCGGTGAACGCGATGCCCTGGCCACCCAGGTCCCGGCCCACGATGATGCCGGCCACCCGGGTGCCGTGGCCGTTGCAGTCGGCCGACCTGGTGTGGGTGAGGTCGACGGTGGGGAGTACCTGCCCGGACAACTGCGGGTGGGTGGCGTCCACCCCGCTGTCCACTTCGGCGATCAGGACTCCCCGGCCGCGGGTGAGCGGCCACACCTTCTGAAAGTCCAGCCGTTGCTGGCCCCACGGTTCGGTCCGGTTCGCGACACCCTGGTTCTGCGGGTCGCAGGGCGCGCCGGGCGCGGCCCAGGCCGCCGGCGCCGTGGCCAGGCATAACGTGACCGCGCCCACCGCCGCGGCCCACGGCCTCAGGCTCCTCATGCCACCTCCCGGCGATGCCACCGGACACACCCGTTCCGACCGATGCCCGCGCGCACCGGCGCCCAGCCGGGCGGAGCGCCCACCGTGCTGCCTCCACACCACACCGCGCCCCCGTTCGGGCCGGTTCGCCCACAACCGGGATGGGCCAAGCCTATCCGGGCTTGCCACTTGGCGCTGTCCTGTCGCGGCCCGACCATCCGGTCCGAACGGGTTCGCCGTACCCGGGTCCGCGGCCCGGTGGGTCCGACTCGGACCGCGTCAGACATCGCTGGAGAAGGTGGCTAGGCTGACCGCGATGAGTACCACCGGCTTCGAACCTCCCCGCCAGCGCGCCCTGCCCACCAGCGCGTCCTACTCGATCACGGTCAGGCTGCTGGCCGACACCGACCCCACCGTGGTGGGTCGGGTGGCCACCGCGGTGGCCGACGCCGGCGGGGTGGTCACCGCCATCGACGTGGCGCACGCGCGGCACGGCCACATCACCGTGGACGTGACCTGCTCGGCCACCGATGGCGAGCACGCCGACCAGATCGTGGCCGCGCTGCGCGCCGTGGACGGGGTGACCGTGCACAAGGTCAGCGACCGGACCTTCCTGCTGCACCTGGGCGGGAAGATCGAGGTGAACTCGCGGGTGCCGCTGAAGACCCGCGACGACCTGTCCATGGCCTACACACCGGGGGTCGGCCGGATCTCGCTGGCGCTGGCCGCCAACCCCGACGACGTGCGTCGGCTCACCGTCAAGGGCAACAGCGTGGCGGTGGTGACCGACGGCAGCGCGGTCCTGGGTCTGGGCGACCTCGGACCAGGCGCGGCGCTGCCGGTGATGGAGGGCAAGGCGGCGCTGTTCAAGCGGTTCGCCGGCATCGACGCCTGGCCGATCTGCCTGGACACCCACGACGTCGACGAGATCGTCCGGACCGTCGAGCTGATCGCGCCGGGGTTCGGCGGGGTGAACCTGGAGGACATCAGCGCCCCGCGCTGCTTCGAGATCGAGCGCCGGCTGCGGGCCCGGCTGGACATCCCGGTGTTCCACGACGACCAGCACGGCACCGCGATCGTGGTGCTGGCCGCGCTGACCAACGCGCTGCGCTGCGTGCGCAAGTCGCTGGAGAAGGTGCGGGTGGTGGTGGCCGGGGCCGGTGCCGCCGGCACCGCGATCGTGAACCTGCTGCTCGCCGCGGGCGTCCGCGACCTGCTGGTCTGGGACCGCGAGGGCATCCTGTCCGCCGACGACGAACGGCTGACCGGGGCCAAGCTGCGGCTGGCTGAGGCGACGAATCCCGACCGGCTGCGCGGCGAGCTGGCCGAGGCGCTGACCGGCGCGGACGTGTTCGTCGGGGTGAGTGCCGGCGGGATCCTGCCGGTGGAACACCTGTACGGGATGAACGAGGACCCGGTGGTGTTCGCGCTGGCCAACCCCGACCCGGAGGTGGACGTGGACGCCGCCGGCAAGGTCGCCACGGTGATCGCGACCGGCCGCAGCGACTACCCGAACCAGATCAACAACGTACTGGCGTTCCCCGGCGTGTTCCGCGGCCTGCTGGACGCCCGCGCGCACCAGGTGACCACCGGGATGCTGCTCTCGGCGGCCGAGGCGCTGGCCGGCGTGGTCGACGACGAGTCGCTCAACCCGTATTACATCGTGCCGAGCGTGTTCGACCCGCTGGTCGCCCCGGCCGTGGCCGCCGCGGTGTCGGCCGCCGCGGGGTCCGGCGACTGACCGTCCGGGCGTTCGACGCCCGGGTCGTCCGGTCCCGTTTCCGGATGGGCATGCCATCCACCGACGCGGCCGGATTCGACTGGCCGTCCGCGTCTGGAACGCCGGCGGGCGGGTATGTCACGTCGCGCCGGGTCGCGTCTGGGTCGCGTCTGGGTCGCGTCTGATTGACTGTCGGGTTCGCCCCAACCCGCCACGGCAACGGCGGCGCGGGCGTGCGCGTCAGTATCAGGTGTAGGCGAGTTCACGGGGAGTCGTTGTGGGGGAATGTCGGCATGCGTCCTGACCGTCCGGACACCGCGGGCCGGATCAAGTTGGTGTGCGGGCTGGTGCTCGCGCTGATCCTGATGGTGCTCGGGATGGTGTTGATCACCAAACACCCGGGCGGGTCAGCGGTACACGCACGGGGCTTCGGGCCCGCCGCCGGTAGCCTGCCGATCTGAATCGGTCGGGATACGGAGATCATTTATGCTGGGAATCCGGTGATCTCCCCGGCCGGCACAATATTGCGTTTCCGGTCTTGTCGACGGTGCTGAGCTGCGTAATATGCAGAGCGGCGTCGCGCGTTTCGGGCGACATCAGCACCGGATGGTGCCGGTCGACGCTGCTTCTGCGCACCCGTGATCCTCGTGCGACGACGGTGAGTTTCACGCGGAATGATCACGGCAATCGTCGGGTGGCGAATGGCGCTGGTGATTCCGACTGGCCCGTACGTTTCGCATGCACAGGAGCCGTCGCATGATCACGTCCGAATCACGCGTGCCCTATCCGTTAGGACATTCCACCGACGAGATACGTCGGTTGGACATGCAGGCCAAACTACTCGACCCGACCACCCGGCACCTGCTTGTCGACGCCGGCGTCCAGCCCGGGATGCACGTCCTGGACATCGGCTGTGGACCCGGGGCGGTGACCCTGCTGGCGGCCCGGATGGTCGGCCCGCGCGGCAGTGTCACCGGGGTGGATGCCAACCCGGCCGTGCTGGACACCGCCCGGGACCGGTTCACCGCCACCGGGATGGGCAATGTGTCGTTCGTGCAGGGCGACCTGGCCGAACCCGCGGTGTACGAGAAGCTGGACACCTTCGACGCGGTGGTGGGCCGGTTCGCGCTGTGCTGGGTGCCCGACCCGGTGGAGGTGTTGCGCCGGCTGTCCGGCCGGCTTCGGCCACACGGCCTGCTCGCCTTCCACGACGTCGCCTTCCTGCCGCCGGCGTCGCTGCCGGACTCGCCGACGTTGCAGGCGATGTGGGGGTGGATCGCCGCGGCACTGAGCCGGATGTACGGCGAGTACCGGATGGGCCTGCGGTTGCACTCGATCTTCGTGCGGGCCGGGCTGCCCGGGCCGACCATGCGGATGGACGCCTACATGGGCAGCGGCCCGGACTGGACCGGCTACACGGTGATGGCCGACCTGGTCCGCAGCCTGTTACCCAGGATCGTGGAGTTCGGTATCGCCACCGCCGAGCAGGTTGACATCGACACCCTGGGCGACCGGCTGCGGGCCGACATCGCCGCCGGCAACGGCAGCGTGGTCGGCTGGAGCTTCGCCACCGCCTGGGCCCGAAAACCGTGACCGGCCGGACGGTCAGTCGGGAATCACCACCGACACGCAGAACGGGTGACCGGCCGGATCCAGCAGCACGCGCCACCGGTCCGGGTCCGGCTGGGTGTCCGCCGGCGTGGCGCCCAGTTCCACCGCCCGGGCCTGCGCGGCGTCCAAGTCGTCGACGGAGAAGTCCAGGTGCATCTGCTGGGGCCGGTCGCCGCCCGGCCAGGTCGGTGGCCGGTGATCTGGGATCCGGACCGTGGCCAGGAACAGGCCGCCGACGGAGATGGCCACGAACTCCTCGGTGCCGAACACGATCTCGCCACCGACGAACGCGCGGTAGAACTCGGCCAGCGCCTGCGGATCGGCGCAGTCGAGTGCCACCGAGGCCAGCCGAATTTTCGCTGCCACGCTCACTCCTCTGCTGTGGACCTCGGTACCGATGTTCCGCCGATTGTCAGGCATCCCCCTGACAGTTTCGGTCCGACTGCAGAGCGGCCGGGTCGCGGTCACCGGCCGGCGGACCAGTCGGCGGCGCGGATGGCGCGCAGCGCCTCCCGCCGCTCGTCACCGGTCAGCCGGTCAGTGTAGACGTGCCCGACCAGGTGGTCGGACTCGTGTTGCAGGCAGCGGGCGAAGTACCCGGCGCCCTCCACCCGCACCGGCTCGCCGTGCCGGTCCACGCCCTCCACCACCGCGTGCGGGTGCCGGGGGGTGTCGAAGTCCAGCCCGGGCAGGGACAGGCAGCCCTCCGCGCCGGTGACCAGGTCGCCGTCGGCCACGGTCAGCACCGGGTTGACCACGTGGCCGCGGTGCCGTTCGCCCTCGTCGTCCGGGCAGTCGTAGACGAACAGCGACAGCTCCACCCCGATCTGGTTGGCTGCCAGCCCCACGCCCTCGGCCGCGTACATCGAGGCGAACATGTCATCGACCAACCGGGACAGTTCCCGGTCGAAGGTCCGTACCGGCTCGGCGGCCGTCCGCAACACCGGGTCGCCCAGAAACCGGACCGGGCGCACCGTTCCACGCCTGCGCAACACGTTCGGGGGTCTCCTGTCTTACTCGGCCTGGCCCGATCCTGCCATGCCGGGCGGCCGAACGGATCATCCCCGGTGCGCTCCGGACCAGGTCCAGGCGTAGCCGGTGTCCTCACAGGCGAACCCGGAGTCGCAGATGTCCAGCGGTCGGAAGGTGTCCACCATCACCGCCAGCTCGTCGAAGAAGTCCACTCCGATGGCCCGCTCCGGCGCCCCCGGCTGGGGACCGTGCACGAAGCCCGACGGGTGCAGCGAGATCGACCCCAGCCCGATCCCCGAGCCCTTGCGTGCCTCGTAGTCGCCGCCGGTGTAGAAGAGCACCTCGTCGCTGTCGGTGTTCGCGTGGTTGTAGGGCACCGGGATCGACAGCGGGTGGTAGTCCACCTTGCGCGGCACGAACGAGCAGATCACGAAGTTCGGCCCGGTGAACGTCTGGTGCACCGGCGGTGGCTGGTGCACCCGCCCGGTGATCGGTTCGAAGTCGGCGATGTTGAACGCGTACGGGTACAGCGCGCCGTCCCAGCCGACCACGTCGAACGGGTGGTGGGCGTAGGTATAACGGGTCCAGCCCTGCCGGTGCCGAACCAGCACGTCGGTGTCGGCGCCGTCGACCAGCAGCGGTTCGGCCGGGCCGCGCAGGTCCCGCTCGCAGTAGGGCGCGGACTCGGTGAACTGCCCGCGCGCGGTCAGGTACCGCTCCGGTGGGGTGATGTGCCCGGTTGCCTCCACCACCAGGGTCCGCAGCGGATCGGTGCCGGTGGGCACCAACCGGTAGGTGGTCGAGACGGGCACGACCAGGTAGTCACCCGGGCCGATGTCCAACCGGCCGAACACCGACTCGAACCGCGCCGTGCCCGACTCCACGTAGACGCACTCGTCGCCGATGGCGTTGCGGTAGAGCGGGCTGGGCGCGTCGGCCACCGCGTAGCAGATGCGGCAGTCGTCGTTGGCCAGCAGGTGTGCCCGCCCGGTGATCGGGTCACCGCCGGTGGCGTCCAGCTTGTGGGTCTGGAAGTGCCGGGGCAGCAACGGCAGGTTCGCCGAGCGCGAGTACGGCGCCGGTTCGTACCGCCGGCCGTCCACGATCGCGGTGGGCAGGTGCCGGTGGTAGAGCAGCGCGGAGTCGGCGGAGAACCCCTCGACGCCCATCAGTTCCTCGGCGTAGAGGCTCCCGTCCGGCTGGCGGAACTGGGTGTGCCGCTTGGGTGGCACCTGGCCGACCTGACGGTAGTAGGGCATGGCTTCCTCCGGCGGGCGCCGGTGCGCGTCCTGCTCGCGACGGCGCATGTTCGATTATCGGACGGTCTTGTCCTGTATTTGTAGCTTCGGATACTGTCCGGGTCATGTCAACAGCCGCGCCGCGGGGCTGGCCGCCGCTGCCCGAGGACACCCTGTTCGGGCTGGACAACCTGCCCTACGGCGTGTTCGCGCCGCCCGGCGGCGCGCGGCGGGTCGGGGTGGCGGTGGGCGCGGCCGTGCTGGACCTGGCCGCGGCCCTGGGCGAGGAGGTGTTCGCCCGCCCGTCGCTGAACGCGTTCCTGGCCGGCGGCCCGGACCGGTGGCGGCGGACCCGGGCCCGGCTGGTGGACCTGCTCACCGACGCCCGGCACCGCCCGGTGGTCGAGCCGGCGCTGTACCCGGCCGGCTCGGTGGCCATGTCGCTGCCGTTCGAGGTGGCCGACTACGTCGACTTCTACGCCTCCCGCGAGCACGCGGAGAACCTGGGCCGGATCCTGCGGCCGGATTCCAAACCGCTGCCGCCGAACTGGCGCCACCTGCCGGCGGGCTACCACGGCCGGGCCGGCACCGTGGTGGTGTCCGGCACGCCGGTGGTGCGCCCGTGCGGGCAGCGCCGCGGCGACGCCGCCGACCCGGCGCCCGTGTTCGGCCCGTCGACCCGGCTGGACGTCGAGGCCGAGGTCGGGTTCGTGGTCGGCGTGCCGTCCCGGCCGGGCCACCCGGTGCCGACCTCGGCGTTCGCCGAGCACGTGTTCGGCGCGGTGCTGGTCAACGACTGGAGCGCCCGGGACATCCAGGCGTGGGAGTACCGGCCGCTGGGTCCGCACCTGGGCAAGTCGTTCGCCACCTCGGTCTCGCCCTGGGTGGTGCCGCTGGACGCGCTGGCCGCGGCCCGGGTGCCGCCGCCCGAGCAGTGCCCCGAACCGCTGCCGTACCTGCGCTGCGCGCAGCCGTGGGGGCTGGACCTCACCCTGTCGATCCGGCTGAACGGCCAGGAGGTGTCCCGCCCGCCGTTCGCCGGCATGTACTGGACCGCCGCCCAGCAGCTTGCCCACCTGACCGTCAACGGCGCGTCGCTGCGCACCGGCGACCTGTTCGCCTCGGGCACGGTGTCCGGACCGGACCGCGACCAGCGCGGTTCGCTGATCGAGCTGGGCTGGAACGGCGCCGAGCCGCTGGTGTTGCCAGACGGGACGACCCGGGCGTTCCTCGCCGACGGCGACACGGTCACCATCACCGCCACCGCGCCGGGCACCGGTGGCGGCCGGATCGGGTTCGGCGCGGTCACCGGAACGGTCCGACCGGCGGTCATCGGTGGCCGGGCACCGTGACCGAGTCGTCGCAGACGCTCGACCGCGGGCTGCGGGTGCTGGCCCTGCTGGCCGACTCACCGCGCGGCCGGTCGGTGGCCGACCTGGCCGCCGAGCTGGGTGTCGGCCGGGCGGTGGTGTACCGCCTGCTGGCCACGCTGCGGGCGCACAACCTGGCGTTGCCGGCCCGGGGGGACGGCCGGGTGCGGATCGGGTTGGGTGTGCTGGAGCTGGCCCGGCGGGTACGCCCGCTGCTGGCCGAGGCCGCGGCCGGGCCGCTGCGGCGCCTGGCCGAGGACCTCGGCGCGACCGCGCACCTGACCGTGGTCGACGCCGGTGAGGCGCTGGCGGTGGCCGTGGTCGAGCCGACCTGGACCGACTTCCACGTGGCCTACCGGGTCGGCTCCCGGCACCCGCTGGGCCGCGGTGCGGCCGGCCGGGCGATCCTGCTGGCCGGGCTGGCCGAGCCGCACCCGCCCTACGCCGCCACGGCCGGGGAGTTGCAGGCCGGCGCGCACGGGGTGGCCGCGCCGGTGCTGGACGTGCCCGGCCTGGCCGCCAGCGTGGGTGTGGTGGCGCTCACCGCGCTGGACCCGGCGACGGTCGGTCCTAGAGTGGTTCGGGCGGCTGCGGCCGTTGCGACTGCGCTGGGTTAGCGGCCAGGCCACCGGCGCCGTGCGCGCGGACCCGGGCGAGCAGGTCCTGCTGGATCTCCTCCAGCGAGCGGTGCCTGGTCTCGGGCACCCGGAAGGCGAAGAACGCCATGGCGCCCACGGAGATGCCGGCGTAGAGGAAGAACGCCCCGGCCCGGGTGATCGCCCCGACCATGCTCAGGAAGGTGAACGACACCACGAAGTTGGCCCCCCAGTTGCCCACCGTGCAGGCGCTCATCGCCACGCTGCGCGACTTCAGCGGGAAGATCTCGGAGATCATCAGCCAGAACACCGGGCCGAGCCCCACCGCGAACGACGCGATGAAGGAGACCAGCCCGACCAGGGCGAGGTAGGGGGCGTGCGCCTGCAACGCGCCGATGGAGAAGTACAGACCGAGCAGGACCAGCGAGCAGGTCATCCCGACCGTGCCGGTGAGCAGGAACTTCCGCCGCCCGAACCGGTCCAGCAGCATCACCGCCACCACGGTGAAGATGACGTTGGACAGTCCGATGAAGACGGTCTGGGCGATGGCCCCGCCGTTGGACAGGCCGGTGCTGGCCAGGATGGTGGGCGCGTAGTAGATGACCGTGTTCACCCCGACGATCTGCTGGAAGATGGCCAGCCCGAGCCCGACGGTGAGCAGCGGGCGCAGGTCACGGCCGGTCAGGCTGCGCCTCCGGCTGCCGGACTGGGCCGCCGCGGCCTGCCGGATCTCGGCCAGTTCGGCGGCCACGTCGGCTTCCGATCGGGTGTGCCGGAGCCGCTGCAACACCTGCTTGGCCTCCTCCTCGCGGCCGTGCTCGACCAGCCAGCGCGGGGTGTTCGGCACGGTGAGCATGCCCACCGCCAGGGCCACACCGGGAATGGCGGCGATCCCGAGCATCCACCGCCAGTTGCCCGGAACGCCTTTGAAACCCAGGTTGGTCAGGTAGGACACGAGGATGCCCACGGTGATCGCCAACTGGTTGAACGTCACCAGCCCGCCGCGCAGCTTCGGCGGTGACACCTCCGAGATGTACATCGGCGCGACGAACGACGCGGTGCCCACGGCCAGCCCCAGGACGAAGCGGGCCGAGACCAGTTCCGCGACGTTCTGGGCGAAGGCGGCACCGAGCGCGCCGACGATGTAGACCAGTCCGGCGGCGAACTTAGTCCATTTGCGGCCGAGCCGGTCGGCCAGGTAACCCGATCCCGCCGCCCCGACGATGGCCCCCAGCAGCAGCACGGCCACGATCGACTGCTGCGCGATCGTGCCGGCCTTCAGGTCGGACTTGATGTAGAGCAGTGCACCGGAGATGACGCCGGTGTCATAGCCGAAGAGCAGCCCGCCGATTGCCGCGATCGCCGCGATCCGGGCGACCATCCCGTTTCCGTCCCGCAGACCCCCGATGAAGCTGGTCACCCACCCCACCCGCCCTTCCCCGTGTCTCGGGCAGGTGCGTCATTCCCGCTGGGGCGGTGATTCGAACCACGATCGGCTGATGATCGCGGCGCGTCACGGGGACCCGTCCAGCGCCGGTCACAGCGCGTGTACGGCCGGTACGGGTCAGCCGCGGACGGCCTCGACCGCGGCGAACACGGCGAACGCGGCGAACAGCACGCCGGCCACCCGCTGGATGAGCGACAGCGGCACCCGGCGCTGGATCTGCTTGCCGAGCAGCACGGCCAGGGTGGCCACCAGCACCAGCGCCAGCCACGAACCGAGGAACACCGCGATCGGGTCGTGGTACTTCGCGGTGAGCCCGGCGGTGGCCAACTGCGAGGCGTCCCCCCACTCGGCCGCGAACAGCACCCCGAAGGACGCCAGCGCCATCCGCACCGTGGTGCGCTCCGGGCGGGTGCTGACGTCGTCGTCCTCGTGGTGTTCGCGCAGCAGGATCATCGCGCCGAGCGCGAACAGCACCGCCACCAGACCCAGCACCACCCGCTGCGGCAGCAGGGTGAGCAGGCCACCGGCGGTGACCGCGATGGCGCACTGCACGAAGAAGGCGCACGACACCCCGACCAGCACCGGCACCGGGCGGTACCGGGTGGACAGCACCAGGGTGGCCACGAGCGTCTTGTCCGGCAACTCGACCGGAAGGATCACGAAGAAGGTCGTGACCAGGGCGGTAAGAAACACCGAGGGGGTCCTTTCCCGACCGGACGGCTCTGGCGTCTGGCGGGGGTTCCGGCGATCCCGACCAGGCGTGTACGCACTGGCCGGAGGTCTCATTCGCCCAACTCGGGTGAGGTGCCGGGCCCGTCAGGGCCGGGACTGTCGACCGCCTCGCTGCACCGCCCCGAAACGATGGAGATGATCCGGAACCGGCAGGAACTACTCCCCTCTGGCTGGCCCGGAGCCTACCCGGTCGGGTAGGCCGCCGAGGTGGCGGCCCGGAGAACCTCCTTGGCCGGCCAGCCCAGCGCGTCGGCCGCGGCCCGCACGTCGTCGAACTCCACGCTGACGTTCACCACCCGGCCGCCCAGCCGGGCCACCTTGACCCGCACCGGCTGACCGGCCACCCGCACCTCGCCGAACCTGCGGGGCAGCGCGTGCTTGCCGACCCGCAGCTCGCGCAGGCCGATGGTGGAGGTGAGGCTGAACACCAGCTCGCGCAGACCGGGCACCGCCTCCGGCGCGCACAGCAGCGCGAGCAGGTGGGCCGGGCGCCCCTTTTTCATCAGGATCGGGGTGAGCCAGGCGTCGGCGGCACCGGCGGCCAGCAACCGGTCCAGCACGTCCGGCCACAGCCGGGGATCCAGGTCGTCGACGTTGGCCTCCAGCACGACGGCGTCGCCGCCGGCCGGATCCCGGGGCGGATCGGCCGGCCCGGCCGCCGGTTCGGGCTGTTCCAGTGGCTCGCCGAGGACCAGGCGCAGCACGTTGGGCACCTCGGCGGGGTCCCGGCCGCCCGCGCCGGTGCCCACGCCGGTGACCCGCATCGGCGGCAGCGGGCCCCACCGGCGCACCGTGGCGGCCAGCAGCGCCGCGCCGGTCGGCGTGCACATCTCGTGTGGCGCCGGCCCGGCCCGCACCGGGGCGCCGGCTTCGGCCAGCAGCGCCAGCACCGCCGGTCCGGGCACCGGGATCACGCCGTGCTCGCCGTGGGCCGTGCCGGTGCCCAGCGTCACGGTGCCGGCCACCAGCTCGGCACAGCCCAGCGCGTGCAGGCCGGCCGCGGTGCCGACCACGTCGGCGATCGCGTCCAGCGCGCCCACCTCGTGGAAGTGCACCCGCTCAGGGGTGGTGCGGTGCACCGTGGCCTCGGCCCTGGCCAGCCGTTCGAACGCGGCCACGGCGATGTCGACCACCCCCGCCGGCAGGTCCGCCGCGCCGAGGAGCTCCCGGATCTGGGCCCAGGTGCGGCGGACCTCGGTGGCCGGCGCGCGCACCCGCACCCTGGTCGCGGCCAGCCCGTGCCGGCGCACCTGGGACACCTGGAACTCCACCGGTTCGACCGGCAGCGCCGCCACCGCGGCGGTCAGCGTCCCGACCGACACGCCGGCGTCCACCAGGGCGCCGAGCAGCATGTCCCCGCTGGCCCCGGCGGCGCAGTCCAGCCAGCCGATCACGCCGGCCCCGGTCCGCGATCCGGTCCGCGATCCGACTCCGATTGCGGCGCCGGTTGCGACATCGGGTCGGCCCGGGCCGCGGCCCGGGCCACCCGGGCGGCGAACACGCCGGCGCCGAAGCCGTTGTCGATGTTGACCACGACCACTCCGGGCGCGCACGAGTTCAGCATGGCCAGCAGCGCGGCCAGGCCACCGAACGAGGCGCCGTACCCGACGCTGGTGGGCACCGCGACCACCGGCACGCCGACCAGGCCGCCGACCACGCTGGGCAGGGCGCCGTCCATGCCGGCCACCACCACCAGGCAGTCGGCGTCGACCAGCCGATCCCGGGCGGCCAGCAGCCGGTGCACCCCGGCCACCCCAACGTCGCAGATCCGGTCGGCTGCCGCGCCGAACACCCGCGCGGTGAACGCCGCCTCGGCGGCGACCGGATTGTCCGACGTGCCGGCCGACACCACCCGGACGGTCCCCCGTGGCCGCGGCAGCGGTCCCACCGCGACCGCGCCGGCCTCGGCGTCCAGCCATGCCTGCGGCCCGTACCGGTCGGCCACCGCGCGCCGCATCGGCTCGTCGGCTCGGGTCAGCAGCGCGGGCAACTCCGGATGCGCGCCGCGCAGCGCGGCAAGCAGGTCAAGCGCCTGTCGCACGGTCTTGCCGGCGCCGTAGATCACCTCGGCATGGCCGGTACGAGCCGCCCGGTCGGTGTCCAACCGGGCGAACCCGAGGTCGGCGAATCCCGGCTCAACGTGGTCCCGCACGGTCCACACAGTAATCCGGCCGGCCACCCGTCGAACCGGGACGTTCCCACCCGCGTGCCACCGCGTGCCCACGGTGCCGCTGCGGTTACGCTGGGCCGCGTGCTGACTCACCGGGTGTTCGAGGCGGTAGCCGTCACGGGGGTGGCCCTCGGACTGCTCGGTCTGGTCACCGCCCTGCTCGCGTTGCGCGCGCTGGCCCGGACCCGGCGCTCGCTGCTGCTGCTGCACCGGGACGGCGACCAGCCGTCGTTCCTGGAGGCGGCCGGACGCACCGTGACCAACGTGGCCACGCTGCGGGAGGAGACGGCGACGCTGCGCGCCGAGACCGCGGCGGTGCGCGAGGAACTGGCGCACGCGGTGCGGCGGGTGGCGCTGGTGCGCTACGACGCGTTCCCCGACGTGGGCGGCCGGATGTCGTTCTCGGTCGCCCTGCTCGCCGACGACCGCAACGGCGTGGTGCTGACCGCCATCAACGGCCGGCACGAGACCCGGATGTATGCCAAGCGGATCGTCGGGGGCACCGCCGAGCAGGACATCTCGCCGGAGGAACGCGAGGCCATCGCCGAGGCGCTGGGCACCGGACCGGTCGCCCGTCAACCGGTGGCCCGCCGCCGGTAGGCCCCGGCACGCGCCGGGCGCCGGGGCGCTGCGTAGGCTGGCGGGCATGCCCGGAGTGCCGCCGTCCCGTTTCGCCTACCTGGGACCGGCCGGGACGTTCACCGAGGCGGCGCTGCGCACCCTGCCGGCGGCCGAGCACGGCGTGCTGCTGCCACAACCCTCCTCGGTGGCGGCCATCGACGCGGTGCGCGACGGCGACGCCGACGGCGCGGTGGTACCGCTGGAGAACTCGGTGGAGGGCTCGGTGGTGTCGGTGCTCGACGAACTGGCCCGGGGCGAGCCGCTACTGATCACCCGGGAGATATTCCTGCCGGTCGGTTTCTCGCTGCTGGCCAGGTCCGGCACGTCCCGGTCCGACGTGCGCACGGTGACCACCCACCCGCACGCCGCGGCGCAATGCCGGGACTGGCTGCGCGAGCACCTGCCGGCGGCCCGGGTCGAGTTGGTCGGGTCCACCGCCGCGGGCGCGGCCATGGTGGCCCGGGGCGAGTCCGACGCGGCGGTGTGCGCGCCGATCGCGGCCCGGCGCTACCGGCTGTGCGAGCTGGCCACCAACGTCGCGGACAGTCCCGGCGCGGTGACCCGGTTCGTCCTGCTGTCCCGCCCGGGTCCGGCCCCCGAACCGACCGGCAACGACAGGACCTCGCTGGTGGCGTTCATCCGGGACGACCACACCGGCGCGCTGCTGGAGGTGCTGACCGAGTTCGCGGTGCGCGACATCAACCTGACCCGGATCGAGTCCCGTCCGACCCGGGAACGGCTGGGCCGGTACTGCTTCTCGCTGGACTGCGAGGGGCACCTGGCCGACGCCAGGGTGGCCGACGGGCTGCGGGCGCTGCGCCGGCTCTGCGCGGACGTGCGCTACCTGGGTTCCTACCCGCGGGCCGACGGCCAGCCCAAGCCGGTGCGCGATCCGTCCGGGGACCGGGCGTTCGCCGACGCGGCGGCCTGGCTGGAGCGGGTCAGGTCAACCGGAACGGGATAGGACGGCGGTGTCACACTGACGACCGGCTCGATTTCCCTGCGTGATCATTAGCACGGACGCCAGGGACAAATACGCCGTATGGTGTGACCAAATTGCGCGGGCCGGGCGAATTGTCGAAGAGTATGTATCACTGAACGTGTCCAGCGACTCTTGAACGCGGGGATGGCAGAGCAGACCGCATCGGGGGACTGTGCCATTTTCGGCAGTGCGGGGCGACGGAGTGACCGGTGACCGGCCCTTCACGCCCCGCCTGCCGGAGAACGTCCACAGAGAACGCCCACAGCGGCGGTCGGTCAGAGGTAGAGGCCGGTGGAGGGCTCGATCCGGGGCGAGGCGACCGCGTGGATGTCGCGTTCCCGCAGGATGAGGTATCCGTCGCCGTGGATCTCCACCTCGTGCCGGTCCTCCGGGCTGAACAGCACCCGGTCACCGAGTTCGACGGCACGCACGTGGTTGCCGATGGCCAGCACGTCGGCCCAGATCAACCGAACCCCCACCTGCGCGGTGGACGGGATGAGGATGCCACCGGAGGACCTCCGGTCACCCTCCTCCCGCGGCGTCCGCACCAGCACCCGGTCGTGCAGCATCTTGATCGGCAGCCGACCCTGACCGACCTGACCAATCTCGCCGGGATGGGCCGCCGCCCCACCCGAACCGCCTACCCGGGCCGGCCCACGAAGATCGTCCACGGTCTCGCTCACCGTGTTCCCCGACCCGCTCGCGACGCTCGCTCACCGGCGGCCCAGACGCCGCCGGCCCACCTGGGCACGACACGGTCCGCACCGCCAGAAATCCCGGTCACAGGGTCGGACGCTACCGCACGTCAGTGGCGCGGTGCGTCCGGAACTGTCGCCGGCCCCCGGGTCAGGCCCAACCGAGCTCGTGCAGCCGGTCGTCACCGATGCCGAAGTGGTGGGCGATCTCGTGCACCACGGTGATGGTGACCTCGGTCACCACCTCCCGCTCGGTCGAGCAGGCGGCCAGGATGGCGTCCCGGTACACCAGGATGCGGTCCGGCAGCGCGCCGGAGTAGTCGAACCCGCGCTCGGTGAGCGCCACCCCCTCGTACATGCCCAGCAGGTCCGGCCGGTCCGGGTTGGCCGGCTCCACCAGCACCACCACGTTGTCCATCAGGCCGGTGAGACGCTCGGGAACCTCGTCCAGCGCGTCGGCGACAAGCTCGTCGAACCGTTCCGGAGACATCCGCACCCCGCCAGTGTCCCGCGCGCCAGTCGCACCGCCACCATGCCGGTGCGAACCACCGCGCACCCGCCGGTAATCTCATTCCGTGATCGACATGCGACTCCTGCGCGAGGACCCCGAACGGGTCCGGGCCTCCCAGCGGATCCGGGGGGAGGACCCCGCCCTGGTCGACGAGCTGCTCGCCACGGACGGGCGGCGGCGGGCCGCGGTCGCCGGTTTCGACCGGCTCCGGGCCGAGCAGAAGGCGCTGGGCAAGCAGGTGTCCCGGGCCGCCGGTGAGGAGCGAGACGACCTGCTGCGCCGGGCCAGGGCACTGGCCGAGGAGGTCCGGGCCGCCGAGGCCGAGCAGGCCGAGGCCGACGCGTCGCTGCGGGCGGCGAGCCTGGGTGTGTCCAACCTGGTCGAGGACGGCGTGCCGGCCGGCGGCGAGAACGACTTCGTGGTGCTGGAGACCCACGGTGAGGTGCCGGAGTACGGCTTCACCCCCCGCGACCACGCCGATCTCGGCGAGTCGCTCGGTGCGATCGACCTGGAGCGCGGGGCCAAGGTGTCCGGGGCGCGGTTCTACTTCCTCACCGGGGTGGGCGCCGAACTGGAGTTCGCCCTGGTGAACCTGGCCATGGCCCAGGCCCGCCGGGCCGGCCTCACCCCGGTGGTGGCGCCCGCGTTGGTGCGCGCCGAGGCGATGGAGGGCACCGGGTTCCTGGGCGCGCACGCCGCCGAGGTGTACCGGCTGGAGGCCGACGACCTGTACCTGGTGGGCACCTCGGAGGTACCGCTGGCCGCGTTCCACGCCGAGGAGATCCTGGACGCGGCCAGCCTGCCGCTCCGGTACGCCGGGTTCTCCTCCTGCTTCCGGCGGGAGGCCGGCTCCTACGGCAAGGACACCAGGGGCGTCTTCCGGGTGCACTGGTTCGACAAGGTGGAGATGTTCTCCTTCTGCGACCCGGCGCTGGCCGCCGAGGAGCACCGCCGGTTGCTGGCCTGGGAGAAGGAGTTCCTGACCAGCCTGGAACTGCCGTTCCGGGTGATTGACGTGGCCTCCGGCGACCTGGGCACCAGTGCGGCCCGCAAGTTCGACTGCGAGGCGTGGTTCCCGTCCCAGGGCCGGTACCGGGAACTGACCTCCACCTCGAACTGCACCACCTTCCAGGCCCGCCGCCTGGGTATTCGGCGGCGTGACGCGGCCGGCCGGGTGACCCCGGTGGCCACCCTCAACGGCACCCTGTGCGCGGTGGCCCGCACCATCGCCTGCCTGCTGGAGGTCCACCAGCGGGCCGACGGCACGGTCCGCGTCCCCGACGCCCTGCGCCCCTACCTCTCCGGCCGCGAACTCCTCGAACCCCGACACGAGTAACCACGCCGATCTTGGCCAAAGAGGCGTTATCCACCGTCACATAACAGCACCAAGACCAAGATCGGCGGGGACTAGAGGTACTGGCCGGTGCCGCCGGGTTGGTTCGGGTTGGGCTGGCCGGGCATGCCCGGTGGGGTGGGCATGCCGGGCAGAGCCCGGCGCCGCATCTCCTCCAACTGCATCCGGGCGGCCATCTGCTGGGCGAACAGGGCGGTCTGGATGCCGTGGAAGACGCCCTCCAGCCAGCCCACCAGTTGGGCCTGGGCGATGCGCAGTTCGGCGTCGCTGGGGATGGTGTCGTCGTCGAACGGCAGCGACAGCCGGTCCAGTTCCTCGCGCAGTTCCGGCGCCAGCCCCTGCTCCAGCTCCCGGATCGACGACTCGTGGATCTCCCGGAGTCGGGTGCGGCTGGCGTCGTCCAGCGGCGCCGCCCGGACCTCCTCCAGGAGCTGCTTGATCATCGTGCCGATCCGCATCACCTTGGCCGGCTGCTCGACCAGGTCGCTCACGTCCGGGTTCCCGTCGGCCTCGCCCGGCACGTTCATCGCCCCCATCGGGCGCCCGTCCGGGCCGACCACGATCACCTGGTGCTCCTGCGGTTCACTCATCTCTCGCGCCCGCCGTCCGTGCCTGTCTGTGGTGTCCTGACTCTGGTCTCTACCCCGCGGGTCCACCCCGCGTGCCCGCCGTCGGCGCCGAGCCGGCACCCCGCCGCCGCACGGCAACGTCCCGACGAGCACCCCCATCCTCGCGCATCGGCGGTTCGCCGGCC
>DASULA010000192.1:0-13175 GCA_036278435.1 Mycobacteriales bacterium | reverse complement strand
CCGGGCCGCCCGGGCCGCCCGGGCCGGGACCGGGGCCTCAGCGGAACCAGCGACGGATCCGGCCGTAGGTGTAGGCAGCGATCACTGCCAGCCCGACCACCACGACGCCGTAACTGGTGACACCGTCGGTGTGCAATCGGTAGATCCGGTCGGCTGCCCCGGCGACGACCAACACCACCGCGACGGCCAGCAGTGGCCACCACAGCAGTGAACCGCGGGTACGGACCCGGTCCCGTCGTCTGCGCATCCCCCCATCATGCCAAGAGTTGAGGGTCAGCGGTCACGCCAGAGCAGGACCAGAGCGCGGTCGTCGTCCGCGCGCAGGGCCATGCTGTCCAACAGGGCCCGGGTCGCACCACCGAACCCGCCGGCCGGCACCAGCCGCTCGGCCTGCCCGAGCAGCCGATCTATACCGGTGTCGACGTCCCGCCCGGCGCCCTCCACCACCCCGTCGGTGTAGAGGAGCAGCGCGTCGCCGGGGTGCAGTCGCCCGCCGTCCGGTTGGAACGACACGTCCGGGCGCACCCCGAGCAGCGGGCCGCTGCTGCGGGACATCCGCCAGGTGCCGCTGCCGGCGCCGTAGTGAGCCACCGGCGGATGACCGGCCGAGGCGAGCCGGTACTCCCCGGTGTCCAGGTCCAGCCGCAGGTGGACCGCGCTGGCGAATCCGCCGCCCCAGCGCTGCCGCATCAGGTACCGGTTCGCCTCGGGCAGGAACCGCGCCGCGGGTACCGCGCCGAGCAGGCCGCCCATCGCGCCGGACAGCAACAGCGCCCTGGTGCCCGCCCCGGCGCCCTTGCCGGAGACGTCCACCAGGGCCAGTTCCAGCCACCGGCCGGGTCCGCCGTCGAGCAGGCTGCCCACCACGAAGTCGCCGGCGAAACCGGCACCGTGGGCGGGACGCAGTTCGGCCTCGGCACACCAACCCGCCGGCAGCACGGGCAACTCCCCCTGGACACCCAACCGGTCCCGCAGTTCCAGCAGGATCACGTCCGGGCGCGAGTCGCGCGCGCCGAGCCGCTCCCGCCGCCGGGCCAGCTCACCGGCCACCACGGCCGCGGCGCCCAGGGTCACCATGGACGCGGCCGGCGGCTGTGCCGCCGCCCTGGGCCACAGCGCCACCGCGGCCACCAGGACCAGCCCGGCGGCCACCGCGATCAGGGTCCGGGTCACCCACCCGGGCAGCAACAGGCCGCCGAGCAGCAACGGCACGCTGAGCCCGGTGGGCAGCGGCAACCCGCGCGGCCAGTGCACCGACACGGCGGTGAGCAGCACCGCCAGTGCCACCATGGCCGCCAGCACGCCGGCATCCCCGGTCCGGCGACGCAGCAGCCGAGCGCGCGGGGTCAGGCGGGCGAACGGGCGAACGGGCATGGTGGTGCGCCTTGGCCGTGTCCGGGTGGAATCCTGGGCCACCATCTTGCACCCCCAAGATCCACCTGGTGAATGCTGACCCGCCGCCGCCGGCCGATGTGACCCCCCTGGACGGGTGGTCGCGTTCCCCGTGGACGCACGCCCGGGTGTGGTCGGGGTCCACCGGCGGCGCCGAAACCGGGTGACGCCGGACCCGGTCAACGGATAGACAGATGGCATGACCAATGACGCCCCGTCCGGACCGGTAATTCGGCCGGTGTCCACCGAGGAGTTCCCCGAGTACTACCGGACCCTCCAGGACGCGTTCAGCGCGGACTCCCACCCGGACGATCGGGACAACGACCTGGTGGTCTTCGAACCGGAACGCAGCCTCGCGGTCTTCGACGGGGACCAGATCGTGGGCACCGCCGGGGCGTTCTCCCGGCAGCTCACCCTGCCCGGCCGGGCCGTGCCGGTCGCGGCGGTGACCATGGTGGGGGTGGCGCCGACCCACCGGCGCCGTGGCCTGCTGACCGCGATGATGCGCCGCCAGCTCACCGAGGTGTTCGAGGGCGGACGCGAGGCGGTGGCCGCGCTGTGGGCATCGGAGGGAGCGATCTACGGCCGGTTCGGCTATGGCCTGTCCACCCACCAGGCGACGCTGACCGGCCGCACCGACCGGATGCGCCTGCGCCCGGGCACGGACCTGACCACGACCGTGCTGCGGCAGGTCGACGTCGCGGAGTTGCCGCTGCTGGCCGGCGGCATGCGCGAGCGGTTGCGGTTGCGCACGGTGGGATGGTTGGACCGGCCGGACCGGTGGTGGCGGTTCCAGTTCCACGCCCCGGAACGGCGGGGGTCCGGCGCCGGGGTGATGCGCGCGGTGGTGTGCGAGCAGGCCGGGGAGGTGACCGGCTACGCGGCGTACCAGATCAGCGGCGACTGGCAGCCCACCGGGCCGGAGCACAAGGTACGGGTGCACGAGATGGCCGCGGCCACTGCCCCGGCGCGTGCGGCGACCTGGTCATTCCTGATCAACCTGGACCTGGTGCGTTGGATCCGGGCATCCCGCCGGCCGGTGGACGAACCGCTGCGGCACCTGGTGACCGACGGCCGGGCGCTGGGACTGTCCATGGTGGACAACCTGTGGGTCCGCACGGTGGACGTGGGCCGCGCCCTGTCAGCCCGCTGCTATGCGCACGAGGTGGACGTGGTCCTGGACGTGACCGACGACTTCTGCCGGTGGAACGTCGGCCGATGGCGGCTGAGCGGGGATCGGCACGGCGCCGAGTGCGCGCGCACGACCAGTCGCGCCGACCTGGCGCTGTCCAGCACCGAGTTGGGAGCGGCCCTGCTCGGCGGCACCGCACTGTCGGTGCTCGCCGCCGCCGGCCGGGTGCGGGAACTTCGGCCCGGCATCCTGGCCCGGGCGTCCGGCGCCTTCGCCACCGACCGCGCACCCTGGTGTCCTGACATCTTCTGATCTGTTCCTGCTCTCGTACTGACCACGACATGACCACATTCTGACCGGGACATGACTAATCCCTGTCCGGCTTCGGATCGGGTTCTGGGCGAACGTCGTCGTCCCCGGGCGTCGCGCCGTGGTGCCGTTCCGGTCGACCGGTAGCGTGTCAGAGGTGGGGATGGCCGGGGAGCAGCCGAAGTTCGCCCGCAGGAGGGTCAGGCGGGACCGGTCCCGCGGATCGGCGGCGCCTCCGGCGGTGATCCGGGCCGAGGAGCCCGCCGGGGCGGACCAGCCCGAGCAACACGAGCAGCGCGAGCGGGCACAGCCGGGTTCGGGGTCTGGGCCACGTCCAGTTCCGCAACCGCCCAGGCCGGTCACCCGCCCGGGGCGGCGGGACGGCGAGCGGAGCGAGCGGGGCCTGCGCGGGCTGGTCGGGTCGGGACCGTCCCAGGTGGGCGTGTCCGGCGCGCTGCGGGCCCGGGACGCCGCCCGCCCCTCGGCGGCGGACCTGGCCGCGGCCGACAAGGAACTCGTGGTGGTGCGCCGGCACTACGTGCCGCCGGACCGGCTGACCGGCCCCGAACCTTCCGCCCGGAGTGGGACGAAACCCCCTGATCACGCCGGTGGCGGCACGCCGGAGGACTCGTAGTCGCTGACCATCCGGATCCGGCGCAGGTGCCGGTCGGCACCGCTGAACCGGGTGGCCAGGAACGTCTCGGCGATCCTGGTCGCCTCGGCGACCGAGTGCATGCGGGCCCCGATACCGGCCACGTTGGCGTCGTTGTGCTCCCGGGCGAGCCGCGCCGTCTCCTCGCTCCAGGCAAGGGCGGCCCGCACGCCGGTCACCTTGTTCGCGGCGATCTGCTCGCCGTTGCCCGATCCACCGATCACGATGCCGAGGCTGCCCGGGTCTGCGACGACCCGGGCGGCGGCGGCCAGACAGTACGGCGGGTAGTCGTCGCCGGGCGTCAACACGTCCGGCCCGCAGTCCACCGGCTCGTGCCCCAGTGCCCGCAGCCGTTCCACCAGGTGGACCTTGAGCGAGAACCCAGCGTGGTCGGAGCCGAGGTAGACACGCATGCCCGAAAGTCTGTCAGAGCGAATTCTCCCGAACGACCCGGCGACCCTGGTGGTGACCACGGCACGCTCCGGCCGGTCGCCCGCCAGCACCGGCACGGCCGCCAGGACGGGTCAGCGAAAGGCGAAGGACCCGTCGGGATTCGGCCGCAACTCGTGCACCCGCATGACCGCGCCAACCGCCAGCGGGCCGTACAGGTGCGGAAACTGCTCGCCGTCCTCGGCGAGTTCCATCCGAACCGGGGCGTCGGCCAGGAGCGGATCCACCTCCAGAACCACCAGGTCACGCTGCCCCCGGTAGCGGGCGTTCGCCACCCGCTCGACCTGGCTTCTCAGGCTGAAATGGAGGTATCCGTCACGTTCCAGCGTGTCACCGCCCAGGTACCCCTCCCACCGGGACGCGCGCCAGGAGACGGCGTCGGTGATGTGAAAGATTCGCTCCATGCCACGAACCATACGAGCGTTCGGCCCCTCCGGCGTTGTACGCCGTCGGTCCAACGGCCAGGAGGGGCTGTCTCCGGCCGTCTGGCGCGGTGGCCGGTAGCGGTGCCACGGCCGATGAACCCGGCGAACACTGCCGGCCACCGCACCGGATCAGTCGAAGATCGGTCCCTCGGTCCTGGTCCGCTTGAGCTCGTAGAAGTACGGGTAGCCGGCCAGCAGCCGGGCCCCGTCCCAGATCCGACCGGCATCCTCCCCGCGCGGGATCCGGGACAGCACCGGGCCGAAGAACGCCACCCCGTCGACGTGGATCACCGGGGTGCCCACGTCCATACCGACCGCGTCCATGCCGGCGTGGTGGGACGCGCGCAGCGCTTCGTCGTGGGAGCCGTCGGTCATCGCGTCGGCGAGGTCGCCCGGCAGTCCCACCTCGGCCAGCGCGGCGGTGACCATGTCCCGACCCAGCCCCGCCTTCTCCTGGTGGATGCGGGTGCCCATGGCGGTGTAGAGGGAGGCCAGCGTCTCACCGTCGTACTTCTGCTCGACCGCCACGCAGGTCCGCACCGGACCCCAGGCCTCGGCCATCAGCTCCTGGTACCGCTCCGACAGGTCCCGGCCCTCGTTCAACACGGCCAGGGACATGACCCGAAAGTGCAGGTCGACGTCCCGAACCGCGGCCACCTGGAGCATCCAGCGCGAGGTGATCCACGCCCAGGGACAGGCGGGGTCGAACCAGAAGTCCACCCGAGTGCGCTCGCTCACCACTACTCCTACCCGTCGAGTGCTTGAGATCTCAACCATGAGAGCGTCGGCACACTACCTCAACATTCCCGGCAGCGGCCCCACCGGTAATGCGGACCCGGACCACGGCCCGGTCATGCCACACTGCGCACGCCGCCACCGACCCGAAGGAGCTGACCCGCGTGCCCTCGCCGAACCTCACCCGTGACGACGCCCGCAGGCGGGCCGAACTGGTCGACGTCACGCACTACGCCGTCGATCTGGACCTGACCGACGGAGGGGGCAAACCCGGCGAGCGGACGTTCCGGTCCCACACCACCGTGCGGTTCTCCTGCGCCACCCCGGGCGCGACCACGTTCGTCGACCTGGTCGCCGACCACATCCGGGCGGCCACGCTCAACGGCGCCCCGCTCGACGTGTCCGGTTACACCCCGGTGCGGGGCATCACCCTGCCCGACCTGGCCGCGGACAACGAACTCGTGGTCGACGCGGACTGCGCGTACACCAACACCGGCCAGGGCCTGCACCGGTTCGTCGACCCGGTCGACGGCGAGGTCTACCTGTACACACAGTTCGAGACCGCGGACGCCAAGCGGATGTTCACCTGCTTCGACCAGCCCGACATCAAGGCGACGTTCAGCTTCGGTGTCACCGCGCCGGCCACCTGGGCGGTGGTGTCCAACGGGCCGGTCCGCGAGGTGACCGACACCCCGGCCGGGGCCCGAGTGACCCGGTTCGACACCACCCGGCCGCTCCCCCCGTACGTCACCGCGCTGGTGGCCGGGCCCTACCACCGGGTCACCGACCACCACGACGGCATCGACCTGGGCCTGTACTGCCGGGCCAGCATGGCCCCCTACCTGGACAGCGCCGAGATCCTGGAGGTGACCAGGAACGGCTTCGACTGGTACCACCAGGCGTTCGACTACCGGTACCCGTTCGGCAAGTACGACCAGCTCTTCGTGCCCGAGTTCAACATGGGGGCGATGGAGAACGCCGGATGCGTCACCTTCGCCGAGGACTACCTGTTCCGGTCCCGGGTCACCGACAGCGCGCGGGAACGGCGGGCCGAGACGATCCTGCACGAGATGGCGCACATGTGGTTCGGCGACCTGGTGACAATGCGCTGGTGGGACGACCTGTGGCTGAACGAGTCGTTCGCCAGCTTCGCCAGCGTGCTCTGCCAGAGCCGGGCCACCCGGTGGTCCTCGGCCTGGACGACGTTCGCCAACGTGGAGAAGAGCTGGGCCTGCCGGCAGGACCAACTGCCCTCGACCCACCCGATCGCCGCGGACATCCCCGACGTGCGGGCGGTGGAGGTGAACTTCGACGGCATCACCTACGCCAAGGGCGCCAGCGTGCTCAAGCAACTGGCCAGCTACGTGGGCATCGAGCCGTTCCTGGACGCCATGAAGGTGTACTTCCGGCGCCACGAGTACGGCAACACCACGCTGGCCGACCTGCTGCGCGCCTGCGAGGAGGTGTCCGGGCGGGACCTGTCCCGGTGGTCCGACCAGTGGTTGCGCACCGCCGGCATCAACACCCTGCGAGCCGACTTCGAGGTGGACGACACCGGCCGGTTCACCTCCTTCGCGGTGCTCCAGGACGCCCCGGGCGAGCACAACGCGCTGCGCGACCACCGGCTGGTCCTGGCCCGGTACGCCGGCACACCGCTGCGCCGGACCGGGCGGGTGGAGGTGGACGTGTCCGGTGCCCGCGCCGAGATACCCGCCCTGGTCGGCACCGCCCAACCGGACCTGCTGCTGGTCAACGACGACGACCTGACCTACACCAAGCTGCGGCTGGACGCCCGCTCGCTGGCCACCCTGACCGAACGCATCGGCGAGCTGACCGACTCACTGCCGCGTGCGCTGTGCTGGTCGGCGACCTGGGACATGACCCGCGACGCGGAGATGGCCGCCCGCCACTACATCGCACTGGTGCTGGCCGGTAGCGGGGTGGAGACCGACGTCGGCCTGGTCCAGTCGCTGCTCCGGCAGGCCTTCGAGGCGGTGCACTCCTTCGCCGACCCGACCTGGGCGCCGGCCGGCCTGCACCTGCTGGCCGACCGGGCGTACCGGGAACTGCACGCCGCCACTCCGGGAAGCGACCACCAGCTCGTCTGGGCCCGCGCGCTGCGCGGCGCCGCCCGCACGGACGAACACGTCGCGTTCCTGGCCGGGCTGCTGGACGGGTCGACCACCGTCAACGGGTTGCGGGTGGACACCGAGCTGCGCTGGGGGCTGTTGTGTTCTCTGGTCGCGCTGGGTTCGGCCGGCGACGGGGAGATCGACGCCGAGTTGGAACGCGACCCGACCGCGGCCGGCCAGCGCCGCGCCGCCACGGCCCGGGCGCTGCGGCCGACCGCCGAGGCCAAGGCCGAAGCGTGGCGGGCCGCCACCGAGGACGACGACCTGCCCAACGCCATGCAGGAGGCGGTGATCGGCGGGTTCGCCCACCCCGAACACCTGAAGCTGCTGGAGCCCTACCTGGACCTGTACTTCGACATGATCGGGCCGGTGTGGCAACGACGTCCGGCCGAGAACGCACACCGGGTGGTCGTCGGCCTGTACCCCTCGCGGGTGGCCGAATCCACAGTCGAACGGACCGACCGGTTCCTGGCCGGGACGATGCCCGACGCGCTGCGCCGGCTGGTGGTGGAGCAGCGGGACGACGTGGTGCGGGCGCTGAAGGCACGCCGCCGCGACGCGGCAACCGGCTGAGACCCACCGGCACGGTGCTCGGGTCAACCGGCGCCCGCCACCGCGGTCACGGAAGCCTCAGGTCACATCGTCAGTTGACGTGGCCGGCCTGGTCGCTGAGCATGCGCAGCCCGCTGACCATCCCGCCGATCAGGTCGCCACCGGCGAACGCCGCGGTCATCGACAGCGCCGCCAGCGCGCAGGCCCGGTCCGGCAGCCGCTTGGCCGACCGCCAGCCGGTGACGATCTCCAGGATCCGCTGGCCGGGGGAGATCGCGATGAGCGCGCTTCCGGCCGGGTCGGGCAACATGGCGTGCAGCCGCTCGGCGACGTCGCGAGCCGGCGCCTCCAGCTCACCGACGTACAGGCTGAAGGTGATCCCGCACTCCCGGCTGGCCAGGGTGAGCGCCTCGTCGAGCCGAGCGAGCTGCCGGCTTGTGAACGGGCGGCCCCGGCCGCCGGGCGGCTCGGTGCCCGTCGCGGGCCGGTCGGTCACCGTGCCACCAGCGCTACCAGCTTCCATGTGCACCACCCTTGGCGGTCGCCACCTCGTCGAGCACGGACGCCGGCGCGCCGGCCCTGGCCGCGAGTTCCCCGGGCCGCACGCCCGGCACCAGCGCGCCGCGGTCCCCGGGCCCGGCCGACCGCTCCGCCGCCGGGTGCGGCAGGTACCAGACCGGTGCGTACGGCCACGGGCGTCCGGGCCGGTACCGGGGCGTGCGTGCCGCGCTCGGCACGAAGATCAACAGGGCGATCAGCGCGATGAACCCAGCCGGGATCACGCCGTAGATCAGCACGATCTGTAGGACGCTCACGGCGCTACGGTAGCGAACCCGATCCCGGGGTGCCGCCCGGGGACCGGCCGGGGAAGCGCGCCGGTCACCACACCGGCGGGTGCCGGTCCCGCCACGGGCTGGCCGCCTCGACCTGGGCGGACAGCGCGATCAGGGTCGCCTCGTCGGCCGGTCGCCCGACCAGCATGACCCCGATCGGGTGACCGTCATCGTTCCAGTGCAGCGGGAGGTTGACCGCGGGCTGACCGGTGACGTTGTAGACGGCGGTGAACGGAGTGAACACCTTCTGCCGCTCGAAGTCCGCCGCCGGGTCACCCGCCCCGCTGAACCAGCCCACCGGTCGGGGCGGTAGCGCCAGTGTGGGGGTGAGCACCGCGTCGTAGCCGGCGGTGGCCACGATCGCCTGCCGGGAGGCCAGTTGCAGGGCGGCCAGGGCGGCGGTGAACTGCGGGCCGGTGACCGCGGACCCCCGCCCGCGCAGCCATCGGGTGAGCGGCATCAGCTCGTCCGCACGGGCCGGATCCACCGGCGCGGTGTGCGCGGCCACCGCCCACAGCGTCTCGAACAGCGGAACCAGGTCTGGTTCGAACGGCGGATCGATGTCGACCACCTCGTGGCCGAGCGAATCGAGCAGATCCGACGCGGAGTCCCAGGCGGCCCGACAGTCCGGGTGCACCTGTGCCTCGGCGATGATCGGGGTGACGTACCGGCCGATCCGCAGCCGCCCGGGATCCCGGTCGGCCCAGCCCCGGAAGGTCTGACCGGCCGGCAGCGGCGGGGCCCAGTGCGGGTCGCCGGGCATGGGCACGGCCATCGCGTCCAGCATCGCGGCGGCGTCGGCGACGGTGCGGGCCAGCGGCCCGTTCCAGGACAGGCCGGTGGTGTCGCCGCTGATCGGCCCGTTGCTGACCCGGCCGCGCGACACCTTGATCCCGAACAGGCCGCACAGGCTGGCCGGGATGCGGACCGACCCGCCGCCGTCGCTGCCCTGCGCGAACGGCACCAGCCCACCGGCGACCGCGGCTCCGGCGCCCCCGCTGGATCCTCCGGCCAGCCGTTGCGGGTCCCACGGGGTACGTGCCGGCGGCGCCACCGCGGGTTCGGTGTAGCAGGGCAGCCCGAACTCCGGCGTGTTGGTCTTGCCCAGGCTGATCGTGCCGGCCTGCCGGAGCAGGGTGACCACGTGGTCGTCCACCGGCGGAACGAACTCGGCGTAAGTGGCCGAGCCCAGGGTCGTGCGCACCCCGGCGGTCAGGTTCAGGTCCTTGATCGCGGTCGGCACCCCGTGCAGCGGGGGCAGGTCCGAACCGGCCAGCACCGCGCGCTCGGCCTCCTTGGCCTGGTCCCGGGCCGCCTCATCGCAGACCGTCACGAACGCACCCAGATCAGCGTTGAGCCGGTCGATCCGGTCCAGGTAGTGGTCGACCAGTTCGACCGGGCTGACCTCCCGCCGGCGCACCGCGTCGGCCTGGTCGCACGCGCTGAGGTCGTGAAGTTCACTCACTGGCACTCCCTGATCCGTTCTGGTCCACCTGATCCGCCCTGGTCCACCCTGATCCACGCCGGTGCCGCCGTGCTGACCTGACCGGACGCTACCGTGCAGGGGGCTGCCCGGGCAGCCCCCGACGACCACCAGAAGCGAGGAAGTGTGTGGTGCCCGACGCATTGAGCCGAGCGCGCGCCGAGGAGTGCGACGCCGCCGATCCGCTGGCGGCCTACCCGGCCCGTTTCGTGGTGACCGATCCCGATCTGGTCTACCTGGACGGCAACTCGCTGGGACGGCTGCCGCGGGCCACGGCGGCCCGGTTGCACGAAGTCGTCACCGAGGAGTGGGGACGGGGGCTGATCCGGTCCTGGTCGAGGTGGATAGACCTGTCCCGGACGGTCGGTGACCTGATCGGGACCCAGATCCTGGCGGCCCGGCCCGGCGAGGTGGTGGTGTCGGACTCGACCACGGTGAACTTGTACAAGCTCGCCGCCGCCGCGCTGGACGCCCGGCCGGACCGGCGGGTCATCGTCACCGACGACGGCAACTTCCCGACCGACCTGTACGTGCTGGCCGGACTGGCCGCCGCGCGCGGGATAACCCTGCGCCGGGTGCCGGCCGACATCGACGGCGGACCCGACCCGGACGCGCTGCGCGCCGCGGTCGGCCCGGACACCGCGCTGGTCAGCCTCTCTCAGGTCGCCTACCGGTCCGGCGCCCTGCTGGACATGGCCGAGGTGACCGGGATCGCGCACGGCGCCGGGGCACTGGTGCTCTGGGACCTGAGCCACTCGGCCGGCGCGGTCCCGGTGCCGCTCACCGCCAGCGGCGCGGACCTGGCCGTGGGCTGCACCTACAAGTACCTGAACGGCGGGCCGGGTTCACCGGCGTTCCTCTACGTCCGGTCCGAGCTACAGGACGCGCTGCGCACGCCGATCCAGGGATGGTTCGGGCAGGCCGACCAGTTCCGGATGGGGCCGGACTACGACCCGGCTCGGGGGATCGACCACTTCCTGGCCGGCACCCCTCCGGTGTTGCAGACCTACGCGGTGGAGCAGGGCGCCGGGCTGGTCGCCGAGGCCGGGGTGGACCGGCTGCGCGCCAAGGGCGCGGCACTGACCTCCTACCTGATCGAGTTGGCCGACGCCTGGCTGGCGCCGATGGGGTTTCGGGTCGCCTCCCCCCGGGACCCGGACCGGCGGGGGTCACACGTGTCGCTGTACCACCCCAGGGCGTGGCAGATCAGCCGGGCGCTCATCGACCGGGCCGGGGTGATCCCGGACTACCGCACGCCCGACCGGTTGCGACTCGGCCCCGCCCCACTGACCACGTCGTTCACACAGGTTTGGGACGGCATGGACAGGATTCGGCGGCTCACCGCCGCCGGGGAGCACCTGGCATATCCGGTCGAACCCGCGCGGGTGACCTGACCGGCCCGCCCAGCCGTACCGCGATCCAACCGCGGCTGGAACGGCGGCTGGCGAGGAGAGTCAGGCAGACGCGGTGGCGGTCGCCTGGGTGGCCCCGTCCAGGTAGGCGCTCCACCGCGGGTCAGGTGGCCTGGCCCCCAGCACCCGCCAGGAGACGCCCGTCGGTGCCCGCGGCACGGTGCGCAGTCGCCAGCCGAGTTCGGAGATCGCCCGGTCGGCCTTGGCGTGGTTACACCGTCCACAGGACGCCACCACGTTGTCCCACGCGTGCTCGCCGCCGCGGCTGCGCGGGACGACATGGTCGATGCTGGTCGCCGGTGCGCCGCAGTACGCGCACCGGCCCCCGTCCCGGGCGAACACCGCCTTGCGGGTCAGCGGGACCTGGGCTCGGTAGGGCACCCGGACGAACCGGGTGAGCCGTGCCACCGCCGGCAACGGGACGGTGCGCGACACGCTCCGCAGGAACCCGTCCCCATCCTCGACCGGGACCGCCTTCTGACTCAGCACGAGCACCACGGCGCGGCGGGAGGACACGACGCAGAGCGGCTCGTACGTCGCGTTGAGCAACAACGTGACAGCAGTCTGGGTCACGGGCTCACCTCCGCGATGATTCAGTGAACCCGACAATGGCCCGGAGCGCACGCGTTTACCGCCGTTCACATACCCGGAGCCGCCCGGTCGGGCCTTCCCGGCGTGGCGTTCAGCCCAACACACGACACTTGTCCCCTGGCATCCGACCGCCGCCCGCCAGGATCCCGGGCCGGAGCCGGTGTGCCCGCCGGGCGATCCCACCGACCGGCTAGGGGATTCCGGGGTGCACGCGGCCCGGTCGATGCGGTAGCAAGAACCGTGCGCGATCCCCTGACCCTGCTCGACGGCAAACCGACGTGCGTCAGCGACCCGGGAACGTTGTGTGCCCGGGTCTACGACCTGACCCACGTCGGCTGGCTCGCCGACGGTTCCGACGTGTTCATCGCCAAACCGGCCGCGATCCTGCTGATCATCCTGATCGCGCTGGCGATCCGTTCCCTGCTGCACCGGATGATCCGCAAGGTGACCCGGTCCAGCGCCGAGGGCCGGACCCCCGGAGCGCTGCGGCCACTGCGGGAACGCTCCGGCCTGACCAGCCTGTTCGACGGGACGATCGTCTCCGAGCGCAGGCGCCAGCGGGCCGAGGCGGTCGGATCCATCCTGCGCAGCGTGGTGTCGTTCGTCGTGCTGATGTTGACATTCGTGCTGGTCCTCGGCGAACTCGGAGTGAATCTGGCCCCGATCCTGGCCAGCGCGGGAGTCGTGGGCGTGGCCATCGGCTTCGGCGCGCAGAGCCTGGTCAAGGACTTCCTCGCCGGCATCTTCATGATCCTGGAGGACCAGTACGGGGTGGGTGACGTCATCGACGTGGACGACGTCTCCGGCACGGTCGAGGACGTCGGGCTGCGCACCATGCGGCTGCGCGACGACAACGGGACCGTGTGGTACGTGCGCAACGGTGCGGTCAGCCGGGTGGGCAACAAGAGTCAGGGCTACGGGCAGGTGGTGCTGGACCTGCCGTTCCCGCGGAACACCGACATCGAACGGGCCGGCGCGGTGCTCAAGGATGTCGCCGACGGCATGTGGCGGGACGAGTCCTGGGCCGAGTTCATGATCGAGGAGCCAGAACTGCTCGGTGTAGAGAAGTTAACTACC
>DASULA010000191.1:0-2882 GCA_036278435.1 Mycobacteriales bacterium | reverse complement strand
GTCCCGCCCGCGTCGGACCGGGTCGAGTCGACCCGAACGGCGCGGCCCAGCCCAAGAGGTGTGTGTCGATGGCCCGTTCCGGTGATCCGCCGCCCCCGGACTACCCGATCCGGACGGCACCAGTCTCTATCCCACCGGATTCCGAACCGGGCGATCCCGGACCTACCCACCCACCGCCGCACCCGCCCGGGCCGACACCGCCCCAGCCAGCACCGCCGACACCGCCCCAGCCGGGGCCGCCGACACCGCCGGGGCCGAGCCCGCCGCCCGAGCCGGCACCCGACCCGCTGCCGCCCGAGCCGGCACCCGACCCGGTGCCCCCCAGACCGGCGCCGGATCCGGTACCGCCGCAGCCCGCGCCGGACCCGTTGCCCCCCGCGCCCGCGCCGGACCCGCTGCCGCCCGAGCCGGCGCCCGACCCGGTGCCGCCCACGCCGGTCGATCCGGAGGGCGCCGTCCCGGCACCGCGGCCACCGGGCGCCGGGACCGGGTCAGGCACGCAGGTGATCAGGCGGGTTCGGGGTCGACGCCGGCCAGCCGGCGCCGAGAGGCGTCGATTTCCATCTCGGCCTCGGCGCGCCCGACCCAGGTCGCGCCCTCGACCGATTTTCCCGGCTCCAGGTCCTTGTAGACCTCGAAGAAGTGCTGGATCTCCAGCCGGTCGAATTCCGATACGTGGTGGATGTCGCGAAGGTGCTTCATTCGTGGGTCGGTGGCCGGGACGCACAGCACCTTGTCGTCGCCGCCCTTCTCGTCGGTCATCCGGAACATGCCGATGCACCGGCACCGGATGAGGCAGCCGGGGAAGGTCGGCTCCTCCAGCAACACCAACGCGTCGAGCGGGTCGCCGTCGGCACCGAGGGTGTCCTCGACGAAGCCGTAGTCGGCGGGGTAGCGGGTCGAGGTGAACAGCATGCGGTCCAACCGGATGCGCCCGGAGACGTGGTCCATCTCGTACTTGTTCCGCTGTCCCTTGGGGATCTCGATGGTGACGTCGAACTCCACGTGTGCGACTCCTCGTGCGACCGGGGCGGACCCTGCCGGTCATATCGGTCAGCCCGTTCAGCCCGGTCGGTCCGGGGAGCCCGGTCGGCCCGGCCAGCCGAAGGCCCGCCCGCGTTGTGCGACCAGCCGGTGCAGCGTCAGCTGGATGGTCTCACGTACCTGCTCGGTCAGCGCGGACACCAGTGCCGGGTCCGCGGCCTGCTCGGACCGGCCCGAGGTGTCGATCGGCTCACCGAACTCGATGAGCCATCTCGACGGCAGCGGGATGGCGCCGGCCGGGCCGAGCCAGGGGAACGTCGGAGTGATCGGGAAGTACGGCAGGTCGAACAGGCGGGCCAGCACACCGGCGTTCGCCAGCATCGGGTACGCCTCCTCGGCGCCCACGATCGAGCACGGCACGATCGGCACCCCGGCGCGCAGGGCGACGCTGACGAACCCGCCGCGGCCGAACCGGCGCAGCCTGTACCGCTCGGAGAACGGCTTGCCGGTGCCCTTGAACCCCTCCGGCCACACTCCGACCAGCTCACCGGCGGCGAGCAGGCGCTCGGTATCGGCGACACAGGCCAGGGTGTGCCCGGCCTTACGCGCGAACTCCCCGACCAACGGGGTCCGGAACACCAGGTCGGCCCCGAGCATGCGCAGGTACCGGTGTGCCGGGTGGTCGTCGCGTAGTGCGACCCAGGTCATCGCCGCATCCATCGCGACGGTGCCCGAGTGGTTCGCCACCACCAGCGCGGGACCGGTCGTCGGCACGTTGTCCAGTCCGAACGTGCGCACCTGGAACCAGGTCCGGTACCACGGCCGCAGCAGCGGCAGCAGCACGTGTTCGGTCAGGTCCCGGTCGAATCCGAACTCGTCCACCTCGTAGTCACCGGTGACCCGGCGCCGCAGGAACGCCAGCGCACCGGCAAGCCGGTCCGGGCGGCGCGTTCTGGGATCCTCATACATCGGCGGGCCACCCGATGCGGCCGGCCCTGAGCTGGCCGCGGACGAACTCGTCGAACGCTTGGACGCTGGTGTAGCGCGGGAGGTAGCCGAACTCCCGCCGCAGACGGGTGGTGTCGACGATCGCGCCGACGGTGAGCAGGCCGCCGGGATGCAACCGCGCGCCGAGATCGGCGACCTGCCCGGCGTGGCGGTGGGCCAGCCCGGCGCGGCGCAGCAGCCCGGTCAGTAGCGTGCTGGCCGGCCCGGGCAGCGGAAGCGGCACCCGCCCGGCCCGGCGGATCGCCTGGGAGAGCATCAGGACTCCGGCTCCGGCCACGTTGACCGGCCACGGCGCGCCGTCGTTCCCCGGTGGCGTCCGGCCGTCCGCCCGCGGCGGGACAGTGGACCGATGTTCACCGAGGGCGGCCAGCCGGAACACCTCGACCGCGTCGTGTTCGTGCAGGAACTGGAGGCGAGGATCGTGCCCGCACGCGGTGGGGACCGCCGGCGGGCCGAAGTACCGGGCCAGCCGGGTCGGCACCCGGGGCCCGACCAGGTTCGCCAACCGCAGCACCGTGACCCGGACGTCTGGCCGGCACCGCCCGAACGCGCGGATCTGCGCCTCGGTTTCGGCGGCGTCCCGGCCCGGCCCGGCGCCCGGCCACGAGCCGTCCCACCCCTCCGCGCGGTCCCGGGCACCGCCGGCGTCCGTCTCGACGAACAGGGCCGGGTCGCGCCTCGCCGCCGGGTACACCGCGGCGGTGGACCGGACCACGACCCGGCGCAGCCGGGTCGAGTGCTGGCACGCGGCGAGCAGCCGCCGGGTGCCAGCGGGGTCCGTCCCGCCGGCACCGGTGCCCACGTGCACCACCGTGTCGGCCTCGGCAAGGAGGCTGGCCACCCGTGGGTCACCCACGTCGCCAGGCACGAACTCCACCGGGCCGGGCGCG
>DASULA010000190.1:0-26210 GCA_036278435.1 Mycobacteriales bacterium | reverse complement strand
CTGCACGGCGCGGCCCCGGCGCCCTACCGGGCCCTGGACCTGATCGCGCTGGCCCGCACAGCGACGTTCGCCGACGGCTGCGCGGCCGAGGACGAGGCGCTGGCCGACCTGCTGCTGACCGAGGAACTGCGGTCCGGCCTGTACGCGTTCGACCTGGTGCAGAAGCGGGCCCGCCGGCCGGTGGGCGGGCCGGATCAGTCGCTGGCCCGGCCGGTGACCAAGGTCGGGGTGGTCGGGGCCGGGTTGATGGCCGGGCAACTGGCGCTGCTGTTCGCCCGACGGCTGGAGGTTCCGGTGGTACTCACCGACCTGGACTCCGACCGGCTGGAGGCCGGGGTGGCCCGCGTGCACGGCGAGATCGACACGCTGGCCGCCCGCGGGCGCCTCACCGCCGACGGGGCGAACCGGCTCAGGGGCCTGGTCACCGGGTCGCTGAGTTCGGACGCGTTCGCCGACGCCGACCTGGTCATCGAGGCGGTGTTCGAGGAGCTGAAGGTCAAGCGACAGGTGTTCGCCGAGATCGAGGCGGTGGTCGGGCCGGAGTGCCTGCTGGCCACGAACACCTCGTCGCTGTCGGTGACCGAGATGGCCTCGGGCCTACGGCACCCCGAGCGCGTGGTGGGCATGCACTTCTTCAACCCGGTGGCGGTGCTCCCGCTGCTGGAGGTGGTGCGGGCCGACCGGACCGACGGCGCGGCGCTGGCCACCGCGTTCGCGGTCGGCAGGCGGTTGCGAAAGTCGTGCGTGCTGGTGGCCGACGCTCCGGCGTTCGTGGTGAACCGGCTGCTGACCCGGTTCCTCGGCGAGGTCACCCGGGCCGTGGATGAGGGCACCGACCTGGTCGAGGCCGATCATGCGCTGGACCCGCTGGGCCTGCCGATGACGCCGCTGCTGCTGCTCGGGCTGGTCGGGCCGGCCGTGGCGCTGCACGTCGCCGAGACGCTGCACGAGGCGTTCGGCGACCGGTACGGCGTGTCGGAGAACCTGCGCCGGGCGGTCGAACTGGGCAAGACGTCGTTCTACACCTGGGACGGCGGCGACCAGCACCTGGACCCCGAGGTGGCCGCCCTGTACCAGGGGGTGACCGGCGGCCCGATGGCCGGGGAGCTGCGGGAGCGGGCGCTGGACGCGCTGGCCGGTGAGATCCGGCTGATGCTGGACGCCGGCGTGGTGGCCGAGCCGCAGGACATCGACCTGTGCCTGCTGCTGGGCGCCGGCTGGCCGTTCCACCTGGGCGGCATCACCCCGTACCTGGACCGCACCGGGGTGTCCGAACGGGTCACCGGCCGGCGCTTCCTGCCGCGCGGCGTGGCCAGCCTGCCCGGCTGACGGCAGCACGGCGGCTGGCGTCCGTTGACCGACGCCAGCCGCCGGCCCCGTTCAGGACGAGGCGAAGTCCTCCGGACTGAAGTCCTTCGGCTCGACCAGCACCAGCCAGTTGCCGGAGTTGTCGCGCATGACGGCCTCGACGCCGTAGGGCCGATCCGCGGGTTCCTGCAGGAAGGTGACGCCTTTGGCGCTCAGCTCGCGGAAGGTCTTGCGGCAGTCGTCGACCCGCACGCCGAACCCTCCCCACTGTCCCTGTTCGAGTTGGCGGCGGATCAGGGCGGCGGCGTCGGGGTTCAGTGGTGGGTCGGGCGTGGACAGGGTGATGTCCAGTTCGGGTTGGCTGGGGTGGCCGACGGTGACCCATCGGTAGCCGTCGCCCACGGTAATGTCGGCGCGGGGTTCGAAACCCATCACATCGACGTAGAAGTCCCGCGCGGCGTCCTGGTCCAGGCAGTACAGGGTGACGATCGCGACGTTCGTAATCATGCGTCGACGGTAGGTCGGTGCGGAGTCGGGGGCTTCTTTCAGATTGCTCGATCGTCGGTGGCTCGACCGGCGGGAGGTCCGGTGGTCCCGCCGGGGTCGAGCGCGCCACGCATGAACAGGTAGCACCCGGGCACGTGCGGCCCACCCCGGGCGGCCCACCGGTCCCGGTAGGCGGTGGGACTCTCTCCAACCAGCTCGGTGAACCGCGAGGAGAACGATCCGAGGCTGGCGAACCCGACCGCCATGCACACCTCGGTCACGGTCAGGTTCGCGTTACGCAGCAGGTCCTGTGCCCGCTCGATCCGCCGCCAGGTGAGGTACCGGATCGGTGTCTGGCCGTAGCTCGCCTCGAAGCACCGCGCGAAATGGTACTTGGACACCCCGGCGACCGCGGCCAGCCGGTCCAGGTCCAGCGGTGCCGAGTAGTGCCGGTCGATGTGGTCCCGGGCCCGCCGCAGGTGCGCCAGCAGGCCCACCGGCACCGTCCGCACCGACCGGACCGCTACCCCCGTCACCCGGCCATCCTACGGCCGCCGGTCACAGGTGGAACGCCGGGCGCGCGGAAGGCGTGGTGGCCGCGCAGCCGAGCAGCGGGTAGCCGAGCACCTCCTCCATGGTGCGCGGCAGCGAGCCGTGGGTGAACGCGGTACCGCCGCGGACTCCCCTGGCGTTGGGGTGGACCACCATCGTGGCCACGTGGTTGTCGCTGGCGCGGCCCTCGGGCATCCACCCGCCCGGCCCCGGGCGGGTCGACGGCGATTGCCGCTCAGTCGCGGGGGACGGCGACGGCCATTCCGGCGTCGCGGGCGGCGCCGGCAAGACGGTCATCGTAGGTGATGAGGCTGGTCAGGTCCGCGCCGAGTTGTCGGGCGGTGGCGAGGTGGATCGCGTCGAGGGAGCGCAGCATCCGGTCGGGCTCGTTCACGGCGGCCTCGACGATATCGTCATCGATCGGTATGTAGTCAAAGGCGAGTAGCAGATCACGGGCCTCGGGCAGGGCAGCGGGTAGGGCGCGGTTGACGGCGCGGATGAGCTCGATGCGAAGCAGCGTGGAGCTGACCCATGGCGCGGCGGTATGGGTATCGTAAAACGTGGCGAAGGCCGTCGAGTCGTTCTCCTGTACGAGCAGCTTGAGCGCGGCCGAAGTGTCCAGGTAGTACAGACTCACCAGCGTTCCTCGTCGCGCAGCGCCGCCAACGCCTCGCCGAGCTGGTTGCTGTCGGTAGCCGGGAGCATTCGGGGCCGGTATCCGGGCCGCACTGCGGGGCGCAATCGGCCGGCAGCGGCGAGCCGGTCGAGCACCGGTGCCCGCTCGCGCTCCTCGACGGGGACGATGCGCGCTACCAGCCGGCCGTACTCGGTCACGTCCACGGTCTCGCCGCGACGTACGCGGGCCAGAACCTCGCTGGTGTTATGCCGTAGCTCCCGCAGCCCCACCGGCGCGTGTTCGACGGTCATGGCACCAATGTATCACAAGATTGTGGCCACAAATATGATCGTGCGCGAACGCACGTCGGGGGTACCAGAGACGTGATCTCCGCCGTGGGCTGCCGTGGACCCGGCACCGGCGGCCCGCCCGGTGCGCGGCCACCCGGCCGGACCGGACTCCGGGGTCGCCGAGAGCGCCGGTTCAGTACCCGGCGTCGTGGGTGGTCCGGCCGTACCAGCCGAGCGCGGCCCGCAGCTCGCGCACCTCCCGGACGCGGGCGGCCCGCCGTCGTTCGTGGCCGACCGGAAACATCCGGAACCCGCCGTGCGCGTCGCGGTACCCGGCGGCCCGGCAGGCGCCGGCCGCGTCCGCGCTGTTCGGCCAGACCACCAGCCACGGCCGGCGGCGGTGTTCCACCACCCGCGCCCGGGCGATCCGGTGCCAACCCAGGTGCAGGCTGCGCGTCCCGTGGCCGACGGTGAGCCCGGCACCGGAGACCTCGACCCGGAACGGGCGCACCAGCCGCCACCCCAGCCGGACGGCGGTGATCCCGGCCAGCACGAACCCGACGAATAACAGGAACGCCGCCCCGCCGTTACCCTGCCGGGAGGCGGCCCCGCTGACCGACGCGCAGACCAGCGCCCCGATCGCGGACGGAACGCCCAACGCCAGCGCGGACAGCCGCGAGGTGGCGAACACCGCGCTGTTGACCGCCCCGGCCGGTCCGGCCGCGCCGGGAACGCCGCCGGGCGTTCTGCTGCCGGGTGATCCAGTGCCGGGTGATCCAGTGCCGGCGGCCCAGCCGGGGCCGGACGCGGCCACCGGCGGGGGCGATCCGGCGACGGTGTACGGCCGGGTCGGCGGCCGGGGTGCCGAGGCCACCACGACCACCTCGGTACGGCGTTCCTCGACGCTCGCCCGGACCGGTGCGGGCAGCCACTCGGCGGTGCCCGGTTCGCCGACCTCGGCGAGCACGTCAGCCGGGGACGGTCGCTGCTCGGGCCGGGCGTGCAGGCAGCGGGTGGCCAGCGCGCGCAGGCCGGCCGGCACGCCGGCCAGGTCAGGGCTGGCGTGCACCGTCCGGTACATCAGCGCGGCGGGCTCGCCGCTGCCGAACGGGCCGTGGCCGGTGGCGGCGTAGACCAGGACCGCCCCGAGGGCGAACACGTCACCGGCCGGGGTGACCTGGCCGCCATGGATCTGCTCGGGAGGCAGGAACCCGGGGGTGCCGACCAGCACGCCGGTGGCGGTCAACCCGGGCTCGGGCAGCGCCTTGGCGATGCCGAAGTCGATGACCCGCGGCCCGTCGGCGGCCAGCAGCACGTTGGACGGCTTGAGGTCGCGGTGCACCATGCCGGTGGCGTGAATGGCCCGCAGCGCCTCGGCCAGCCCGGCGACCAGTCGGTGCACGGCCGGCTCGGGAAGCGGGCCGTGCGCGGTGACCGCGTCGCGCAGGGTGGGGCCGGGCACGTACTCGGTGGCCAGCCAGGGCAGCGGCCCGTCCGGGTCCGCGTCGACGACCGTCGCGGTCCAGAACCCGCCGACCGCACGGGCCATCGCCACCTCCCGGCGGAACCGGTCCCGGAACCCCGGGTCCTCGGCCAGTTCCGGACGGGCCACCTTGACCGCGACCGGCCGGCCACCGAGGGACCGGCCCAGGTACACCGTGCCCATGGCCCCGTGACCGAGTCGCCCCAGCACGGCGTAGTCGCCGATCGACACCGGATCGGTAACCCGCAACGCCTCCACGCCCGGCACGCTACCGCCACCCGCCCCACCCGTGTCCGGACCCGCGCCGATCTTGGTCAAAGAGGCGTTATCACCCGCGATACAACAGCCCTTTGACCAAGATCGGCGGGGTTGGCGTGGATCAGCATCAGGTACTGGGCCTGCCCCGCTTTGACGGACAGGGGTCGGTTCTGCGCATCCGGCTGCCCACCGAGCAGACACCATGACCGTCTCGACCACACGCCCGACACCCCCGCGGTACCGCTGGTCAGCCGCCCGATCCGGCCGGTGCGCCGCGGCGCACCTCGTAGAGCATCACGCCGACGGCCACCGCCAGGTTGAGCGATTCGGCCGTGCCCACCATCGGGATCCGCACCACCAGGTCACTGCGCGCCAGCGCCCCGGCCGGCAGCCCCTGGCCCTCGCTACCGAACAGCAGCGCCAGCGGCGTGCGATACCGGGCGGACCAGTGGTGGTCCGGGCCGGCCCCGGAGGTGGCCATGACCGGCACACCGCGTCCGCCAGCCCAGTCGAAGAACGCGTCGAGCGTCGGTGCGTGCCGGATCTCGGTGGCGAACAGCGAACCCATGCTCGCCTTGACCGCGCCGGGCGCGAACGGGTCGCTGGCATCGCCGATCAGCACGACGCCGGCGGCCCCGGTCGCGTCCGCGGTGCGGATGATGGTGCCCAGGTTGCCGGGGTTGCCGATCTCGTGCAGCGCGACGAACATCGAGCCCGGCCCGACCGGCAGGTCGTCGAGGGGGCGGACCCGGCCGCGCACGATGGCCGCGAGCCCGCTCGGGCCGTCCCGGTCGGACAGTCGGGTGAACAGTTCCCGGCTCAGCCGGGCCACCGGGACTCCGGCCGCGGCGCGGTCCTCGACCATCCGCAGCGCCGGGGAGTCGCGCAGCAGGTCCGGTGCGATAACGATCGTCTCGATCGCGGCGCCGGCCTGCACCGCGCGCCACACCGGCTGGATGCCCTCGACGACGAACGCCCCCTCCACCCGCCGGTGCCGGCGCTCGGCGAGGTGGCGCATCCGTTTCACCAGGGGATTCGCCGCGCTGGTAATTGTCTGTTCCGATGTCACCGTCTCCGGCCTCCGCCGCCGCGATACCGGCCCCGAGACTACGTTCCCGGGGCGCGGCCCGCCCCACCGGCACGGTGTAGCACTGTGTACCACGGCGGGCGGAGCGACCAGTTATGCCACGAGTTCGACTCGACAGTGCGCGATCGCGGCACGGGCAAGCCTGCCGTCGGAGGTCACCAGGGTTACGTCCCGGGCCGCGGCGAGTGCGACGTACGGGGCGTCATACGCACCAATGGCAGCACGCATCACCCACATCTGGGGTAGCAGGCCATCAAGTGACACACGGTCAACAGCGAGTTGCGGGAGCCGGCGGACCGCGGTCAGGGCCTGGCTCTCGCTGATGCTGTTGCCGAGCACCAGGCCGCGCATCACCGAGAACACCTCGGCCTGCCAGTGCTCGGGCGCCGCCCATTCGGTGTCCCGACCCAACACCGCGCGTGCCCTACGGCCCCTCTGGTCGGTGTAGGCCAGCATGTTCGCCAGCACCGACGCATCGACCACGATCATCCGCCGCTGCCAGCGGCCGACGTTCCGGACGGACCGGACCTGCCGCGTTCGCCGCGAGCCACGGCGAGCAGTTCCGCCGGGTCCGGGGCGTCCTCACCGGCACCGCCTTCGGACAGGTCACGCTCGACCTCGGCGAGTATCTGCCGATTCCGGTCGAACGCGGCCTGCCGGCGCAGGACACCGAGCAGGAACGCCTGAAGCGACTGGCCATGCTCACGTGCTTCGGCTGCCAGCGCATCGCGCACCTCGTCCGGCACGTCGCGGATGGTCAACACCACGCTCATGACTATATTATGCAGTCATGATGCAGTCAGTATCAAGTTAAGGGGTGGGCAGGTCGTGGACCAGGGCGGCCACGTCGGGGTTGGCGCGGAACGGGGCGGTGGCGGCGCGCAGGGTGGCCACGTCGGTGTCGATCCGGTGCGAACGCAGCGCGGGCAGCGCGGGCAGGGCCTCGCGGGCGACCGCGACGGCGTGCTCGTGGTCCCGGCCGGTCATCAGCAGGGTGGCCGCGCGCAACCGCGCGGACGTCCGGTCGCGTTCCTTGTGCGGGCCCCAGGCCGCCGAACCCGCGATGAACTCGTCGGCCACCCGGGCCGGCAGTTTCGCGGTGGCGGCGTCCGGGTTGGCCCCGGCCAGCAACTGGCGCGCGGTGCCGATGTTGTAGTGGTACTGGCCCTCACTCTGCCAGTTGCGATCCCACGGGCTTCGAACCAGGTCATCGGGACCGGCGTGGCTGAACTCGGTCTCGGCCAGGCCGAGTTCCCGGCGCATTGCCCGCTCGTCGCCCATTGCCGCGTACGCGCGGGCCTTGAGTGTGTACAACCGGTACCGCGCGGTCGGGGCCACCGCATCGGCGACGGTCTGAGCGTGCCGGACCAGGTCCAGGCCGGTCTTCGGGCGGCCCACGTCGATAGCCTGGTGAGCGAGGTGTGTCAACAGGAACACCCGGGCTGGATCGCCGGAAGTCGCTTGTTCCACAGTGGACGCGATCTGGTAGCCGAGCACCAGGAGCCCCCGGGACTGCGCCTCCCGGCCGGCGTCGTGACACATCCACCCGGCGGTCTGGGCCAGCCGGGCGGTGCTGACCCGCCAGGCGTCGCGCACGTCCGGCGGCGCCGGCACCCGGGCGTCCAGTTGGGCCAGTGCCCAGGACACGTGCGCCATCGCCGCCTGCCGGGACACCGCGCCGCCGACCGTCCACTCCCAGGTGGTGAACATGGCGTTGGACGCGTCCAGGTTCGCCACGTCGTCCATGCTCATCGCCGGCAGCAGGTCCGGCCGGTCCCCGACGACCGTGGCCATCTGCCGGACCGCGGCCGGTAGCCGCGCGGTTCCCGCCGCCAGCGCGGCCAACCACGCGAGGAGCTTGCGACGCTGCACCGGGTCATCCTCCGCCTGGGCGAAATGGGGCACCTCGACGGTACCTCCGGTGGCGGCGTCCAACACCGGAGGGATCTCCAGGGCGGCGGCCGAACCGAACAGGTCGCGCACGCTCAGCCCGAACACCGCGGCCAGCACGACCTGATACCTCCAACTCGGCCGGTCCCGGCCCTTCTCCCACTTGTGCGTGTACCCGGCCAGCACCCGCCAGTCCGGCAGGCCGGAGATTCCCAGGCTTCTCGCGGCGGCGGCCATCCGCTTTCCGGTGTCGTTGCGGGTCCATCCCCGGCGCGCCCGCTCCACCCGCAACCGGGCCGCGCACGCTGACGTGTTCATGGTCATGGCCACCACCCTGACCCACACCGTCCAGAAAGAACAGAGGGGGTGGCGCAGCGCGAATCCGACGCGTGGAACCGGTCTTCCCGGGCCGCCGCCACGGCGGCACAGTCGTCGCAGCACGGCGACCAGCCGCACCGGTGATCAGCGGGTTCGGCGCGAAAGGCGGAAAATGGACTACCAGCGGCAGGGCGGGCCGGATCCGCACAACGCGTATCGGAGCCTCTCCCGGGCCGCCGGCCGGCCGGCGAACGGCGCCCCGCGACCCGATCCGCGACCCGATCCGCGACCCTGGCCGGATCCGCCGACCGGCGCCAGCGCCGCGGGCAACGTCTGCCCGCACTGCCGCACCTGGCCATCGTGCTGCTTCTGTTCGGCCGACCCCGACGGCATGCGCGACGCGCTGCGCCGTATCGCCGAACTGCACTCCGGCTGCGAACAGCACATGTGCCCCGAACGCGCCCGGCTGGCCGCCATCCCCCGCACCCACCGACCCGCGGAGTGACCCCGCCGCACGGCGACCACTCCGCACCCGCCCCGGCCGCCGCGCCACATTCCGCGACGGCCGGGGCACCCAGTCCTTCCCCGTCCCCGGTGCCGGGCGCTGCCGGCGGCATGGAAGGGCACCCGGCCGGCGTCAGCGGCGACCGGGTGATGCCGCCGAAACGCGCGCCCGGCACCGGGTTCCAGCGCCGGTCGGCGACGCCAATCACGGTTCCGGCCAGGGTGGGAGCGCTCGGGTCAGGCTTCTCACCCGCCCGCAGCGTGGGCAGGTCCGTACAGTTCAGGCATGGCCTCCAACGCGTCGACGGTGCACGACCGGATCGCTCAGGGGCTCAGGGAGCATCCGGCCAAGAAGGGGATGCGTTTCAACGTCCTCGTCACGGTGGTCGAGATCGGCGGCAGCATCGCGCTGTTCCACCTCGCCCAGCGGATGGGCGCCAGTGGCGTGGCCAGCTACCTCGTCGGCAGTATCGGCCCGGTCGTCGGCGGATTCGCGATCTGGGCCAAAGCTCGCAGGTTCAGCGGAGCCTCGGCCTCGATCTTCGCGTTCACCGCGGTGTCCGCGATCATCGCGCTGGTCAGTAGTACCGCCCCCAAGGTGCTGCTCTACAAGGACTGCGCGGCCACGGCCCTGATCGGTCTGATCTTTCTGGGCTCATGCGTCCTGGTCCGCAAACCAGTCGTGTTCTACCTGGCTCAGCGTTATGGCACGGACGGTACCCGCGACGGGATGGCGATCTTCGACACGATGTGGGACATCTACCACGACTTCCGCAGAGGCATGTACGTCACCAGCTACCTGTGGGCGGCATTGTTCCTCATCCAGGCCGCTGGAACCGCGCTGATCATCCGCCAGACCACGTACTCCACCGCCTACAACTACAACCAGATCCTGCCCTTGGTCGCGGCGGTGCTGGGCATCCTCGGATCGATCGCGATCGGCCGCTACTTCACCAGGAAAGGCAAGGCACGCGGCGCAGCGGCCAACGCCGCGCACGTCGAACAAGCCTGACCGCGCAATGGCTGACGCCCCCGATCACACCAAGGACGCGGCCGGAACACCCAACGTCCAGGCTGAAGCTGGACGTGGCGGCGCCGCCCGTCGCGTGCCGAGACCCCGAGCCAGGCGCCGCCGCCGCGTGGCGGTGTCCCTGGCCGTCGCCGCCGTGATCGCGGTTGCGGTGGCCGTGCCGGTCGTGCTGCACCGCCAGGGCGAGGCCGTTGGGCCGCGCACCGGCCCGTTCGCCTGTCCGGCAGGGCCCCTCGGTCGGCTCCCGGTGGAGCACCGCGGCACCAACGACGCGATAGTCCCGCCCGGTGCGGTCCGGGCGACCGGGTGTCTGTACGCCGGGCTGAATGACGAAGTCCGGTCGGGAACCCTGCTGCGAGCCGTACATGTGGCCGAACCCGGGACGGCCGCGAACCGGCTCAACGCACTCCCGCCGTTCGATCCGGACGGCCGCCCCGTGAGCTGCCCGAACGACAACGGCTCCCGGGCGCTGGTGGGCTTCGACTATCCCGACTGGATCCGTGATGGTCGTGCGTGTGGCCCTAACCGACTGCGGGGGTCACCAACGGCGATCGCGCGCGTCCACCGTAGGCGTGGACCCCTCCCAACTGGGCGTACCCGCCAAGCCACCCCACCCTCCCCGATAACCAGCGCCGATCTTGGTCAAAGAGGCGTTATGGGCGCTGGGATAACAACACTATGACCAAGATCGGCGCGGAGGGGGCGGCGGTTAGTGGGGGAGGTTGGGGGCGACGGGGGCAACGGCGGCGACGCCGCTGGCATGGTATTGGGGGCTGAGTACCGACGCACGGGGGTCACCCGGTCGGTAGACCACCATCCGGCCGTCCGGGCGCACCGCCAGCACCCGGCCGTCCTCGGTCCACACCGGCGCCGGGGGACGGTCCAGGGCGGCACCGCCCTCCAACGCCACCACCCGCAGGTCGCCGGTGGAGGTGGCGTCCATCCGCCCAACGACCAGCCGGGCATGCTCGTTGACCCGGGCCTGCACCGCGAACGACCCGGCACCCGGCGACAGCGTGCCCGGGCCGGTGATCGACACCGCGGACAGTCCGGGCAACCAGTGCGGCACGCCGGTGGCCAGCGGCACCGATCCGATCCGGTGTTCGCTGTGCACCAGCAGCACGCCGTCGGCCACGTCCAGCGCCTCGGCGTTGGCCACCCAGCGCGGCAGGCCACCGTCGGCGGGCAGCAGCACGGTGAGCGGGTCGGCGCCGCCCACGGTGGCGATCGGACCGAGCCGGGTCGCGCCGATCAGCCGGTACCCGGGGGGCACCCGCACCCAGGACGCGGTGGCCCGCCCGTCCAGACCCACCAGGGTCGCGGTGTCACCGTGCAACAGCCAGACCCGCGTGCCGTCGACGGCTGGCACCACGGCGGCGGCCGCACCCAGCCGCACCGGGGCGCCGTGGCGGGGTATCGCGTAGGCCCAGGTGGGGGTGGGCGGGGCGGCGTCGGCCCCGCTGGCGGCAGTGCCGTCCGTCAGGTCCGGCCCGGGTGGCGCCGTGCCGGCCGGCACCGGCACGGCTGCCGGCCCACCCACCGCGCCGGGCGGCGGCGAGGCGGTGAGCACCACGTCGGCGTCCCGAAGCGGCCAGGCTTGCAACGCCAGTTGGCCGGGAGGCATCGGCACCGGCGTAATCGTGCCGGTTTCCACGTCGAACCGGACGAGGGTTCCGGCCGACACGAGCAGCAGGTTCCCCAGCCCGGCGGGTACGTCGATGGCCGCGGACACCGGCACGGACACGCCGCTGGCCCGGTCTGCCGGCGCCGGCTGGCCGGTGGCCACGCTCACCGCCACCGCACCGGCGAGCAGCACGGCGGGCAGCACCGGCCGGCGCATCCAGCCGGGCACACCCGACAGGAACGGCGAGAGCAACGTCATTCGCACGGTCAGGTCATACTTTCCAAGGCGTGAACAGCAGGAAGTCGCACATGCACCTCAAGTCCGCCCTCGGCGAGGGGCCGGGCCGTGGCCTCGCCGCCGTGCGCGGATGCTACGGCCCGGACGATCGACAGGCCGAGTCCGGCACCCCGGTTCGCCGTGCGTGCCGTGCCGCCCCGCCGGAACGGTGCGAACAGGTCCTGCACGGTGATCTCCTCCAGGATGGTGCCGGTGTTGCGCACCGACAGCCACGCGGTGGCCTGCTCGGTGCCGGTGGTCACCGCGACGTGACCGCCGTCCACATTGTGGCGGATGGCGTTCTCCACCAGGTTCGCCACCAACCGCTCCAGCAGGCTGGGGTCACCCCAGACTGGCGCGGAGTCCACCTCGGCGATGACGCCGACCCCCCGCGAGCTGGCCTCGGTGGACAGCGCCCGCACGGCCCGCGGCACCAGGACAGCCAGGTCGACCCGCTCGTACACCTCAAGGCCCTGGCGTTCCTGTGCCTCGCTGCGGGCCAGCACGAGCAGCGCCTCGACCAGCCGGTCGGCCCGCCGGGTCGCGTCCCGGACCACCCCGGCCATCCGGCACAGGTCGACGACGGTGGGCTCGGGATCGGCCAGTGCCACGTCCACCTCGGTGCGGATGACCGCCAGCGGCGTGCGCAGTTCGTGGCTGGCGTTGGCCACGAACCGCCGCTGGCTGTCGAACGCGGCGTCCAGCCGCGCGAGCATGTCATCGAACGTGTCGGCCAGTTCCTTCAACTCGTCGTCGGGTCCGGTCAACGCGATGCGGTCGTGCAGCGTCTCGGTGGACAACCGCCGCGCGGTGGCGGTCACCTGGCTGACCGGTTGCAGCGCCTGCCCGGCCAGGATGTACCCCGCCGCGGCGCCCACCAACACCACCACGCCGAACGCGAGCGCGCCGGTGCTCACCAACTCCCCGCGCGCGTCCTGGGTGACCGCGCGCTCGAACTCCTCGGCGTCGACCAGGAACAGGCGCCCGTTGGAGTCCACCGCCGGCACGATCGCACCGTGCTGGAAGCGCAGCACCGACTCCAGGGAGCGGTCCAGCAACACCGCCGACATGGCCAACAGGACGCACCCGACCAGGACCAACAGCCCGCCGTAGAGCAACGTCAGCCGCAGCCGCAGAGTGAAGCGCGGCCGGCTCATCCTGAACTCCTCCCGGGCCTGGCCCGCCGGTCGCCACCGACGGGACCCGAGTCACCGGCGCCCGAGCCTACGGAGTCACCGAGGTCGCTCCGGTCGCCCAAGTCGCCCAGATCACTCCGGTCGCCCAGATCACTCAGATCACTCTCGTTACCGGAGCGGGCCGGATTCACCCGGTATCCTGCGCCCACCACCGTCTCAATAAGCGGTGGTTCGCCTAGTTTGCGGCGTAATGTCATGATCGTCACGCGGACCGTGGTCGTGAACGGGTCGGCGTTCTCGTCCCACACCCGGTCCAACAGTTCCTCGCTGGAGACCACCGCGCCGCGCGCGGCCAGCAGCACCTCCAACACCCCGAACTCCTTGCGGGTCAGTTCCACCGGTCGGCCGCCACGGGCAACGTTCCGCCGACCCGGGTCCAGCGCCACGTCACCGGCGACGAGCATCGGTGGCACCGGCGGGCTGGCCCGCCGGCCCAGCGCGCGCACCCGGGCCACCAACTCGGCGAAGGCGAACGGCTTGGCCAGGTAGTCGTCCGCGCCGAGCGAGAGACCAGCCACCCGATCGGCCACCGCACCGCTGGCGGTCAACATGATCACCCGGGTGAGCAGGCCCTCGGCGGTGAGCCGACGGCACAACTCGTCGCCGGGCATACCGGGCAGGTCACGGTCGAGCACGATCACGTCGTAACGCGTGACCGTGGCCTTCTCGTGGCCGTCGTCGCCGTCGTAGGCGACGTCCACGGCCATCCCCTCCCGGCGCAGCCCGCGAGCCACCGCGTCGGCGAGTGGCACCTCGTCCTCGACGACGAGCACCCGCACGGTCGGACCCTCCTCCGCTCACCGCCGGCAGCCCGCGTGGCGTTCGGTGTCCGGCGCACCGGTCAGGACTCGTTCTGCGCCTCGCTGCCCACCGCCGACGGCAGTGGGGTGTCCCGGTGCGACACCCATTCCACCACCCGCCGGGCCACGTCCTGGGCGGTCAGGCCGATCTCGCCTCTGACCTGGTCGACCTTGGCCTGGTCCAGGAAACACTGCGGGATGCCCAGGTCGCGGGTCGGCACGTCCACCTCGGCGTCCCGCATGGCCTGTGACAGCCGGGAACCCACCCCGCCGACCCGGCCGCCGTCCTCCAGGGTCACCACCAGCCGGTGCCGAGCGGCCAGCTCGACCAGGTCGGTCGGCACCGGGGTGACCCACCGCGGGTCGACCACGCTGACCGCGATCCCCTGCGCGCCCACCCGCTCGGCAACGTCGACGGCGAGGGTGGCCATCGAACCGACCGACACCAGCAGTACGTCGGCCCGCGCCGGTTCGCGCAGCACGTCCACGGTGCCGACCCGGCGCAGCGCCGGAATGTTCGGGCCGAGCGCGGTCTTGGGGTACCGCAGCACGGTGGGGCCGGCGGTGTGCGCGACGGCCTCGCGCAGTTCCTCGCGCAGCGTGGCCTCGTCCCGCGGCGCGGCGATCCGGATGCCCGGCACCACGCCCAGGATGCCCAGGTCCCACATGCCGTTGTGCGACGGGCCGTCCTCGCCGGTCACCCCGGCCCGGTCCAGCACGAACGTCACGCCCAGCCGGTGCAGGGCCACGTCCATCAGCACCTGGTCGAACGCCCGGTTGAGGAACGTCGCGTACACCGCCACCACCGGGTGCATGCCGCCCAGCGCGAGCCCGGCCGCCGACGTGGCCGCGTGCTGCTCGGCGATGCCCACGTCGAACGTGCGCTCCGGGTAGGCCTCGGCGAAGCGCGCCAGCCCGGTGGGTTGCAGCATGGCCGCGGTGATCGCCACCAGGTCGGTGCGGCTGGCGCCCAGCCGCACCATCTCATCGGCGAACACGCCGGTCCAGGTGCGGCCCTTGCGGGCCAGTTGCCGCCCGGTGGCCGGATCGAACGCGCCCGGCCCGTGCAGGCAGTCGGCCTCGTCGTTCTCGGCCGGCTCGTAGCCCGAACCCTTGCGGGTCACGCAGTGCACGATCACCGGACCGCCGAAGTCCCGGGCCCGGCGCAGCGCCGACTCCAACGCGGGCAGGTCGTGGCCGTCCACCGGTCCGACGTACTTCAGGCCCAGATCCTCGAACAGTCCCTGCGGCGCCAGGATGTCCTTCACACCGCGCTTGATGCCGTGCAGCGCGTCGTAGATCGGCGCACCCACCACCGGCGTGCGGTTCAGCGTCTCCTTGATCGCTTCGAGGGCCTTCTCGTAGCCCGGGCGCAGCCGCAGCGTGGCCAGGTGGTCGGCCAGCCCGCCGATCGTCGGCGAGTACGACCGGCCGTTGTCGTTGACCACGATGACGACCCGACGGTTCTTGCCGGCGGCGATGTTGTTCAGCGCCTCCCAGCACATCCCGCCGGTCAGCGCCCCGTCGCCGACCACCGCCACCACGCACCGACCCGGCTCGCGCAGCGCGTAGGCCTTGGACAGCCCGTCGGCGTAGGACAGAGCGGTGGAGGCGTGCGAGTTCTCGATGACGTCGTGCTCGGACTCGGCCCGGTTGGGGTAACCGGACAGTCCCCCGCGCTGCCGCAGCACGTCGAAGCCGGCCTGCCGGCCGGTGACGATCTTGTGCACGTACGCCTGGTGACCGGTGTCCCACAGGATCGTGTCGCGGGGCGAGTCGAACACGCGGTGCAGCGCGAGGGTGACCTCGACCACGCCGAGGTTGGGGCCCAGGTGCCCGCCGGTGCGCGAGACCTTCTGCACCAGGAAGTCGCGGATCTCGGCGGCGAGCCTGGGAAGTTGGGACGGCTCCAGCCGCCGGAGGTCATCGGGTGACTGGATCTTACCGAGCAGCGTGTCCGAACTCCGCCGGCGAGGGGTCTCCTGATGATGGGCCACGCGGTCACTCTAGATGACCCAGGGACAACCGGCTCCTCCACGCCGCTGTCTCCCCCGACCACCCCAGTCCGACTGCCCCCGTGAGGTTTTCGCGAGAAAACCTGCGAGGGTAACCGGTTACCGCTGAGGTTTTCGCGAGAAAACCTCAGCTCGGCGCTCGGGGGCGGGGTGCTACCCGGCCCCGCTGGCCTGGCGCCCGCGCCGACTCAACGCGTCCACGATCACCGCGGCGATCAGCACCGATCCGGTGATGATGAACCGCAGGTCGTCACTGAGGTTGAGCAGGTTCAGGCCGTTGGGGATAGACCCGATGACCAGGATGCCCAGCAGCGCGGCGAACCTGCGGGTCCGGCCGCCGAACAGGCTGGTCCCACCGATCACGGCCGCGGCGATGGCGTTGATCAGCACATCTCCGGTACCGGTGTCCCGGCCGGCGCTGCCGGCCCGCATCGCCTCGACCACGCCGCCGGTGGCGGCCAGCACCGAGCACAGCACGAACACCGAGCAGCGGATGGTGTCCACCCGGATGCCCGACCGCCGGGCCGCCTCGATGTTGCCACCGATGGCGAACACGTGCCGGCCGTAGCGGGTCCGGCGCAGTACCCAGTCAACCAGCACCACCAGCACCAGGAAGAACACGAAGATCCAGGGCACCCCCAGGTCCTGGCACAGCGAGTAGATGACCAGCGCGGAGACCACCGCGATACCCAACGCGGTGACTCCTATCCCGCCGAGCGAGCGGCTCGGGAGCCCCATCGCCGTCCGGCGGTGCCGTGCGGCCAGTGCCGGCACCAGGTAGGCCACCAGCAGCAGCGCGGCGATGACGCCGGCGCCGAGGTAGCCGAAGTATTTGAACTGCCCGACGTCGAGCAGCCACCCGTGCCGGGGCAGGTTGATGGTGCCGGTCGAGGACAGCACCCGCCGCTGGAGGCCCAACCAGACCAACAGGCCGGCCAGGGTCACCACGAACGACGGCACGCCGAACTTGGTGAAGACCAGGCCGTGCAGCAGACCGATGACCACACCAGTGGCCAGCACGATCCCGATCGAGACCGCCGGGGACAGCCCGTGCTTGACGTTGCTCACCGCCAGGACCGCCGCGGCGGCGCCGCTGACCGAACCCACCGACAGGTCGATCTCGCCGAGCAGCAGCATCAGCACGACCCCGACCGCGATGATCCCGGTGGAGGCGATCTGGGAGGACAGGCTGACCAGGTTGGCCGAGCTGAGGAACGTCGGCGTGGAGATCTGGAAGATCACCACGATCAGCAGCAGGCCGACGATGATCGGAGCCGACCCCAGGTCGCCGGAACGCAGCCGGCGCGCGCCGGCGCTCGCCTGCCCGCGCAGCCCACCGCCACCGGTCGGCGCGGCCAGGCCCGGCCCGGCCGGATCCACCAGGTTGGGCTGATCCACCTGATCCATCGGGTGGCTCACCGCGGACCCTCCGGCTCGGGACCGGACTGGTCGGCGCCCCGGCGGGCCCGCTGGGCGACCACGTTGTCGGTCGCCCCGGTGATCGCGGCGACGACCTCCTCGTTGGTGGTCTGGCCGACCCGGAACTCCCCGGCGTTGCGGCCCAGCCGCAGCACGCTCACCCGGTCGGCCACGGCGAACACGTCCGCCATGTTGTGGCTGATCAGCACCACCGCCAGGCCACGGCGGCGGAGTTGTTCGATCAGGTTGAGCACTCCGGCGGTCTGGGCCACACCCAGTGCGGCGGTGGGTTCGTCCAGCGCGATCAGCCGGGGATCGCCCAGCAGCGACCGGCAGATCGCCACCGTCTGGCGCTGGCCGCCGGACAGCGAGGCGACCGGGAGCCGCACGTCGGGCAACCGGGCCGACAGTTCGGCCAGCAGGTCCGCGGACCGCTTCTCCATGGTCGCCTCGTCCAACCGGCCGCGGCGCAGCGCCTCGTTGCCGAGAAAGAGGTTGGCGACCACGTCGAGGTTGTCGCACAGGGCGAGATCCTGGAAAACCGTGGCGATGCCCAGGTGCTGCGAGGCGTGCGGGTTGGGGATGTCCACCGGCCGCCCCTGGAACAGGATCTGCCCCTCGTCGGCCGGACCCACCCCGGAGATGATCTTGACCAGGGTGGACTTGCCGGCGCCGTTGTCGCCGACCAGGGCGACGACCTCGCCGGCGTGTGCCTCGAAGTGCACGTCCGACAGCGCCTGGACCGCGCCGAACCGCTTGGAGATCCCGTCCAGGGCGAGCACCGGAGTGCCCGTCCTGGTGGACGGGGCCACTGTGGCCGCTCCCATCACCGTCCCTTCGTCGACCGACCCGTCACCAACCCGTCACCGATCCGGCGGGCCCACTCCCGGTGGTGGCGGCGCCGGGGGTGGTGGCAGACCGTCACGGCCCGCCACCACCGGGCGGTCACCCGATGCCCAGCGCCTGGCAGGCCGTGGCGAACTCTCCGGTGCACACCTGTGCCGGGGTGTAGAACTTGTCGGCGAAGATCGTCTGCTTGAGGTTGTCCTTGGTGACCGCGATCGGCTTGAGCAGCACCGAGGGCACGTCCTCGGTGCCGTTGTTCACGGTCGTGGCCGTCTTGGGCTTGCGCCCGTTGGCCAGGTCGACGGCCATCTGCGCGGCGGTCTCGGCCTCCGGCTTGATCTGCTTGTAGACGGTCATGTACTGCTCACCGGTCATGATTCGCTGGATCGCGGCGATCTCCGCGTCCTGCCCGGTGATCGGCGGGATCGGGTTGACGCCCCTGGAGCGCATGGCCGCGATGGCGCCACCGGCGGTGCCGTCGTTGGCCGCGTACACGCCCACGAAGCCCTTGACGCCGAGCTGGGCGATCTGACCCTCCATGAAGGACTGCGCGTTGTCTGGCTTCCAGGCCGACCAGTAGTCCTCGCCGGGCACCACGGTGAAGCCGCTGGAGTCGAGGACCTGGTGCGCTCCCTTGTTGAACAGCAGCGCGTTGTTGTCGGCCTTGTCGCCGTTGATCATGACGATCTTGCCCGAGGTGGTGCCGTCCTGCTTGAGCTTGTCCACAAGGGACGTCGCCTGGAGGTTGCCCACCTTGACATTGTCGAACGAGATGTAGGTGTCAACCTTGGCCTTGGAAATCAGCCGGTCGTAGGAGACCACCGGGATCTTCTTCTGGTTCGCCTTGTCGACCAGCAACCCGGCCGAGCTGCTGTCCACCGGGTCGAGCACGATCGCGTCGACCTTCTGCGACAGGGCGGCCTCGAATTGGTCCTGCTGCGTTCCCTTGTCCCCGTTGGCGTTCTTGTAGACGATCTGGCAGTCCGAGCACAGTGACTTGACCTTGGCCTCGAACAGCGGCCGGTCGAACGCCTCGTACCGAGTGGTCTGCGACTCCGGCAGCAGCAAGGCGATCTTCTTGCCGCCGCTGCCGGTGCCACCCGACGAGCCGTTGCACCCGGCGAGAACCAGTGCGGCGAGCGCGACCACGGTCAGCACCGTGGCCCGGTGGCGAATCTGGAACACCGAACCCCTCCATTGACGAGCGCCCTGAGGGCGGGAACCTCCCGCAAGCCCGCGGGACATCCGCGGAATGGTGGTGCGCCTGCGGTCTACCGCATTCCTTCCCAAACTGTCGGTACTGACATAACTCAGGCCCACGATCCAATACCCGGGCAGGTCAGCAACATCAACATCGGGCATACTAGCTGTAACCCGGCGAAGTACGAGCCGGTTACGCCTATTCTTGACAGAACCGTACGAGCACCGCAAGATCCCGGCATGCCCTCAGCGGAACGCTGGCCCTTCCATGCCCTTCCCGGCAACGCCCGCACGGTGCTGAACACCCTGCGGCGCCGCGGTCCGGCCACCCGCGCCGAGCTGGCCGAGGCCGCCGGACTGTCCCGGGCCACGGTGTCGGTGGCCCTGGCCCGACTGGTCCGGGAGGGTCTGGTCGACCAGTCCGGCGAGTCGATGTCGGCCGGGCCGTCCGGCGGGCGCCCGCCGTCCCTAATCCGGCTCGGCCCGGCCGCCGGCCTGGCCGTGGGCGTGGACGTGGGCCGGGCACACCTACGGGTGGCGGTGGCCGACCTGGGGCACCAGGTGCGCGCCGAGGACGCCTGTACCCTTCGCGGGGACGTGCGGGCCGAGGCCGTGCTGGATCTGGCCGCCCAACTGGTGCGCTCCTGCCTGGACCGCATCGGGCACGACATGGCCGACGTGATCGGGGTTGGCCTGGGCATGCCCGCGCCGGTCGAGCAACGCACCGGGCGGGTGCTGGCACCGGCCATCCTGCCCGACTGGGCCCATCTGTGCGCCGGCCCCGAACTGTCCGCCCGCCTTGGCCGGCCGGTCATGGTGGACAACGACGCCAACCTCGGCGCGCTGGCCGAACACATGTGGGGAGCCGGCCGGGGACACGGCACGATCGCCTACATCAAGGCGGCCACCGGCATCGGCGGCGGCCTGGTGCTGGGTGGGCGGTTGTTCCGCGGCCGGTCGGGCACGGCCGGGGAACTCGGGCACGTGGTCCTGGACGAGAACGGGGGCGTGTGCCGGTGCGGGAACCGCGGTTGCCTGGAACTGGTGGCCGGAGGCACCGCCCTGGTGGCCGCGCTGCGCGGCAGCAACCGGGACGTGACCAGCCTGCCGGACCTGATCCGTCACGTCCGGGCCGGCGACACCGCCTGCGTGCGGATCGTCGCCGACGCCGGCACCCATATCGGCGTGGCCGTGGGCAGTCTGGTCAACCTGGTCAATCCCGAGCGGGTCATCGTCGGCGGCGAACTCGGGCAGGCCGGTGAGGTGCTGTTAGAACCGATGCGGCGGGCGCTGCGGCGCTGCGCGGTGTCGCCCGCGGTGCAGGCGGTGGAGGTCGTGCCCTGCGCGCTGGAGGACCGCTCGGAAGTGCTCGGTGCGGTGGCCGGCGTCCTGTGCGAGCCGGAGTGGGTCCCCGACGCCACCACCGCCCGGGTCGGCTGACCCGACCGCCGCCGCCCCGCCGCATCCCGCCCTCTGGGTGCGAAGGTCGTTCGGACCGGCGAACGCCGGGACGTGTGCCGACCTCTACGGTGGCGGTGTGATGGCGCGCCCCGCGGCCGGCGGTGGCCGGTGGATCGACGTGGTTCCCGAGCGGCTGGACCGGTGGCTCGCGGGCTTCGACCACCGGCACCAGGTCACGCTCAGCGAGTACCGGCCGGATGTGGTCCGTTTCCTCGGCGCCGACCGGGCCGTCGCCGAGTGCCACCCGCCGTTCCCGCCGGTGCCCACGCGCTCCTCGGCCGGCACCGCGGGCGGGGAGGGCGGCCTGCGCCCCGAGCCGCTGGTCGGGCACGCCCTGACCGACCGCACCGTCGGGGTGCTGCTGGTCCGCGCCGGCGGTCACGCGGTGGGCGTGTTCACCGGCACCCGGCTGGTGGCCTCCAAGGTCGGGTCACGGTTGGTACACGGCCGCAGCGCGGCCGGCGGCTGGTCGCAGCACCGGTTCGCCCGCCGGCGCGAGGGCCAGTTGCGGGAGGCGCACGCGGCTGCCGCGGCCGACGCGGCGCGGGTGCTGGTTCCCCGCCTGGACGACCTGGACGCGGTGGTGCTGGGCGGTGACCGGCGTGGGCTGGACGTGCTACGCACCGATGTCCGGCTGCGGGGGGTGTTCGCGCTGGCCACCGACCGGGTGCTGGCCGTGCCCGACCCCCGGCACGCGGTGCTCGCCGGCACCCCGGACCAGTTCCGGGCGGTCCGTATCCGGGTGGTCGATAACTGGGTGGTCGATAACCGGGTGGTCGATCCTGAATAGTCCAGTGCTGCCTAGGCTGGCGGCGTGGCACCACACATGACGCCCGAGGAGTTCCGCCGGCATGGCCGGCAGGTCGTGGACTGGATCGCCGACTACCTGGAACGCGTCGAGTCGCTGCCGGTGCTCTCGGCGGTCCAGCCCGGTCAGGTACGCGACCTGCTGCCGGCGCACCCACCGGAGCGGGGTGAGCCGTTCGACGCGCTGCTGGCCGACGTGGACCGGGTGCTGCTACCCGGGATCACGCACTGGCAGCACCCGGGATTCTTCGCCTACTTCCCGGCGAACTCCTCCGGGCCGGCGATCCTCGGCGACCTGCTGTCGGCCGGGCTGGGGGTGCAGGGCATGATCTGGGCGACCAGCCCGGCCTGTACCGAGTTGGAGCAGCACGTCATGGACTGGCTGGCCGAACTGCTCGACCTGCCGGACCGGTTCGGCTCCGGCGGCCCGGGCGGGGGCGTGATCCAGGACACCGCGTCGTCGGCCACCCTGGTCGCGCTGCTGGCCGCGCTGCACCGGGCCGGCGGCGGCGAGTTCGGCCGGACCGGGGTGACCGGGCGGTACGCGGTGTACGGGTCCACCGAGGCCCACTCGTCGCTGGCCAAGGCGGTGCGGATGGCCGGGCTGGGCGCCGCCGCGCTGCGCCTGGTCGGCACCGACCCGGACACGCTCGCGCTCGACCCGGACGACCTGCGGCGGCTGGTCGAGGCCGACCGCGCCGCCGGGATCACCCCGGTGATGGTGATGGCCGCGGTGGGCAGCACGTCCACCACGGCGGTCGACCCGGTGCAGCGGATCGGCGAGGTGTGCGCCGAACACGGCATCTGGCTGCACGTGGACGCCGCCTACGCCGGGGTCGCCGCGGTCTGCCCGGAGTTCCGGTGGATCCACCGCGGCGTCGGCGAGTACGCCGACTCCTACTGCACCAACCCGCACAAGTGGCTGCTGACCAACTTCGACTGCGACGCGTTCTGGGTGGCCGACCGGGCCGCGCTGACCGGGGCGCTGTCCATCCTGCCGGAGTTCCTACGCAACAGCGCCAGCGAGTCCGGGCAGGTGGTGGACTACCGCGACTGGCAGGTGCCGCTGGGCCGGCGGTTCCGGGCGCTGAAGCTGTGGGCGGTGATCCGCTGGTACGGCGCCCAGGGGCTGCGCGAGCACATCCGCGGGCACGTCGCGTCGGCCCAGCGGTTCGCCGGCTGGGTCCGGGCCGACGACCGGTTCGAGATCGTGGCGCCACACCCGCTGTCACTGGTGTGCTTCCGGTTGCGCGGGCCGGACGGCCCGAACGAGCGGCTGTTGGAGGCGCTGAACGCCAGCGGCCGGATGTACCTGTCGCACACCCGGGTTCGCGGCGCGTACACGCTGCGGATGGCCATCGGCGCGACCCTGACCGAACCCCGCCACGTGGCCGACGCCTGGGAGCGGATCCAGCGGACCGCCGACCTGCTCGGCGCCGGACCGGCCCGCCCGCCCGGCCCGCCGGCGGGTGGTGCGCAGATGTCGGACGGCAGTGCCACCATTGACCGATGATCTGGTGGGAGGACTTCGCCGCGGCCGAACCGGACCTGGCCGCGCGGGTGCGGGCCCTGTTCGCCGTCCGCAAGCACGCCACCCTGGCCACGCTGCGGGCCGACGGGTCGCCGCGGATCAGCGGCACCGAGGTGGACTTCACCGACGGGCTGTCGCTGGGCAGCATGCCGGGTGCGCGCAAGGCGGCCGACCTGCGCCGCGACCCGCGGCTGGCCCTGCACGGCCCGACCGAGGACGCCCCCGCTGACGACCCGAGTTCCTGGGCGGGCGACGCGAAGATCGCCGGGCGGGCCCACGAGGTCGGCGACGACCGGTTCCGGATCGAGGTCACCGAGGTGGTGCTCACCCGGGTCGGGGAACCGGCCGACCACCTGCTGATCGAGTCGTGGCATCCCGGCCGCGGCGTCGAACGCCACATCCGCCGCTGAGCCGAGGCGCGGGCCCTCAGCCGGCTCGTCCACGATGGGTGAACGGCGTCGTGGTGGCCAGTTCGGCGAAGCCGAGGCGCCGCAGGATCGGGCGGCTGTCCGCGGAGGCGTCCACCTGCAGGTAGCGGAACCCCCCGGCCGCAGCCAGGCCGGCCCGGTGGGCGACCAGGGAACGGAACACGCCGCGTCCCCGCCAGTCCGGCAGCGTGCCACCGCCCCACAGGCTGGCGAAGTCGGTGCCGAGGTGGAACTCCACCCGCCCGGCCGCCACTGGCGTGTCGCCCGCGACGGCCACCACGGCCGCGACCGTGCCGGTCCGGCGGGACAGGTCGGCGAGCACTGCCGCGCCCACTGCGGAGTTGTCCCCACCGAACACCCGGTCGTGCACCGACTCCATCGCCTCGACGCCGCCCGCGTCGGCGACCGGCACCAGTTCCACACCGGCCGGCGGCGGCAGGTCCAGCGCGAGGTCGGCGATCTCGGCCACCATGAGGGTCTCGGCCGGCCCGGCGGTGAACCCGGCGGCGAGCAGCCGTTCGGGCAGGTCAGGAGGCTGGTCGTGGGAGTAGTGCTTCCACTCCCACCGGTCCGGCACCACCGCGAACCGTTCGACCTGCCCGGAGATGGCCGCGTCGGCGGTAGTCCGGTCCAGGCCCGACCACACCACGCCGGACCATCCGGGACCCCAGGACACGCAGCGGACCACGCCGCCGCCGCACTCGACGTGCCCGTCCCGCGGGTCGAGCCGCGGGTGCCGGCGCACCTGCTCGTCGAATGCCGCGAGCACGGCGGGCCGGTCCATCCGACCAGTTGACCAGCGCCGCACGGTTCTGGCTACCGGGTTTCTCCGCCCGGGTACGCGTGTCACCCGAAGTGGTGCCAGGACCGAATGTCGGCGCCGGTCGATACGTTTATGGCCATGTCTGAGATTTCCGATCGTTACTCGCGGATCGCGGCTGGTTTCGCCAGCCGCATGGAGAACGTCCCGGCCAGTCGTTGGTCCGCGCCGACCCCGTGCACCGAATGGACCGTGCGCGATCTGGTCGCCCACGTGATCACCACGCACCGGCGGATGGCCGCGCTGCTTGCCGGCACCGACCCGGTACCGGTGGACCCGGAGGCGGATCTGCGGGCGCAGTGGCAGGCCGTGACCGGGGCGATCAGGGACGCGCTGGCCGATGAGGCGCTGGCGTCCACGGTCGTGTCCCACACGTTCGGTGACCAGCCGTTCGAGTCGCTGGTGTCCGGCGCGCTGTGCACGGACACCCTGGTGCACACCTGGGACCTGGCCCGGGCCACCGGACAGGACGAACGGCTGGACCCCGACGCGGTGCCCAGATCCGCGGAGTTCACGGCAACCATCGACGCGGTGATACGCGTCCCGGGTGGGTTGGCCGCGAAGGTCGAGCCGGCCCCGGATGCCGACGCCCAGACCCGCTTCCTCAACTTCTGCGGCCGTCAGGTCTGACTCCCCCGGCATGCATGAGAGGTACGCGAACGTGCTCGGCACGAACGCCGCACACCAGCACCTGCCCGCCAACACCGCCCACCCGGCACGTTGTCCACACGGTGTCCACGCCTCGGCTGTCACGGTGCTCGGCTACCGCCTCAAGGGACGCCCTGATGCGAAACGGCCGCTCGTGTCCCGTGGTTGACCTGCCGGGTGGGTGGCGTTTCCCATCGCGAGGCCACGCATCTCGTGCCTGAGGCCGTCGAATGCGGCCCCGAAGCGGTCCTGCTCGGATTTGCCGATCCCGTGCGCGGCGGCAACCGCTCGCCAGCCGCGCGTGGCCTGGTCGATCTCGCCGAGGACCGTCGTCGCCTCGGTCTCGCTCAGGGCGAAGGTGTCGGTGTAGGCCATCAGGCTGGCCAGCTCGTCGGTCCTGCCGCGCGCACCGCCGATGCCGGTGACGCGTTCGGCGGACACGTCGGGGTTGGGATTGATGTCGAAGGCTGGCGACAGGCGCCAGCCACTCGCACCGTCCCGCAGGAAGCCGTGGTTGCGGAGATGGTCATCAGTGTTGTGAATGGCGACGGAGTAGGCGATCCGTCGCCACAACTGTCGCAGGTCCCTGGATGTGCGAGAGCCGTACTCAGGGAGGGTTTCCGCGACCTCCGTGTAGTCCAGCGGGTCACCGTCCCGCCCCTGCACCAATGTCATCGCGCTGATGTAGCCGATGCGTTGTTCGCCGTCGCGGTCGAACCGCTCCGAGAGCAGGACACTGCGACCATCGACTCTCGCCAGTTCGGTTCGCGGCACGTCAACGCCTGCCCGCTGTGCGAGATCCAGCGCAGTCTTCTCCCACGCCATCACGTCCCACTCGTCGGTGTGGTGTGGGAACTTGGCGATGAGGAGCCGACCTCCGTCACGCACGCAAGCCTTGGGACGAGCGCCACCCAACGAGCCCGAGCCTGCGTCCAGGAGCGTCTTGATCGCCGCCAGATCGTCGCTACCGCCGTGCGCCACGATGTCGCCCGCGTGCAGAAGCCGGGGCAACTCAACCGTCTTCGGCACATCCGGGTCGGGGGCGAGGTACGGCCCGTCCGGGGACGTGCGAAACCGCAGCGCGCCCTGACGGGTCAGGTCGTTGACGCCGATCAGGAAGCCGACGTCGCTCACCGACGGGGGTGTGCGACCGTCCTGGAGTGCCTGCGCCCGGACCTTCGCGGCGATCAGGTTCCTGCCCCAACGATCCGGGGAGCAGTCGGCGAACGCACCGGGAAGCCGCTCGGTCTGGTGTGCGCCTGAGTAGCGGCCCAGCGCGGGATCGATCGCGTAGCCGCTCCGGTGACGCAGGAACTC
>DASULA010000189.1:0-5401 GCA_036278435.1 Mycobacteriales bacterium | reverse complement strand
CCGAGCGCGACGTTGTCCCACTCGGCGAGGATCCGCTGCTCCTCCAGGGACGCGTCGGACAGGTCGAAGTCCGACCAGTCCGCGCCGGCCGCGGCGCCGTCGTAGCCGGCCCGGTGCTGGTGGAACAGCCACACCACCTTGTTGGGGTGGCGGACGAAGTAGGAGGGGAAGTTCGTGGCGATGACCAGGTCGGCGTCCAGCGGGGTCAGCCGCCAGGCCAGCGCGCAGTTGAACAGCCGGCCACGTTCCCAGGCGACCGGCAGGCGCACCAGTTCGGACCGGTGCCCGGCCGCGCGCAGCGCCTCCACCAGGTTGGCCTGGTGCTGCTCGGCCCCTCCGTGCGTGAACGGCTTCTGCGCTCCGCACACGACCACGTCCACCAGTTCCGGCTCCTTCCACGGCCTGTCACGGCCGCCCGGAAAGCCCGGTCCGAATGCCTTTACCGGTAGCGCGGAAAATGTCATAAAAGGTAATGCTCACGCACCGTCATGCGGCCGGGATATCGGTTGGTCAGTAGCATTGTCGCATGTCATCGCGCCCGCGTATCGCGGCCGGACCGGCCCTCGGGTCGCCCCCCGGACACGGCTCGGTGAACGTCGCCGACCTCCCGCTGGAACACGTCAACGCCCGCCAACCATTCGTCTCCGGATTTGTCGGGACGGCCCGGGAGATCTGGGACTACCGGGAATTGTTGGAACAGTTGGTCCGGAAGGAACTCAAGGTCCGGTACAAGGACTCGGTCCTCGGCTTCTTCTGGACCCTGCTGCGCCCGCTGTTGCAACTGGTCGTCTACACTGTCGCGATCGGGTTGTTCCTGGGCAGCGGCCGGGCGATCCCCGAATTCGGCGTCTATTTGTTCACCGGCCTGCTGGCCTGGACCCTGTTCACCGACATCATCGGTGGGTGCACCGGCAGCATCGTGGGTAACGCCGGTCTGGTGAAGAAGGTCTACTTCCCCCGTGAGCTGTTCCCGCTGTCGGTGGTGGGTGCGGCCCTGGTGAACTTCGGACTCCAACTGTCGGTCCTGCTGGCCGCCTACGCGGTCACCTGGGACTGGCCCCGGCCGCGGAACCTGGTGCTGGTGCCGCTGGCGCTGGTCGCGCTGGTGCTGTTCGCCGTCGCGCTGGGCCTGGTGCTGGCCGCCACGAACGTGTACCTGCGCGACGTGACCTACCTGGTCGAGGTCGGACTGCTGCTGTGGTTCTGGATGACCCCGATCGTCTACGACTGGACCAAGGTGCACCAGCAGCTCGTGGTCAGCCACCCGCTGGGCTGGCTGTTCCGGCTCTACCTGGCCAACCCGATGGCCAACGTGGTGCTGTCGTTCCAGCGCGCGTTGTGGCCCGGCGGGCTGACCGCCAGAGGCGCGCCGTTCTACTACAGCGGGGACCTGTACCTGCGCCTGGCCGTCCTGATCGCTGTGTGCTGCGGGTTGGTCTGGCTGGCCCAGCGGATCTTCGCCCGGGCCCAGGGCAACTTCGCCCAGGAGCTGTGAGCCGTGGACACCGTGGTCGAGGTGGTCGGGGTGTCCAAGCGGTTCACCATCCGCAAGGACAAGTCGCTGAAGGAACGGCTGGTCAACTTCCGCCGGTCGGCGCGGCACGCCGAGGATTTCTGGGCGTTGCGCGACATATCCTTCGACGTGGCGGCCGGGTCGACGGTCGGGCTGATCGGTCCCAACGGGTCGGGCAAGAGCACCCTGTTGAAGATCATCGGCGGGATCCTGTCGCCGAACTCCGGTCACGTGCGCCGCCGCGGCCGGCTGGCCGCGCTGCTCGAACTCGGCGCGGGCTTCCACGGCGACCTCACCGGCCGGGAGAACGTCTACCTCAACGCGTCCATTCTGGGCCTGTCCCGGACACAGACCCAGATGTACTTCGAGGAGATAGTGGCGTTCTCCGGCATAGAGCCGTTCATCGACACGCAGGTGAAGTTCTATTCCTCGGGTATGTACGTGCGGCTGGCGTTCGCCGTGGCCGTGCACGTGGACCCGGAGATCCTGCTGATCGACGAGGTGCTCGCGGTCGGCGACGAACCATTCCAGCGCAGGTGCATGGACAGGATCAAGCAGTTCCAGCGGGACGGTCGGACGATCATCTTCGTCACGCACGGGCTGGACCAGATCAGGCAACTCTGCGATCGGGTGATCATGCTCGAACAGGGCACCATGATGGCCGACGGGACGCCGGTCGAGGCGATCCGGATGTTCCGCGACAAGTACCACGAGGAGGCCGGGCTGCAACCCGCGGTGGGCGACCGGCGGCTGGAGATCAGGGACGTCACCGTGACCGACGGCGCGGGCACACCGACGCCCAGGTTCGCCCCCGGCGACCCGTTCGGCGTCGAGTTCGACGTGTGGGCGCGCCAGCCGACCGAGGACTGGGCCGCCGGCATCGCGATCACCGACAGCGTGGACCTGACCGTCTACGGCACCAACACCCACATCGAGCGGGTCGACCTGCCGCCGGTGTCCGGCCGCCACCGGGTGCGCTACCGGTTCGAGTCCATCCCGATGGTCGAGGGCCAGTACTACGTGACCGTGGCCGTGCACCCCAGGGTCGGCCCGGAGTACCACCGGCGCGACCGGGTGGTCACGTTCAAGGTGCTCAGCGACGCCGGCAGCAGCGGGGTGGTGCACATGACCCCCAGCCTCGACGTCCTCGACCTGGGGGCACCGACCGAATGACCGCGTCGAGGGCTGGGCGCCCACCGTCGCCGGCCGGGTCCGGGCGGCGCCCGGCCGCATCGGTGTCCGAGTCGGTGTCCGGGTCGGTGTCCGGATCGGACCAGCGGCACCGCGGCGACCGGCCGAACCGGACCGACCAGCCGAACCTGACTGGCCGGATCGGCCGGATCGGTCTGGCCCCGGCCCGGTACGGGGCCGGCACGGTCGGCGGTGCCGAGGTCGTGCTGGCCGAGATTGGCCACGGCCTGCGCGACCGCGGCTGGGACGTGGAGATCCTCACCACCTGTGCCACCGACCACTTCGGCTGGGCCAACGAGCTGCCCGCCGGACTGTCCGAGCAGGACGGGCTGCGGGTGCGGCGGTTCCCCGCCGTGTTCGACCGCACCGCCGAACGCGACGACCACGAGCGGGCGATCCTGGCCGGCCAGCGGTTGCCGGTCGAGGCCCAGCAGCGCTGGATGAACGGCGGCATGCGGGTGCCCGAGCTGTACCACCACCTGCTCGACCACGCCGAGGACTACCGGGCGCTGGTGTTCGGCCCGTACCCGTTCTGGGTGGCGTTCGCCTGTTCTCAGGTGGCCCCGTCCCGCAGCATGCTGTGGACCTGCCTGCACGACGAGCCCTACGCCTACCTGGACCTGTTCACACCGGTGCTCACCGGCGTGGCCGGGTTGTTCTTCCAGACCCGCCCGGAGCACGACCTGGCGCACCGCGTCGCCTCCCCGCTGGCCCCGCACGCCGAGGTTGGCTGCCCGGTGCCGGTGCCGGCCGGCTACGACCCGGAGGGGTTCCGCCGGCGGTACCGGATCGCCGGCCGGTTCGTGCTCTACGCCGGTCGGCGGGAGGGCGCCAAGGGGTGGGACGACCTGCTGACCGCGTTCGCCGTGGCCACCGAGCGCTCCGCGCTGCCGTTCTCGCTGGTGACCATGGGGGCCGGGCCGGTGAACCCGCCGGCGGCGATCGCCGACCGGGTGGTCGACGTGGGTTTCCTGCCCGACCACGAGCGGGACAACGCCTTCGCCGCCGCCGACGCCTACCTGCAACCCAGCCGGTACGAGGCGTTCTCCCGCACCATCATGGAGGCCTGGCTGGCCGGCACGCCGGTGATCGGCAACTCCGCCTGCGAGGTGGTTGCCTGGCACTGCCGGCGTTCGGGGGCGGGCCTGCTCTACGACGACGACAACGAGCTGGAACAGTGCCTGCGGTTCGTGGCCGAGGCGCCGAGCTCGGCCGCCGAGCTGGCCCGGTCTGGCCGGGCGTACGTGCTGGCCCACTACACCGCCGACGCGGTGCTGGACAGGGTCGAGCGCGGGCTACGGCAGTGGACCGCCAGCCCGGCGGTGGCGCCCGGACCGGGGCGGTGAGGCCGGTGCTGGTGCTGATGGTCACCGCCTACCCGCCCAACCGGGACGGGATCGCGGCGTACGCGGTGCAGTCGGTGCGGGCGCTGCGGGCCCAGGGTCACCAGGTCGAGGTCCTCTCGCCCGGCCCGTCCGCGGCGCACCACCACCTGGACCTGGTGGGTCCGCGCGGGGCGCTCGCGCTGGCCCGGCGGGTGCGCGGGTACGACCGGGTCATCGTGCAGTTCCACCCGGACGTCTTCTACCCGCCCGGCGCGTCGTCCTGGCAGCGCGCCTGTGAGGGGCTGGCCCTGGCCACGGCGTTCCGCCGGGCCCGCGCGGTCGAGGTGGTGGTGCACGAGATCGACGGCCGGCACGGCCGGCGCGGCACCCTGTCCGGGCTGGTCACCCGGGCGATGTGGCGTTCGGTGGAGGTGGTCCGGGTGCACACCGAGCGGGACCGGGAGACCTTCGCCCGGAACTTCGGGGTGCCGCGTTCACGCATCGTGGTCACCGACCACGGCGCGGACTTCGTGCCCCGGACCGGCTACGACCGGGCCGGCGCCCGGGACAGCCTGGGCGTGCCGGCGGCGGCGTTCGTGTACCTGTCCATCGGGTTCATCCAGCCGCACAAGGGGTTCGACCGGGCCGTGCGGGCGTTCGCCGAGTCGGGCCTGCCGGATGCCCGGTTGGACGTGGTGGGGTCGGTCCGGGTGGAGGAGCCGGACTTCGTGGCCTATCGGGATGAACTGGCCGCGCTGGTGGCGGTCACCGACGGGGCGTACCTGCACGACGGTTTCGTCAGCGACGAACTGTTCGACCGGTGGATCGTGGCCTGCGACGTGGTCGTGCTGCCCTACCGGTCGATCTGGTCGTCGGGCGTGCTGGAACGGGCCCGGTTGTTCGGCCGGCCGGTCATCGCCACCGCGGTCGGCGGCCTGCCCGAGCAGGCCTCGGCGCTGGCCGCCGGACAGCGGACCGACCAGCCGGCCGGCCGGGACGGCTCCCCGGCGGGTCCGGCGGTGGTGCTGGTGTCCACCGACGCCGAACTGCGCCGGGCGATGCGTGCCGCGGCCGGCGTGGACCCGTCGGCCATACCCAGGCCGTGGCCCGAATCGGGCGTCGGCCTGTGGGCGCGGATCCAGGACGAGATCGTGGCGCGGGCCGCCGGCCACCGATCCCGTCGGCCGGCCCGGGGCGGCCCGGGCTCGGTCACTTCGGGCTCAGGCGGCTCGGGTGCGGCCGGCTCGGGTGCGACCGGCTCGGCCAGCGCCGCGCTACGGCGGGTGCGTAGCCTGGAGATGCCGGACACCACCTCGGCTCGACCGCTGGCCAGGTTGGCCAAGCGGGTGGTGCGCCGGTTGACCGCGTGGGA
>DASULA010000188.1:0-6908 GCA_036278435.1 Mycobacteriales bacterium | reverse complement strand
GCTGTTTCTTCACGCGGCGGGCGGTGCGGGGCGGTGGCATGAGTTCCATGCGCTGCTCGCGCGCCGATTCGAGGTGATCGCCCCGGACCACCCCGGCTTCGGCGGGTCGGACGAACTGTCCGAGGTGGAGGCCATGGACGATCTGGTCTACCACTACCTCGACCTCATCGACCGGCTGGAGCTGGACCGCCCGCATGTCGTGGGCGGGTCGTTCGGCGGCTGGCTGGCCGCCGAGATCGCCGTGCAGGCCCCGCACCGGATCGGCTCGCTGGTCCTGCTCGGCGCGGCAGGGCTGCGTCTGGTCGACCATCCGGTCACCGACCTGTTCTTCCTGCCCCCCGAGCAACTCGTCGGCGTGCTGTTCAACGACCCGGCCAAGGCAACGGCGGTCTTCCCGGCCGACCCCGACGTGGACGACGTGCTGGCGGCCTACCGCGACGCGACCGCGCTGGCCCGGTTCTCCTGGGTGCCGTTCCTGTGCGATCCGAAACTGGAACGCAGGCTGCGCCGGATCACCGCGCGCACCCTGGTGGCGTGGGCGGCACAGGACAGGCTGGTTCCGGTCGAGCACGGCCGCCGTTACGCCGAACTGATCCCGGACACCGAGTTCGTCCAGGTGGCCGACTGCGGCCACGCCATGTACTTCGAACGTCCCGCGGAATTCGCCGAGATCACCGCCGACTTCCTCGCGGCAGGGGTCGAGCTGAGTGGAGCGCGCCGATGAAGTTCGTCTTCTTCCACCTCATGCCCTACCCGTACCTGCCCGACGACTTCGACGAGACGTACTCCTCGCCGTCACTCACGTTCCCCAACAGGCACTTCGATCCGCAGGTCGGGACCCGGCTCTACCACCGCTACCTCGACGAACTGGAGTACGCCGAGGAACTCGGGTTCGACGGCATCGCCGTCAACGAGCACCACCAGACCGCCTACGGCCTGATGCCCTCGCCCAACATCATGGCCGCGGCACTGGCCCGACGCACCGAGCGGGCGCAGATCATGGTGCTGGGTAACGCCATCGGCATCCGCGGGAACCCGCTGCGGGTGGCCGAGGAGGTCGCCATGCTCGACCACCTCACCGGCGGCCGGTTGGTCTCCGGGTTCGTCCGCGGGATCGGGTGGGAGTACTTCGGGCACAGCATCAACCCGACGCGTTCCCGGGACCGGTTCACCGAGGCCCACGACCTGATCATCAAAGCCTGGACGTCGCGGGAGCTGTTCCAGTGGATCAGCCCCAACTATGAGTACCGCTACGTCAACATCTGGCCGCGGCCGTTACAGCAGCCGCACCCGCCGATCTACATCCCCGGCGCGGGCAGCACCGAGACGATGCGGTTCGTCGCCGAGCACCGCTACACCTACATGTCGGTGTACGCACCATCTCGGGTGGTCCGCCACTGGTTCGACGGGTACCGCAGGGCCGCCGAGGATCTGGGCTACCCGCCCGAACCGGAGAAGATCGCGCTGTCGATACCGATCTACGTCGCCGAGACCGACGAGCGGGCGCACGCCGAGGCCCGTCAACACCTGCTGTGGCTGTTCCGCAAGGGCCTCAAACAGGGCCCGGAGATCGTCTTCCCGCCCGGCTACATGACCCCCTCGTCGATGCGCGGCCTGCTGATGGCCGGGATGAAGCCCTTCTCCGAACTGTCCTACGACGAGCTGCTCACCGAGGGCTACGCCGTGGTCGGCAGTCCCGACACGGTCACCGCGCGCCTGCGCGAACTGTACGAGGAACTCGGCTTCGGACAGGTCATCGGGCTGTTCGCGCTCGGCGACATCACCCACGAACGGACCGTCAGGAGCGCGGAACTGTTCGCCTCCCAGGTGATACCGGCGCTGCGCCCACTGGGCATCACCGACGCCGCACCGGCCGCCACCTGACCGCCGCTCCATTCCGGGCGAGAAGGCGCGAGAGGGGAGGGGAGAACCCCGGCCTTGTTGCACACAGGTGGGTGGCGTAGGGTACCCACCGTAGTCCCCGTCTGACACATGGTTACGACGACGGCGGCCCGGGGTACGGCCCGGCGGCCTGGCGCGACCCAGCCCCCTGTGCAACCCCCCACGCGTTCGCGTGCACACTCCGGAGGTCGTAATGAGACGACTGCGTATGAAAGCGCTTTCAGCACTGGCGCCGTTATCGGCGCTGGTCCTGGTTGGATCGGCCGGGCTGGCCGCTCCGACACTCCCGTCGATGCCGACCGCCAACGCGGCGACACCGGCCTGCCAGATCGCCTACACGGTGATCAACCAGTGGCCCACCGGGTTCCAGGCCAGCATCGACATCACCAACAACGAGGCCACCCTGAACGGCTGGACGCTGGGGTTCCGGTTCCCGGGCAACCAGCAGGTGGTGAACGGCTGGAACGGCGTCTACTCGCAGACGTCGACGCAGGTGAGCGTCGGCGACGCCGGCTGGAACGCCGTCCTGAACGGTGGCCAGACCATCAACATCGGCTTCGTCGGGTCGTACTCGGGCACCAACGACCCGCCGACCGCGTTCACGCTGAACGGGGTGAGTTGCAACGGTGCCCCGCAGACGCCCAACGTCACGCTGACCAGCCCGGCGAACAACACCGTGCTCACCGCACCGGCGACGATCCAACTCGCCGCCACCGTGGTCGAGCCGGGCGGCACGATCAGCCGGGTCGACTTCCTCAACGGTGGCACGCTGCTGGGCTCGGACACCACCAGCCCGTACACGTTCGCCCTGGCCAACGCCGCGGCCGGCAGCTACTCGTTCCTCGCCCGCGCCGTGGACGCCGCCGGTGCCACCGGCGACTCACTGACCTCGACGGTCCTGGTCCGCCCGGCCGGCACCAGCCCCGGCGCTCCGGTCGTGCACGTGTCCGGAAACCACCTGGTCGACCAGTCCGGCAACACGGTCATGCTGCGCGGGGTGAACCGCTCGGGTACCGAGTACCAGTGTGTGCACGGGTTCGGCATCTTCGACGGTCCCAGCGACGACGCGTCCATCGCGGCCATGGCCACCTGGAACGTCAACGCCGTGCGGGTACCCCTCAACGAGGACTGCTGGCTGGGCCTGCCCAACGTCATGCCGCAGTTCGCCGGGGTGAACTATCAGAACGCCATCAAGGCGTACGTGTCACTGCTGCACCAGCACGGGATGGACGCGATCATCGACCTGCACTGGAGCGACGGCTCATACACCGGCAACTCCGGGTCGTGCGCGAACGCGACGGCGGACTGCCAGAAGCCGATGCCCGACGCCGAGCACGCGGTCGACTTCTGGCGCTCGGTGGCGAGCACCTTCGGCGGGGACGACGCGGTCGTGTTCGACCTGTTCAACGAGCCGTTCCCGGACCGCGCGACCACCGATCTCACCGCGGCCTGGACCTGCTGGCGGGACGGCGGCACCTGTGCGGGCATCTCGTTCCCGGTCGCCGGCATGCAGACCCTGGTCAACACCGTGCGGGCCGCCGGAGCCACCAACGTCATCCTGCTCGGCGGGCTGGCGTTCTCCAACGACGAGCGCCAGTGGCTGGCCTTCGAGCCGACCGACCCGGCCGGAAACCTCGGCGCGTCCTGGCACTCCTACAACTTCAACATCTGCATCGACCTGAACTGCTGGACCAACCAGATCGCCCCGGTCTCCGCGCAGGTCCCGCTGATCGCCGGTGAGATCGGCGAGAACGACTGCGCGCACGGCTACATCGACGGCCTGATGAACTTCCTCGACCAGCACAGCGCCGGATACCTCGGCTGGGCGTGGAACGCCAACTTCGACTGCAACAGCGGACCGGCCCTGATCAGTTCCTACGACGGAACGCCGACCAACTTCGGCATCGGCTTGCGCACCCACCTGCTCGGCCTCGGGTAGGCGACCCTCCGGTGGGGGCGGTGCCACACCCGACGCGGCGCCGCCCCTCCGCGCTACGCCGTCTCGGGTCCGTGCCGATCGAGGGCGACCAGGCGGGCCCGGACGGCCCGCGCGGTGACCTGGGGGTCGTCGGTGTGGGTGATCCCGGTCCTGGCGAGGATGTCCAGGGCGGCCTGCCAGTGGTGGCGGGCCCGGTCGAGGCGTCCCAGCGCCCGGTGGGCGTGGGCGAGGCCGTCGTGGGCCCGGGCCTGGTCACTCGGCTGACCGAGCGCGGTGGCCAGGTCCAGTGCGGCGTGATGGCCGGTGAGGGCGTCGGGGTACCGGCCGCTGGCGTACAGGGTGCGGGCCAGGCCGTGGCGGGCCTCGTACTGGCCGTTGCGGTCACCGATCTCCGTTGCCACGGCCAGTGCCTGCTGGTAGCGGCTCCTGGCCGGCCCGTGCCGTCCCTGTCCCAGGTGGACGGCGCCGAGGCTGGACAGCGCGGCCTGCTCGCCGGTGCGGGTACCGATGCTCCTGGCGATCCTGAGTACCTGCCCGTAGTAGTCGGCGGCCTGCTCGTACCGGCCGTGCAGGTAGTTGACCCGGCCGAGGCCGAACAGCGCGTCCTCCTCGCCAATGCGGGTGCCTATGCTCCGGGCGATCTCCAGCGACCGCCAGTAGCAGGCCTCGGCCTGTCCGAGTCGGCCCAGCCGACAGTGCACCGCGCCCATGGCGTCCAGGGCCTCCATCTCGCCGGCCGGGCTGCCGGTGGCACGAGCGGATGCCAGCACCTGGTGGCAGCACTCGATGGCCTGCCGGTACCGACCGTGCGCCAGGTGGATGCCGGCGACGGCGTAGAGCGCGCCCCGTTCGCCGTCACGGTCGCCGGTGGCCCGGGCGGCGGCCAACGCCTGGCCGTGCAGGGTCAATGCGTCGGCGTGCCGGGCCCGGATGCGCAGGTGGCGGCGCAGGGCGGCCGACAGGTGGAGCGTGCGGTCGGGCCGGTCGTGGTCGGCCGTGGCGGCGGCCAGGAGGTTGTCCAGTTCGGTGTCGAGCCACTCCCTGGCGACCGCCGAGGTGTCCAGGTCGGGAGTCGGCGTGCCCGGTGGCGGGATGTGGGGGCGTTGGTCGGCCTCGAACGGGTAGGCCAGGTCCGCGGCCAGGGCCGCGGTGTGGGCGTAGTGGTCGAGCAACCGGCCGACCGCGGCGCGCCGGACGGCTTCGGAGTCCCCGCCGGCCAGTCCGCTGGCGTGCTGGCGGACCAGGTCGTGCAGTCCGTACCGGCCGGGCGCCGGTTCGACGAGCAGGTGGACGTCGTGCAGGTCGTCGAGCAACCGCCGGGCCGCGTCCAGATCGGTGTCCAGCAGGGCCGCGGTGGCGTACGGCTCGATGTCGGGGCCCGGGTACAGGCCGAGGAGCCGGTAGGCGCGTCGCTGGTCGCCGGAGAGGTGGCGGGCGGACAGGTTCAACGCGGCGGTGACGCTGCGCTGTCCGGCGTGTAAGGCGGCCAGCGGGCCGTGTTCGCCGCGGAGCAGGGTGAGCAAATGGTCGGCGGTCCAGTTGGGACGGTGGCGCAGCCGGGTACCGGCGATCCGGACCGCCAGCGGCAGCCGTCCGCACAGCGCCACGATCTCCTCCACCACGCCGGGATTGGTGCCGGCCAGCCGTCCGGGGCCGGCGGCGGCGGTGAACAGGGCGATTGCCTCGGTGGCGGGGAACACGTCGAGTGACAGTGATTCGGTACCGTCTACGCCGGCCAGCCGCCGCCGGCTGGTGACCAGCACCAGGCAGCCGGGCGTGCCGGGCAGTAACGGGATGAGCTGACCCTCGTCGGCAACGTTGTCCAGCACGACCAACGCGCGCTTACCGGCCACCCGGGTGCGCCACAACGCGGCCCGCCCGTCGAGGTCCGGAGGGATCTGCCCGCCGTTCACGCCGACCGAGCGCAGCAGTGCCTCCAGTGCCCAGGCCGGATCGGTCGGCGCGGTGCCGACCGTGTGCCCGTGCAGGTCGAGGAACACCTGCCCGTCCGGGTAGTGCTCGACCAGCCGGTGGGCGGCGTGCACGACCAGGGCGGTCTTGCCGATGCCGGCCATGCCGTCGATCGCACTGACCACCGCCGTCGGCCGGGTGGACCCCCGGTCCGACAGGGCGAGCAGGCGGGCGAGTTCGGTACCCCGTCCGGTGAACTGCGCGGTGTCGGCGGGTAGCTCGCGCGGCACCGGCGACGGGTGCCGAACCGGTGAGGACACGGCCAGCTCGGGGTCGCCGCGCAGGATCGCGACGTGCAGGTCCCGCAACGACCGGGGCGGGTCGAGCCCGAGTTCCTCGGCGAGGCGCCGCTGGGTGCGCTGGTAGGTCGCCAGCGCCTCGGGGGTACGCCCGGCCCGGTGCAGGGTGAGCATCAGCGCGCCGGTGAGGCGGGGCCGCTGCGGGTGTCTGCCGGCCTCGGCGAACAGTTCGTCGAGCAGCGCGGCGTCCTGGCCGGTACGGGAGCGGATCTCGAAGAGTTCCTCCATCGCGGCCAGGCGAGCCTCCTCCAGGTCCTGGCACAGTCGCAGCCGAACCTGTTCGTCGGCGGTTCCGGTCAGCGCGTCCCCGCGCCACAGCGCCGATGCCTGGCCCAGTAGCTCCGCGCGGCCCCGGTCATCGTCGATGCTCCGGGCCCGGGCGAGCAGGGCGCGGAACCGCAGCGCGTCGATCCGGTGCGGGTCGCAGCGCAGCAGGTAACCGGACGCGACGGTGTCGATGCCGACGCCGTCACGGTGCGCGTCGAGGTGGTCGAGCAGGGTGCGCAGCCCACTGATGTAGGTGTGCACCCGGCCGCGTGGCGCCTCCGGCGGCTCGTGCGGCCAGAGCAGGTCGATCAGCCGTTCGGTGCTCACCTGCGTGTTCGCCGCCAGGGCCAGAACGGCCGCGACCAGACGCTGCTTGCGCGTCCCCAGGTTGACCGGCCGGCCACCGCTGCTGGCCCGCACGGCACCGAGGACCAGGAACTCCACCCGATCACCCTCCGCCAGCCCACCCATCCGAGGTACGTGCGGATCCATTCAAGGCGGCCGGTACCGATGATCACAAGGAAACCGGA
>DASULA010000187.1:0-12045 GCA_036278435.1 Mycobacteriales bacterium | reverse complement strand
CCTGTCCGGCCGGCGCGCCACACCCGCCCCCGGGTCGGCCACGGTGCCGGCGCCGCTGGGGCGGGACGGGCGCCCGGTCTCGCTACCGGTGCGCCCCAGCCGGGGCCGCAAGATCCGGCCGCATGTGTCCACTCCGGTGTCCACTCCGGCCGGTTCGCCGAACCTGGCCGGCCCGCGGGCCGCGACGCCCCGGATCCAACCCACCACGGTGCACGCGAACGTCGACGGCATCGACCAGGCCGGTGCCGACTGCCGGGGGTGCCAGCCACCTGACGTCAACGCGGCGGTGGGCACCGACCAGATCGCCGAGACGGTGAACTCCCGTTTCCAGGCGTACACCAAGGCCGGTGTGCCGCGGTGCGCCACCAGCCTGAACGCGTTCTTCGCCACCACGGCCCGGTTGTTCGCCCCCCGGATCCAGTACGACAGCCTGAACCACCGGTTCACCAGCACGGTCGGGGTGATCCCGGCGTCGCGGACCGCCGTGCCGGAGTACCTGGTGGCGGCCAGTCTCGGCGACGACGCCTGCGGTCGCTGGCGGGTCTACACCGTGCTCTTCAGCGGCGCGCTGTTCCCGCCCGGCACCCGGATCGACTTCCCGTACCTGGGCCAGGACCGGGCCGCCATCCTGTCCTCGTCGAACAACTTCCGGGGCCGCTACCTCGGCTCGGCCGCGTGGGGCATCCCCAAGTCGGCGATCTACGCCGGGCGGGGGTTCAGCTTCACCGCGTTCTCGGTGGCCTTCTCCACCGCCCCGGCGACCACCCCGGGCGGCAACCCGACGTCGGCCGACACCTACTTCCTGGCCTCGGTGCCCGGCAGCGGGTACCGGCTGTACCGGATGACCGACAGCGCCGGACCGGGCACCACGCTGGTGCTCCAGGCCGCCGTCGCCTCGGCGTTCACCGCGCCCACCCGGCGGGTCAACCAGCCGGGCACCGCCACCACTCTGGACCCCGGTGACGGCCGGATCCCGGCCGATCCGGTGCGCGACGGCGACTTCGTCTGGTTCACCCACGGCATGGATCTGGCGGGATTCCCGGCGATCCGCTACGGGGCGATCTCGGTGAGCAACAACGCCCCGTTCGTGGCGACGGTGTTCCGGTCCGGGACCAGCGACGACTTCGACCCGTCCATCGGGGTCGCCGACGCCGGTGGGAACCTCAACCGGATCTGGCTGAACTGGGCCTACACCGACACGCCGGTGGGTCAGCCGGTCACCGTCACCAGCAACGGCGTCGGGCCGGACGAGGGAGTGCCGGACCGGTCCGACGGCTTCGACCTGGCGTCCGGGGTGAGCACAAGCACCAACACCCGGTTCGGCGACTACTCGTCGGTAGAGTTGGACCCCACCGGAACCGCCGCCTGCCCGGCCGGTCAGGTGGCGGTGCTGGCGCAGGAGTACTTCGGCCCCGGTGGGGCCTGGCGGACCCGGATCGCTCGGCTCGGCTTCTGCTGACCTGACCCGTCCGGGCGTGCGGTGGGGCCGGCCGGTCGGCCGGCCCCACCGGCGTGGGTGCCGGTGCCACCCCGCTGCGGCGGAGCCCCGCCGGCGGGCACCGTCGCGGTGACCGCGAGCCGGTGTCGGTGCCGGCCGGCCAGCCCCGAGGTGCCGGGTTCGGGAAGGCCCGGAGCGCGCGAGCCGGCGGTGCCGGTTGGCCGGGTGGGTCCCGGTCAGCGCAGGTGGCGGCGGGGGCGGCTGGCCAGCCGGAGTTCCAGCCGGGCCGGTAGCCCCGGGTCGTCCAGAGCACGCCGGGCATGGCTGACCGCACCGGTCTGGATGCGGGTCCTGACCTGGCCCGGTCCGGACCGCCCGTCCAGCGCGGCCGACACCAGCAGGGTGGGCGTGCCGCGTTCGGTGACCAACTGGGCCGACGCGTCGCGCACCCCCGGGTAGGACTCGACCTCCGCGCGCACCGCGTCGGTGACCGCGTCACCGGCCAGCACGGTGCGGCCCTGTTCGGCCCCGTGCGGGTGTTCCGGGCCGTCCGGCACGTCCAGTTCCCGGATCCGGTTGGAACGCGACTGTACGACCAGCCAGGCCGCCCCCAGCGTTGCCACGACCAGTCCGGCCACGCCCACCGCGGCCCACACCCAGGCGTGCGCGTCGGCGTAGCGGGCCGTCCCGGTGAGCACCGGCCGGTGTGGCACGGCTCCGCCGAGGACGCCGAACCCGGCCGCCAGCCCGGCCCCGCCGCCGAGCAGCAGCAGCAGCCCGACCAGCCCGAGTACGAGCCGGTTCACCCGCCTGGTCCGCGGCGAGCGGACCGTCCGCGGCAGCGTGGCCCGGTGCGCCGGCATCAGTCGGCCCGCACCCGCAGCCGCACGGCCAGCCTGGGCGGGCGGGCCAGGCCCAACCCGTCCAGCCAACCGCCCAGTTCGGCGGCCAGCCGGTCGGACAGGTCACCGGGGTCGCGCCACCCGGTGACCGCGTGGACCGTCGCGGTGCGCCGCCGCAGCCGGGTCCGCGCCGAGGCGACCCCGGCGACCTGGACTGCCTGGGTGGACAGCGCCCGGCGCAGGCCGCGCCGGGTGGTCGCGGCGGTGACCAGGTCGTCATCGGTGACCAGGCTGAGCAGGCCGGGCCGGCGCCGGCGCGCCTCGGCGGCGGCCAGCACCAGGCCGACCCCGGCCACCACCGCGCTGATCAGCCGGATCACCGAACTGTCCCAGGTGTGCCGCTCGCCGAACCGGGCCAGCCCCTGCCAGCCGAAGACCAGATGGCCACCGAACCCGAGCGCGGTGTGCACCACCTCGGCGGCGACCAGCAGGCCGAACGCCAGCAGGGCCAGCGCCAGTACGGTCGAGACGGCCCGGTCGAACAACGTCATGCCTCAGCCCACCCTCCCCGGCCCGGCCCCGGTCGCCAACCTCGGCACCTCGATGTCCACCCAGGCCACCCGCAGGCCGGTGAGTGCGTGCACCCGGTCGGTGACGTGCGCGCGGATCTGCCGGGTCACCCGGCGGACCGGATCCGGCCAGCACACCGACACCGCGACCCGCACGGTCACCACGTCACCGGTCACGGTCGCCTCGACCCGGGGCGGGGCGCCAGCCCGGTCGAGGGGTATCCCGAACGGGCGGTGCGGCACGCCGGAGGTCCGGTTCACCTCGGCCGCGGCCCGGGCGGCTATCCGCTCCACCGCCCGGGGGGTGACCGTGGTGACGCCGCGCCGGCCGGGATCCGGCCCGGCCGGCTGCCGCGCCGGATCGGGCGCGGTGGGCGCGGTGGGCGCCGTCGGCAGGCTCATCGTCGGGTCCGCCCGCGTCCGGCCCACCGGTCCCGCTCGCGGCCGGACAGGTACGGGGACAGGTCCAGGTCTCCCTGTACCGCCCGGCCGACCAGGTAACCGACCGCGGCCAGCAGGGCCACGATGACCAGCGCCCCCCACCCCCCGAAGGCACCGGCGAACCCCAACGCGATACCGGCCAGCAGGCCGGTCAGGCTCGGTCTCACCGGTTCGTCCCCCTCCCGGTCGGCCGCGCCTGCGTGCGCGGGGTCTTCGGCGGCAGGGACGTCCGCGGCGGGGCCGGGTCCTGCCTGCCGCCCGGCCTCGTGCCGTCGGGCTCGGCCCCGGTCAGGTCCTCCACCACCACGTCGACCGCCCGGCCGCCAGACAGCGGGGCCACCGCGGCCCGCACCTCGGCGCCGATCCGGGCGACGGGCGGCCCGTAGGCACCGACCACGTGTACGGCCACCGCGCCGTCACCCACCCGCACCCCGACCACCCGCCGGCCGGGCAGGTAGCTGGCCACCGTGCCGGCCGGGCCGCCGGACAGCCCGGCCACGGTGCGGCAGGCCGTGGCCGCGGCAGCCACCGCGTCGGGGTCGACCGTGCCCGCCGTGTCGGCTGGGGCCCCGGGTGCGCCGGTCACGGTGAGTTCCCGTCACCGCCGTCCGGCGTGGCCCTGGCGGTCGGCCGGTCGTCGCCGGGGATGTGCACGTCGTCGACGGTGACGTTGACCTCGCTCACCTCCAGCCCGGTCATCCGTTCCACCGAGCCGATCACGTTGCGCCGTACCGCACCGGCCAGATCGTCGAGTGCCACCCCGTACTCGGCCACCAGGTCCAGGTCGACGGCGGCCTGGTGCTCGCCCACCTCGACGGTCACGCCCTGCGACAGGCTGGTGCCGGTGCCCGGCACCCGCTCGCGGACCGCGCCAACGGCCCGGGCCGCGCCGGTGCCCAGTTCGTACACCCCGGAGATCTCCCGGGCGGCGATGCCGGCGATCTTCTGCACCACCCCGTCGGCGATCGAGGTGTGCCCGCGGCCGGCCGCCGGCCCGGCTCCAGCCGATCCGTGCTCGCCCTGGCCGCCACCGGTGAGCTGGTCGGGTTTCGTACTGGTCACGATGAGTCCCCCTGTCCGGCCGTTGAGCCCCGGGACCGCCGAGTCCGGAGGGATACGGCCACCGTGTCGGCCACCGCCGGAATCCGTTCCGCCCGGTCCGTTCCGTACCCCGCAGCGGTCTACCCGCCGGCCCGCGGTCGAACCCTCCGTCCGGCGGCTGTCGCGGTCGGTGACACGTCCTGAGTTCTCAGGCTCCCCTCAGGTGGCTTGGTGATCCTGAGGACGGATCGGGTCGGTGTGGCGGAGGGTGGCGGACTGCGGTGCGGCTGCTGGTGGTGGACGACGAACCGGGCGTGCGGGACGCGGTGGCCGCCGCGCTGCGGTTCGACGGGCACCAGGTGTCGGTCGCCGTGGACGGCGTGCAGGCGCTGGCGGCGATCGAGGTGGAACGCCCCGACGCGGTGATCCTGGACGTGGTGATGCCCGGGCTGGACGGCCTGCGGGTCTGCCTGCGGCTGCGGGAACGCGGCAACCGGACGCCGATCCTGGCGCTGACCGCGCGGGACAGCGTGGCCGACCGGGTGGCCGGGCTGGACGCCGGCGCCGACGACTACCTGGTCAAGCCGTTCGCGCTGGACGAGCTGCTGGCCCGGGTGCGGGCGCTGCTGCGGCGGACCGCCCCGGACACCGACGGCACGCTCGGTTACGCCGATTTGTCCCTGGACCCGGCCAGCCGGCGGGCCCGGCGCGGCAACCGGGTGATCGATCTGACCCGCACCGAGTACGCGCTGCTCGAACTCCTGCTCGTCAACGCCGGCCGGGTGCTGCCCCGGGACGTGATCGTGGAACGGATCTGGGGGTACGACTTCGGGCCGGCGTCCAACTCGCTGGAGGTGTTCGTCGGCTACCTGCGTCGCAAGACCGAGGCCGGCGGGGAACCCAGGCTGGTCCGCACCGTGCGCGGCGTGGGCTACACCCTGCGGAGCCGGACGTGACCCGCCGGCCGCGAACCGGACCGCCCGGCCCGGCGGCCCGGGTGCGGCGGCTGGTCCGGCGGATCAGCCTGCGTGGCCGGCTGATGCTGGCCGCCACCCTGGCCGTGGGGGTGGTGGTCGGGGCGGTGACCTGGCTGGCGTTCCTGGCCGTGCGGCACGAACTCGTCTCCGATGTGGACAACCGGCTGCGCCAGGAGGCGACCCGGATCGAACGGCTGTCCGGGCGGCCCCTGCCTCCCGGGGCGCGGGTTCCCGCGTTCGTGGGCGCGTTCGGCCAGTCCGGCGGGTACCTGCAACTGGTCGCCGCCGACGGGGAGACGCTGCGACCGACCGACCAGACCGTCCGGTTGCCGGTCTCGGCCGGCGCGCTCGACGTGGCCGCGGGCAGCCGGGGCGAGTCCTTCGGTGACGTCCGGGTCGGCGCCGAGCACCTCCGGCTGCTCACCGCGCCGCTGCGGGACGGGGTGGCGCTCCAGGTTGGCATCCGGCTGCGCGACGTGGACCGGGAACTGTCCCGGTTGGAGGTGGCTTTCATCGGGGTGGGTCTGGTCGGGTTGGTGGTCGCGGCCCTGCTGCACCGGCTGATGACCCGCGCCGTGCTGGCCCCGGTGGCCGAACTCACCGAGGCGGCCGAGCGGATCGCGGCCACCAGGGACCTGGCGCACCGGATCGACTCGGGCCGGATCGAAGGGGACCGGGCCGACGAACTGGGCCGGCTGGCCGGCAGTTTCAACGCGATGCTGGACGCGCTGGCGCAGGCGGTCAGCGCGCAGCGGCACCTGGTCGCCGACGCCTCGCACGAACTGCGCACCCCGCTGACCAGCCTGCGTACCAACGTCGAACTGCTGGCCCGTGGGGCGCGGCTGCCCGACGCCGAGCGGGACGCGCTGCTGACCCGGACCGTTGCCGGTCTGGAGGACCTGACCGGCCTGGTGTCCGACATCGTCGAGGTGGCCCGCGGCGAGCAGCCGGCCGCGTTCGCGGTGGAGTTCCGGCTCGACGAGGTGGTCGCGGCCGAGTTGCTCCGGGCCCGGCGGCACTGGCCGGGGGTCCGGTTCGATGAGGACCTGACTCCGGTGCTGGCCCGGGGCGTGCCCGACCGGGTCGGTCGGGCCGTGGTGAACCTGCTCGACAACGCGGCGAAGTTCTCCCCGCCGGGCGCGGCGGTGACGGTGCGGGTGCGCCCGGACGGCATCACCGTGCGCGACCACGGGCCGGGGATCCCAGCCGAGGACCTGCCGCATGTCTTCGACCGCTTCTACCGGTCGGCCACCGCCCGGCGCATGCCCGGCTCGGGGCTCGGGCTGGCGATCGTGGGCCAGGTCGCCGAGAGTCACGGCGGCCGGGTCTGGCTGGGCAATGCGGTCGGCGGCGGCACCGTGGCCCACCTCGGGCTGCCCGCGCTGTACCTGCCACGGTCGGTGCCGGCCGCCGATATCGGGCCGGTGAGCTGAGCCGGCGCCCCACCGGCCGCGCGGTTCACGTCGTCGGCCGCCACCCTGTCGGGGCACGGTGGGTCTGTTGGGTCCGGTGGGCGCGGTATCCGCCCGGATATGCGGGCCCCGCATGGATGTCCCGGTGGCCGGCTCGCTCGCGCTTCACTGGGTCGTCACGCACCACCCCGGAGCAGCGCGGCTCTGGGCCGGATTGGTGGCGGGACAAGCCAGCGGGGGACTCAGCGGAGCACGGTGATCAGGGGAGGCACGACATGGGAGGGCAACTCGACGGAACGCCCCCGGGCCACGGTCCGGGCAGCCGGTGCGGGGCGGGCCTGGCCGGGGCGGCGACCGCACCGGCGGGCTGGCCCGGGGGCACGGTGTCCGGTGACCAGGTGGGGCCCTACCGGCGGCCGAGTGTGGGTTACGAGAGGCTGGCCGAGCGCACCGGCGAGCACCCGGCGCCGGAGTGGTCCGAGTGGCCCGAGTGCATGTGCGGCCGGGTGTGCGTGTGCCGGGTGCCCGACGGTGTGGTCCGCTCGGTGGCGTCGTTCGTGGCCGAGTGGCACCCGACCGCGGTCTTCGACCGCAGCCCGGCGGCCGAGCGGGCCGAGGACGCGACCTTGTGCCGGTGCGGGCAGGCCTTCTGCGGCTACCGCATCTTCGCCCGCACCATGCGCCGAGCCGGTGCCTACATGCGGGCCTGACCCCGCACCGGTGACGCCCTACCGGAATCCGGGGAACCGTCACTCCGGAGCCGGCACTCCGAGCCGCACCCCCACACCGGGGGGCGGGGCCGGCCCCGAGCGGCGGGCCCAGTAGTGAGGTTTTCGCGAGAAAACCTACATAAGTAACCGGTTACACATGAGGTTTTCTCGCGAAAACCTCGGAGTGCGCGAGTGGGCGAACGTTACCGGTCGCGGCAGCACTAGAGGTGCTTGCGCATCTCGGTGCACCTGGTCTGGTAGCGCGCCGACGACCCGTCCGGGTTGGCGATGTCCCAGGAGTGCAGCTCGCTGCCGCAGGGGACGTAACCGAGCCGCAGGTAGAGCGCCTGCGCCCGCGGGTTGGTCTCCTCCACGGACAGTGCGGCCCGGCGCAGGCCGCGGGCCCGGATGCGTTCCTCGGCCGCACGGATCAGAGTGGTGCCGATGCCGCAGGACTGGAGCGCCGGGTGCACCGCCAACTGGTACAGCGTTCCGGCGTCGGGCCGGACCGTGTAGTCCACCCCGCCGATGCCCACCGGCAGTCCGACCGGTCCACACACCGCGAGGTAGTCGACCTCCCCGGCGCGGGCCCGGTCGAGGGCCGCGGCCACGTAGTCCAGGTGAGGCGGCATCCCGGCCCAGTCACAGCAGGGTAGGTCCGCTGGGCTGAGGTCGCGTACCACCAACGGGACGGACACGCGTAAGGCTGCGGCGGGCATAGCGGGCAGTATGCCGTATTAGCAACTTTCCGTGCTAAATAAACTACGGAGAGTGTCCGATGTCGGGGCTGATGCGGTTCGTACCTTGATTTCAGGTTCCTTTCAGTTAGCGGCCGTACTCATACAGGCATGCGACGTTGGCTACTCCTCGCCGCCGTGGTCGTGATCGCGGCACCCGTCACCCTGATCCTGCTGCACCAGAACGGAAGCACGCCGCAGACCCGGTTCCTCAGTGCCCGGGTCAGTCGGCAGACCGTGGCCGACCGGATCGCCGCCACCGGGAACGTCCAGCCGCAGCACGTGCTGAGCCTGGCCTTCTCCGCGGGTTCCGGTGGCGGTGGTGGCGGCGGTGGCTCGGGCGGGTCGACCCCGGTCTCCGCCGGCCAGCAGGTGGTCCGCGCGGTGTCGGTACGCCCGGGCCAGGCGGTGCGCTCCGGTCAGGTGCTCGCCGAACTCGACGACACCCAGCAGCGGCAGGACCTCACCGTGGCCACCGCGCAACTGGCCGCCGCCCAGGCCAAGGCGGACGAACCCGCGGCCGTCACCGACCCGACCGGCCGGAACCCGTCGGGCACCGACACCTCCGCGCAGAACGCCACCACCGACGCGCAGAACACCGCCGCCCTGGCGCAGGCCAATGCGCAGGTCGCCGACGCGCAGGCCGCCCTGGACGCCACCAAGCTGGTCGCGCCGGCCGACGGCGTGATCACCGCGGTCAACGTCAGCGTCGGCCTGCCACCGACGTCCGGTACGGCCGCGGTGGAGGAACGGTCGACCGCGATGATGGTCCAGGCGTCGGTGTCCGAGCTGGACGTGCCGAACATCAAGGGCGGGCAGGCCGCGCAGGTCACCTTCCCGGCGCTGGCCACCACCATTGCGGCCACGGTCGCCTCGGCGCCCACCCAGGCCAACTCCACCAACAACCAGGCCGCGGCCACCACCGCGGTGACCTTCCCGGTGCAGCTCACCATCACCCACCCGCCGGTCGGCCTGCTGCCGGGCATGTCCGCGCAGGTGTCGATCACGGTGACCGCGCACCAGAACGTGCTCACCGTGCCGACCACGGCGATCGGTGGGACCGCCGGCGATCCCACCGTCCAGGTGCTCGCGGCGGGTAGGGCCACCGACCGGCACGTCACGCTCGGGCTGTCCACCAACGGCCTGACCGAGATCGTGACCGGGCTCAGGCAGGGCGAGACGGTCGTCACCGGCGTCGTCAACCCGACCCAGGGCACCCCCGCGCCGGCCGGCGGCGGCGGTCTGGGCGGCCGGGGCGGGTTCGGCGGTCGCGGTGGCGGTTTCGGTGGCGGTTTCGGCGGTGGCGGTTTCGGCGGCGCCCGCCGGGCCGGGCCGAACGCCGGTGGTACCGGTGACTGAGCCGCACCCGGTGGCCGGACCCGTCCCGGTGGCCGAACCGTTCCCGGCGGCCGAACCGCGCCGGGCGCTGATCGAGATCGCCGGCCTGACCCGCCGGTACGACATGGGCGGTGAGGTGGTGCACGCGCTGCGCGGCGTCGACCTGACCATCTGCCAGGGCGAGTCGGTCGCGGTCATCGGACCGTCCGGCTCGGGCAAGTCCACCCTGTTGCACCTGATCGGGCTGCTGGACCGGCCGACCGGCGGGACCTACCGGCTGGGCGGCACCGACACCAGCCGGCTGTCCGACGACCAGCGGGCCAGGCTGCGTAACCGGGCCATCGGGTTCGTCTTCCAGAGCTTCAACCTGGTCGCCGCGGAGTCCGCGCTGGACAACGTGGCCGCGCCGCTGGTCTACGCCGGCGTGCGCCGGGCCGAGCGGCTGAACCGGGGCCGCGAGGCGCTGGACCGGGTCGGCCTGGCCGACCGCGCCCGGCACCGGCCGAGCCAGCTCTCCGGCGGGCAGCGCCAGCGGGTGGCCATCGCCCGGGCGCTGGTGACCCGACCGCCGCTGCTGCTCGCCGACGAGCCGACCGGCAACCTGGACTCCACGTCCGGAGCGGACGTGCTGGGCCTGCTCGACCAACTGCGCGCGTCCGGACTGACCGTGGTCACCATCACCCACGACGCCGACATCGCCGCGCACGCCGACCGGGTGGTGCGCATCGCCGACGGTCAGGTGGTGTCCGAGGCCTGGGACGTCGTCGGGGTCGGCCTGGACCCGTCTGTGGGCCTCTCTGTGGGGCCGACCGGGACCGGGGACTGCGAGGGGGCGCGGTGAGGGTCTTCGAGGCGGTCCGGCTGGCCTGGCGCCGGCTCGGGTCCAACCCGCTGCGCACCGCGCTGACCACCCTCGGCGTGGTCATCGGGGTCGCCGCCGTGGTGGCCCTGCTGGCGGTCGGGCAGGGCGCGCAGAAGCAGCTCACCGCGCGGATCGACAGCCTGGGCACGAACCTGGTGTCGGTGCAGGCCGGGGCGGCGTTCACCGGGGGCATCCGGGGCGGTGCCGGCAGCGCCACCACGCTCACCCGCGACGACGCCACCGCACTGGCCGCGCTGCCCGGGGTCAGCGCGGTGGCCCCCGAGCTGTCGGTCGGCAACGCGCTGGTCACCGCCGGGCGGACCAACACCACCACCACGGTCACCGGCACCACGCCCGGTGAGGCCACGGTGCGCGGGTACGACATCGGTGTCGGCACGTTCCTGACCGCGCACGAGATCGACGCCGGACTGCGGGTGGCCGTACTGGGGCCCACGACCGTCTCCGACCTCGGCCTGACGCCCCGGTCGGCGGTGGGGATGACCGTGGACGTGGACGGGATCCCGTTCACCGTCGTGGGGGTCACCCAGCCCAAGGGGTCGGCCGGGATCGGGGACGCAGACGACGTGGTGTTCGTCCCGATCAGCGCGGCCTCCGACCGGCTCACCGGCAGTGGCAGCCTGCGGGCGATCGGCGTCTCGGTCGCCAGCCGCAAGCGGATCGACCTGGTGATGGCCGAGATCGAGCAGGACCTGCGGATCCGTCACCAACTCGCTCCCACCGACGACGACGACTTCAGCCAGATCAGCCAGGACCAGCTTCTCCAGGTCGCCGACGACCAGGCCGCGACGCTGCGGAACTTCCTCATCGGCATCGCCGCCATCGCCCTGGTGGTGGGCGGCATCGGAATCGCCAACACGATGATGGTGTCGGTCCGGGAACGCACCCGGGAGATCGGCACCCGCAAGGCGATCGGCGCCCGTCGCCGCGACATCAGCCTCCAGTTCGTGGTGGAGGCGGTGATGGTCAGTCTGGGCGGGGCGGTGCTGGGGGTCGGCCTCGGGGCGCTGGCCGCCGGCGCGGTGGGCCGTTCGGTGAACGTGAGCGCCACCCCGAGCCTGGCCGGCATCGGCCTGGCGTTCGGCTCGGCCACCGTGGTCGGGGTGCTGGCCGGATACTGGCCGGCCCGCCAGGCCGCCCGGCTGGACCCGGTGCGGGCCCTGCGTTACGAGTGATCGCCACCCGAAGAGGAAGGTCTGTCATGTCCGAAGACACCCTGTGGTCCGGAACCGAGTCCAAGCCCGGCCGGGCGCCGGGGACGCGGTTCCGCCGCGTGTCACCGCGGGTCGCGTTGGCCGGTGTCGGGGTGGCCGTGGTGTTCGGCGGCGGCGGTTTCTACGCCGGGCACGCCACCGCGTCGGGCGGCCCGACCACGCTGGCCGCGGCGGTCACCCAGGCCAGGCAGGGCACGCTGCCCTGTGGACAGGGCACCCGGCTGGTCACCGCGCTGTGCAACACCAACGCCAACGGTGGGTTCGGGCCCGGCGCGGGCGGTGCGGGTGGGGGTGCCGGTGGGTTCGGGCCGGGTGTCGGCGGGGGCGGTGCCGGCGGCGGGGGTCGGTTCGGCGGGCGCGGTGGGTTCGGCGGCGGCGCGCTCGGCGGGCTGTTCGGGCCCGGCGCGGTCACCGGCACGGTCGCGTCGGTCGGTGCCGGCAAGCTG
>DASULA010000186.1:0-7101 GCA_036278435.1 Mycobacteriales bacterium | reverse complement strand
CGGCCTGGGCGTGGCCGAGGCCCGGGCCGTGGTCGCCCGGCACCGCGACCTGCGCGCCGCCCTGACCGAGGCCGCCGAGGCCGCCGGGGCCGCGACCCGACCGCCGCGGGGCTGATCCGGATGACCGGGACATGCGTGCTGGCCCTGGACGTGGGCGGCACCGGGATGAAGGGCGCGGCCGTCGGACCGGACCACGCGCCGCTGGCCAGCGTGCGGGTGCCCACCCCGGTAGGGGCCGACGCCACCCTCGCGGCGATCCGCTCCGCCCTGGCCGAACTGGGCGAGCAGGCTCTACAGGCCGGCCACCGCCCGGTCGCGGCCGGAGTGGTGGTGCCCGGGGTGATCGACGAGCAGCGGGGCGTGGCGGTGCTGGCGGCGAACCTGGGCTGGCGGGACCTGCCGCTGCGCGACATCCTCACCGCCGAGCTGGGCATCCCGGTGGCGCTCGGGCACGACGTGCGGGCCGGCGGCCTGGCCGAGTTCCGGCTGGGCGCCGGCCGGGGCGCCTCCGACGCGCTGTTCGTGGCGATCGGCACCGGGATAGCCGGCGCGCTGCTGCTCGACGGCCGCCCCTACGCCGGGGGCGGGCCGGTCGGCGAGATCGGCCACGTGGTGGTCGACCCGGCCGGGCCGGCCTGCGGCTGCGGCCAGCGGGGATGCCTGGAGACGCTGTCCTCGGCCACCGCGATCGCCGGGGCGTACCGGGCCCGCACCGGGCGGCGCCCGGCCGGTGCCGAGGAGGTGGCCCGGCTGGTCGCGGCCGGCGACCCCGACGCGGTGGCGGTGTGGGACGCCGCGGTGGCGGCGCTGGCCCGGGTGCTGGTCGGCTACGCCGCCGTCCTGGCCCCGGAACTGGTCGTGGTCGGCGGCGGCCTGGCCCGAGCCGGCGACCTGCTGCTCGACCCGCTGCGCGCCGCCGTGGACGCCGCGGTGACGTTCCACCGCCGGCCGCGCATCGTGCCCGCCGCCCTGGGCGACCACGCCGGCCGCACCGGCGCCGCCCTGCTGGCCTGGCACTGCCTGGACACCCGTCCGCGTTGAGGTGTGCCCGCTCCGGTGGTGGGAGAGGATGACCGCATGGACGTGACCGACACCCACTCCGTGCCGCTGCCCGGCGGCGTGTCCATGCCGCTGCTGGGCCTGGGAACCTGGCGGGCGACCGGTTCGGACTGCTACGACGCGGTGCGCCACGCCCTGTCGGTCGGCTACCGGCACATCGACACCGCCACCATGTACCGCAACGAGGCCGACGTGGGCCGGGCGGTGGCCGACAGCGGCGTGCCCCGCGACGAGGTGTTCCTCACCACCAAGCTGCCGCCGGAGCGGGCCGGTCGGGAACGGGACACCCTTGCGGCGAGCCTGGCCGCGCTGGGCACCGACCACGTCGATTTGTGGTTGATCCACTGGCCGCCGTCCGGCCGGTCCGGGGTGCGGGTGTGGGAACGGTTCTGCGAGGCGCGGGCACAGGGCCTGGCCCGCGCGGTCGGCGTGAGCAACTACGACACCGCCGGCATCGACGAGCTGGTCGCGGCCACCGGCCAGACCCCGGCGGTGAACCAGGTCCGGTGGAGCCCGTCCCGGCACGACCCGCGGCTGCTCGCCGAGAGCCGGCAGCGGGGGATCGTGGTCGAGGGGTACAGCCCGTTCAAGAGCACCGACCTGCGCCACCCGGTGCTCACCGGGATCGCCGCGGACCACGGCCGCACCGCCGCCCAGGTGGTGCTGCGCTGGCACGTCCAGCACGGCGTGGTCGCCATCCCCAAGTCGGTCACGCCCGAGCGGATCAAATCCAACCTCGACGTCTTCGACTTCGAACTGACCGATCGGGAACTCGCCCGGATCGATGGGATATCCATGCGCTGACCGGTAACCGGCACCCCACCGCGCCGATCTTGGTCACGGGCACGTCATGACGGCCGGCGGAAAACCAGCATCAAGACCACGATCGCTGAGGGCCGTGAGGCAATGATGGCGAACTACTTCGCCAACCTGACGGTGTTTTCCATACGCCCTGTGGCGTGAGGTCGTGCTGGACGAGAAGCTCCTACGCTTTGACTTCGGGCTCTACGGTTTCTATACGCCCTGTGGCGTGAGGTCGTGCTGGACCAGCAGCTACTCCGCCCTGGAGAACGGCACCGGCTCGTTCCGGTTTCTATACGCCCTGTGGCGTGAGGTCGTGCTGGACCCTGGCGTCTGGACAGGGGCTGTGACCTGCGCGGATAGGTCATGGTTGCACACCCCCTCCTGCTGGGGGCGGGGAACCGGGGTGTCAGGGCGGCTGGTGGACCTGTTTGTGCTGGTCAGGGGCGTGCACACCCGACAGTGGTGGAGCGGCCTCCGCCCACCCAGGCCCGATTCAAGAAGTTTGCACCGTTTCACAGTACGGCCCAGTACAGGACGGGTGGGGCGACGGTGGCCTGTCCGAGAACCCCGACCGCATCCCAGCAATCCACGCACACGGGAACCATATACACCGAGTCGTGGTCGGCGTCGATGACGTCGGCCAGCCGGCGGGTGACCTCCTCGCGATCCTGCGCGGTGAGGGCACACAGGAACACGCTGCGTTGGATCCGGTCGCCGCACTGTTGCAGGATCGCCGCCGCGCGGGCCCGCGCGGCATCGCTGCTGATGTCGTAGCAGACCAGGGTGGTCACCGCCATGACAGGCCGGTCCAGTCCTGGCCGGATTCCAGTTGGCCGGTGATGCGCTGGGCCTGCCGGTACAGGTGCCGGCGCAGGCTTCCGCTGAACCCGGGCAGGGCGCCGCGGGTCACCTGCAACATCCTGCGTTCGTACTCGTCCAGCAGGACTTGGCGGCCCGCCCTGGTCAGCAGCACACCGGCGCGCCCGGGTTCGCCGCGGCCGTGCTCGGCACGCAGCGTCCCGCCGCGCGCGGCGGTCATCACGACCTGGTCGACCACCAGCGGCCGGAACTCCTCCATCAGATCCAGGGCGAGGCTGGGACGCCGTCCGGTGGAGGTGTGCAGCAGTCCGATCGCCGGGTCCAGACCGGCCGCGGCCAGCGCGGTGACCGCCTCGCCGGCCAGGACGGTGTACCCGAAGGACAACGCAGAGTTGACCACGTCGAGTGGAGGTTGGCGATTGCGGCCGGTGAACCGCAGCGGCTCGGGGACCAGCCGGCCGAGGGCGTCGAAGTAGGCGCGCGCGGCGGCCCCCTCCATGCCCATCAGCTCGTCGCGGTTGGCGCACTCGGGCAGCATGCCCAGCAGTTCGGCCAGCAGGCCGATGCTGTGTACCACGTCCTCATGGTGGTCGCGGCGGACGAACCGGGGGCCAGCCACGGGCTGGTGCGCCCCCGGAAGCGGATGGTGGTGGGGGTACGAAACCGCAGTGCCCGGGCCCGTCGTCGAACCATCCCGACACCACCCCGTGCACCTCCCGGCGGTCCACGGCCGCCGGATCGACCCCGCGCAGCACCACCGCCCACCGACTCGGCACCGCACCCTATGCTCGGATCCGCTCGACGCCGCCAGTTCCGCGGGCACACCGGTGTCAGACGCTCCGGCCGGCTACCGTCGATGCCGTGGAAATGGATATCCCACGAGTGCACCTTCGACACCGCTGTACCTGGCTATGGAACCGTATGAACCACCTCGAATCGGGCCTGGGTGGGCGGAGGCCGCTCCACCACTGTCGGGTGTGCACGCCCCTGACCAGCGCAAACAGGTCCACCAGCCGCCCTGACACCCCGGTTCCCCGTCCCCAGCAGGAGGGGGTGTGCAACTATGACCCATCCGCGCAGGTCACAGCCCCTGTCCAGACACCAGGCTCCAGCACGCCCTCACGCCACAGGGCGTATAGAAACACGCCGGCCGGCCGCGCCGAGTGAGACCGCAAGAGTCCAGCACGACCTCACGCCACAGGGCGTATAGAAACTCAGGGCCTCAGCCCTGGACCTCGCGCGCCAGCCGGGTCCAGCACGACCTCACGCCAGAGGGCGTAGAGAAAACGTGTCCCGCTTGCCGCTGAGCGGGAAGTAGGGCGAGCTCCCGGAGCACCTGTCGCTCGTGAGCGGACCGTGGTGGGAGTCTGACCTGGAGCGACACCGGTGGTGCGGCCGGCGTGGCTGGTGAGGCTGCGCGGGGGCGAGGTGGTTGCCCTGGTTTGGGGGTGTAGGGGCTGGGGCAGGTATCAGCCTTCGAACCGGAGAAGGGATACCCATGTCCACAGCAGCCGTCGTCGTGATCGTCGTCTGCGCCATCGTGGTCGTGATCGCCGTCGCCGCGCTCGCGCGGATCTCCCTGCGGCGCCGCCACCTGCGGGACCGCTTCGGGCCCGAGTACGACCGGATGGTTTCTGGCACCGACGATCCCCGCCAGGCCGAACGCGACCTGGCTAACGCGAGAAGCGGCACCGGGAACTCGACCTGCGTCCACTGGACCGGCCCACCCGGGAGCGCTACGCCCGGGAGTGGGCGGCCGTGCAGGAACGCTTCGTGGACGGGCCGGAGGGCGCGCTCACCGACGCCAACACGCTCGTCACGTCACTGATGAGCGAGCGCGGATACCCCACCGAGGACTACGACCAGCAGGTCGCCGACCTGTCCGTGGAACACGCGCGGGTCCTCGACCGGTACCGCGCCGCGCAGGAGATCAGCGGCCGGGCCGGCACCGGACAGGCGTCCACTGAGGACATACGCCAGGTGATGGTGCACTACCGCGCGCTGTTCGAGCACCTGCTCGGCATGTCCACGCAGCACGGCGGCCCGTCAGGCGCCCGCGACCTGCCCCACCGGACGGGCTGAGGGAGAAGCGATGTACCAGGACACCGAGAACTCCGACCCGCGGCGCGGGCACCGAGTGATCGACGTGGCGGACGGAACGCCATCGCCTCCCGGCCGCCTCCAGGGTGGTGTCTTCGCGAGAAAACATCGCCGGTGACCGGTTACTTCTGCGTGTCTTCGCGAGAAAACATCGGAGGTGCGAGTGGGCGAACGTTGCCGGGCATGGCGCTGGCGCGGTGACTGCCGTTCCGGGGGTCGGCATGGTGGGCGCCGGTTTTGCCGGATGCGGTACGGGTAGTCACCCCGAGACGGGAGGAGGTGGCTGGCGGTGCCGATCATGACCAGGCAGGGCAGGATCCGGGAGGGCGAGCTGCCCAGTACGGTGGCGCGTTCGGACGCCAAGGCCAGGCGGACGTTCGCCGAGGCGCACGACGCGGCCCTGGAGCAGTACGGCGAGGCCGCCCGGGCGCACCGGGTGGCCTACGCCGCGCTCAAGCACACCCACGAGAAGGTGGGCGACCGGTGGCAGCCCAAGGCCGGGCACCGCCGCGGTCCGTCCGACCAGCGGGCCGCGCGGCCCCGGAACACCCCGGGCCGCTCCGCGGGCGGGGTGGACGCCAACGCGTCCAAGGAGCACCTGTACGGGCTGGCCCGCCGGCTGGACATCACCGGCCGGTCCCGGATGAGCAAGGCGCAACTCGTCACGGCCATCGACCGGGCCAACTCCCGAGCCACCGCCCGCCGCCGGGGCTGACCCCGGCGGCGGTGCTTTCCGTGCGCCCTTGCCGGCCCGAAACACCGGCACGGATCGCCCCAGGTCCGCCGGTGTTCAGGTGGTGTTCATGGCCGGTGTGGTCGCGGTGTTCAGGGCGGGGCGGGCGGTGGTGACGGTGTGCAGGGCGTCGCGCCAGTCGCGGGCCGGGGCGGTGGTGTTCGGGCCGAGCAGCAGGTCGAACTCCCGGGCCCGGCGGGCCACGCTGGAACTGGGATAGGTGTGCTCGTCCAGCACCGCGCCGGTGGCCACCCGGCAGCCCTCGGCCGTCTCTCCGGACTGGACCAGCGCGCTGGCCCTGTCCAACCCTGCCAGGGCGGGGTTGGTCGTCTCGGTGGCGTCGCACAGGTCGAGTGCCCGGTCAGCCGCCTTGATCGCACCGTCGGCGTCGCGCAGCCGCACGCATCCGGTGGCCTCGTAGAACGCCAGCTTGCCGGGCCGGAAGGAGAAGATGCCCGGGCCGTTCAGGTCGGCCGGGGCGGCTTCCAGGACCTCGCGGGAGCGGTTGATGGCGTGCCGGAACGCGAAGTCCTCGCCGAGCGCGGCATGCGCCTTGGCCTTGAACGCCCACAGCCAGGCCACCGCCGGGGTGTCCGCCGGGTGGGTGCCGTCGATCCGCGGGCCGACCGTGGCCAGCACGTCGCGCGGGTTGCCGAAGTACGTGGCCGGGTAGCACGACCCGCCCAGGGCCAGGTCGGCCAGGTAGGGATCGCCGACGTCCAGGGCGGCCGAGCGCGCAGTGTCGTACCAGTGCGCGGCCGGGCGCAGCTCGCCCTCGTTGAACAGGATCTCGCCGGTCACCAGGGCCAGCTTCGACCCGGTGCGGACCAGCCGGACCCGGTCGGCGGTGCGCTGGGGCAGGCCGACCAGCCCGCGCACGGTCCGGAACGCGGTGAGCGCCTCGTCCAGTAGGGACGCCGGCGGGACCCGTACGACCAGCTCGCCGAGCCGGTCGGCGGTGCATTCCAGGGCGGACAGGCGTTCCTCGCTGACCGCGCCGGTGTCCAGCACGGCGTTCATCCGGTCCGGTTCCTCCAGCAGCGCGGCGACCATCACCCCGGCGGTGGTGGCGCCCAGTACGAACTGCCTGCGGTTCGTGGTGACCTCCTCGGTCAGGCCGCGCCGGTGCGCGGGCTCGACATCCCCGACCGTGGCCCCGCGACCGGGCACGCGCAGCGGGCCGAGCAGTTCGTCGGCCGAGTGCCCGGGGAACATGCGTTCCAGCACCATGCAGTGGTGCGCCCGCGGCGCGGTCTTCACCCGCCCGTACAGCCACCGGGTCAACTGCTCCTGGCTCGGCCCGGTCCCCACCAGGCTCTCGTCGATCTCGCCGGCAGCCAGGTCATAGGCCCGGTTGAACAGCGTGACGTCCCGCAGGTAACGGGCGTCGACCAGGGACTTCAACAGCGTGCGTGGCATGCGTTTTCCTTTCGGCCCCCCGAGTTCGCGGCGAGCCTAACCCGATCCGGTCGCGCTGAGTACCCGCCCGACTACAGATGACCGGCCGTGCGGGCAAGAGACCAGGCCACGACCCGGCGAGGCACCCCGGACGACCAGGGAACGACCAGGGCATGACAGCGGCTCCG
>DASULA010000185.1:0-2203 GCA_036278435.1 Mycobacteriales bacterium | reverse complement strand
GGTGGAGATGACCGACGGCAGGCGGGTGGAGGGCAGCCACGCGCTGATGACCGTGGGATCGGTACCCAACACCGCCGATCTGGGGCTGGAGAAGGTCGGGGTGACGCTCACCGACAGCGGGCACGTGTTGGCGGACCGGGTGTCGCGTACCACCGCGCCGGGCATCTACGCGGCCGGCGACTGCACCGGCGTGCTGGCGCTGGCCTCGGTGGCCGCCATGCAGGGCCGGATCGCGGTGTGGCACGCGATGGGCGAGGCGGTGGCCCCGCTGCGGCTGCGGACGGTCTCGGCGAACGTGTTCACCCATCCGGAGATCGCCACGGTTGGGGTGCCGCAGGTGGCGGTGGACTCCGGGGAGGTGCCGGCCCGGGCGGTGACCCTGCCGCTGGCGACGAACGCGCGGGCCAAGATGCAGGGGCTGGCCGAGGGGTTCGTGAAGCTGTTCTGCCGACCGGCCACCGGCGTGGTGGTCGGTGGTGTGGTGGTCGCCCCGCACGCCTCCGAGCTGATCCTGCCGATCACCCTCGCCGTGCAGAACCGGCTCACCGTCACCCAGTTGGCGAGCACGTTCTCGGTCTACCCGTCGATGTCGGGTTCCCTGACCGAAGCCGCCCGCCAACTGATGATCTATGACCAACCCAACTGACCAACCCAACCCACCTACTGGTGAGGGTGGGTGTCCGGGTTGGGGGTCGGCACGTCGATGCCGTGTTGGTGCAGGCGGCGGTCGCGCAGGTCCTCGCCGTATGCGGTGACCACGAACATGGCGCCGACCACCAGCAGGCTGGCGGTGAACACCCGGATCGACCAGGGGCCCGGCAGGAACATGATGATGCCCACCGGGATCGCGCACTGGACGCCGACCCGGATGATCTCGCGCATCCGCCAGTCGGCGTCGGTGAGGTCGTGGCGGACCCAGTCGTGCAGCGGGGTCGGGAGCCGCAGCCCGAAGGCGTAGCGCAACCACTGAAACGGGCCGGGACGAGTGCTCACGGACTCGATCCTGCCCTATCGCTGTGGCCGTTGTCAGAGCAGCCTCGGGTCCGAACCGGTCCACGCGGACCGTGCCACCGGTCAGGACGAGCCGGGCGGGGGTGGAGGGGTCTGGGAATGATCAGGTTGGATGCCGGTGGCCCGGGGTCCGCCGCATGTGTCCGCATGCTCCGCGGACCCCAGCCTTACCTCTCGACCGAGGGCGCCCGCACGATTGGTGTGGCGAGGGCGACCGCGGCGCGGTCGTCAGGACAGGTCGAAGCGTCCGCGGTGTGCGCCGGAGACAAAGTCCGCCCACTCCACCGGGCTGAACACCAGCGCGGGTCCGTGGGGGTCCTTGGAGTCCCGCACTGCCACGACATGATCGACGGTGGTCACCTCGACACAGTTGCCGCTGCCGTTGCTGTACGTGCTCTTGCGCCACGTCGCGGCGGACAGGTCAGGTGCGATCATCCAGTCCTCCAGATGTTATCCGTCTGCAAGATCCTTTGTGACGGCCATGATCATAGTCACAGAATCGTCCGGCGACAGTGCCGTGGCGCGCAGGTGGTCGAAGGCCAGCGTGCAGCGCGCCAGGTCGTCGGCCTTCTCCAGGAACACGCTGCCCATGTAGCCCTCCACGTAGGCCAGGTCGGGGTCGTTGGGCTCGGGGAAGGACATCAGCAGCAGCGACCCGTCCACCCCGGCGTGCGCGCCGGTCGACAGTGGCAGTACCTGCAGGGTGATGTTGGGCGCGGTGATGGCCTCGGCCAACCGCTCCATCTGCAACCGCATGATGGCGCGGCTGCCGACCTGGCGGTGCAGTGCGGCTTCGTCCACCACCGCCCACAGGTGCACCGGGTCCGGGCCGACCAGCCGTTCCTGCCGGGTCATCCGGACCGCGACCCGACGGTCGATCTCGTCCACGGCCGCGGTGGGGTGCGCGGCCCGGATCAGGGCCCAGGCGTACTCCTCGATCTGGAGCAGCCCGGGCAGCAGGTACTGCTCGAACGTGCGGATGGACGATGCGGCAGCCTCCAGCCCGATGAAGCTGCCCACCCCGATGTCGGTGACGTCGGCGTAGGAGGACCACCAGCCGCGTTTGCGGGACTCCCGGGCCAGGGTGAACAGCGCGTCTCGGGCCGCGGCCGGGACCTGGTACAGGTCGAGCAGCGCCCCCAGTTCGGGTGCCTTCACCCCAACCTGGCCGGTCTCGATCCGGGAGATCTTC
>DASULA010000184.1:0-17384 GCA_036278435.1 Mycobacteriales bacterium | reverse complement strand
GGTAGGCGCACTCGGCGCAGCGGTGCGCCCAGTAGTGCCGGCAGGCCAGCACCACGGCGCTGGACGTCCTGAATCCTCCGGATGTGTGCCAGGACTTCTGGGAGCTCGGCCTACGCCCGCATCGACGACTGACGGTGTCCGGGCTTGGCCTGGCGGCCTGGCTAGGGTCGATCGAAGATCTTGTGGGTGCCGACGCGCCTCCAGAGAATGTGCGGCTCGCCATCGCGCTGCGCATCTCCGTACTTCCAGGTAGCCCGTCCGTCCGGCGCCCAGGTCAACTCGTAGATGTCTCGGTGGCCCTGCACCCTCTTGACCCGCAGGCTCTTTCGGAAGCCCCGGCCAGCGCGCAGATCTTCAACGAACGCCGCGACAGCGGCCTCGAACGCCGCGCGCTGCACGGCCGCCAGCCGCTTCAGGTCGTGGGCGAACGACTCATCCCATTCGTAGGTCGGCATGGCGGTCAGACGTTGCGTAGAGCGGTCAGGAACTCCTCGTCGGACTCGAAACGCTGGGTTCTCCCGGCGGCGATGTCCTCGTCGGCCTCGCGCTCCTTGGTCTGCCACTCCTCGGTCCAGAACCACGCCTGATCCCTGGGGACGACCCGCACCGGTGTGATGACAAGGTGGTTGTCGTCGACCTCGAACGACACCTGGTCACCCTCGTGGATGCCAAGGCGATCACGTAGCTCCGCAGGCACAGTGATCGTGCCGCGTGAGCGGACGGTGCCGATAACCATGACGCGTCACCTTTTCTGATAGTCTGCGATGCAGATACCCCGATCAGCGTACCGGACCAGCATGGCGCGCCGCCAGCACCGGTGGAGAGCGATACGGAACGTCGTGCCCACCGCTGACACGTCTCCCGGGGCTGTCCGGGGACGGTTACCGACCCGGCGGCCAGTGCCTCGGCTTCCACGTTGGCGGGACTCGTTCACACGTCGAACGTAGCCGTCGCCGATCGCGCTACCGGTGTCGCCGCGGATTGGCGGGTATTGCCGTGACCTGGGCGAACAGGGGAAACGCGGTTCGGGCCGTGGTGTGTCCGGTCGAATCGGCACCGGCCGGCAGTGCGGGCACGGTGCGTGTGGTCCGGCGGGCCGGGAGGGCTGGCGCGCGGGATGCGCGCGGCGGCGCGGGCAGCGGACGGACCGGCGTGACCGGCAGGGCCGTGCGGGCACGGTGCCGGCCGGCGGGGTGGGCGGTGCGGCTGCGGTAGGCGCACTCGGCACACCGGTGCGCCCAGTACTGCCGGCAGGCCAGCACCACGGCGGCGGTGTAGGCGGGTACGAGGGCAATCAGGACGTCGTGCATCGCGGTTCTCCCAACGGGTTCGAGGTCAGGCCAGAAGGTCAGGCGAGCGGTGCAGCCCCGGCGGGCTGGGCCGGATCGGACCAGGTGATGCCGAGGAAGCCGTCGGCCAGGGCCCAGACCGGGCAGCGGTCGGGCGGGATCAGGCAGGACCGGCAGCAGGCCGGGTGACCGCCGGCCGCCGGCAGGATGTCGTGGATGGCCAGCACCGCCAGCGCGAACCCCTCGTGCACCCCCGGCCCGGCCGCCGGGTCGGTCGGGTCGGTGAGGCTGTCCAGGTTGGACGGGACGTCCGGGCCGGTCGGGGGGACCGGCCAGCCGTGGATCAGGCCGTGGTCGACCGCCCGGCGGGTGCGGCACGGCCACTCGACCAGGAACGGCCCGGCCGCGCACGCTTGGCAGCGCTGGCGCTGGTCGGGGACGTGCAGGCGCAGCACGCCGTTCAGCGCGGTGGCCAGCCGGGCCACGTCCTCCCGGGCCGAGGCGGCGAACGTGGCCGGGTCGGCCCGCCCGGCGCGCAACCGGGCCAGCGCGGTGTACCGGCCGGCGACCGCCCCCGGCCCGAACCGCGCGTTCACCTCCCGCCACAACCCCGCCCCGGAACCCCCGCCCCGACGAGCGACCCCCACCCGGTCATACTTGCCCACGCCCACGATCCCGACCTCCTTGGCTGGCGGAACAGTCGGACAGACGTCGGCGTGGGTAGGGCGGCGGCCTCACGATTCGCACCCGGGGGCCGCCGTTCCCAGACCCGCTACGCTTTGCCTGTCAGTGGTGAAACACTAGCTCTGTAGTTTCATACTGTCGCTACTCCATGTGAGTGACGTTACGCATCAGGCAGACTGGTGCCCGGGTCGATCGGAAGGGGCGGACGTGGACCAGCGGTGGAGTCCCAGGGTTCGGCGTAGGCGGCTGGGTATCGAGTTGCGGCGCCTTCGCGAGTCAGGGGGGCTGACCATCGAGCAGGTCGGCAAGCATCTGGAGGTCTCCAAACCGACTGTCTCCCGCATGGAGACCGGTCGTGTTGGTGTGAAGGCATCGACCCTGCGCCACCTGCTGGATCTCTACGGGGTGGCAGAAGCCGAACGAGAGCCTCTGGTCACTCTCGCCAGACAGGGCCGGGAACTGGGGTGGTGGCACAAGGATGCCGACGCGTTGCCCGAGTGGTTCGAGCCCTACGTCGGGTTGGAGGCTGAGGCGACCGCGCTCCGTAACTTCACGATCGACCTGATTCCCGGCATGTTGCAGACCGAGGGCTACGCCCACGCCGTATACGAGGCCGGGCGTCCACCCATGACGGAACGGGAGATCGAGCGGGGTGTCGCGGTACGGATGGCCCGGCAGCGGCGGCTGGCCGAGGAGAACCCACCGGCGCTGTGGGCGGTCATCGACGAGGCAGCGCTACGCCGGCAGATCGGCGGTCCGGCCATCATGCGTGATCAGCTTCTCCGGCTGGTCGACCTCGCCGCGTTGCCCAACATCACCGTGCAGGTTCTGCCCTGCCAGGCCGGAGCCCACGCCGCGATGACCTGCCCCTTCATCGTGCTGGAGTTCGAAAGCGACCCCGCGGTGGTGTACTTCGAGACCCTTACCGACGGCATCTATCTGGACAAGCCGTCTGAGATCAGCCGGTATACGCTTGTTTTCAACCACCTCCGGGCTTCAGCCTTGTCTGAGCAGAGGTCGGTCGCACTGATGGTCAAGGCGGCAAAGGAGGTGGAACAGTGATGAACGTGAATGACATGAGCCTGTCCCGCGCCAGGTGGCGGACGAGCAGCTACACCAACGCCGGCGGCGCGTGCGTCGAGGTCGCCGACAACCTCGCGGACACCGATGGCATCGTCCTGGTCCGAGATAGCAAGAACCGCACCGGCCCGTCCCTGTGCTTCACCCGCCCTGAGTGGGCGGCGTTCGTCGCCGATGCCAGGGCCGGCGCGTTCGATCTGGCCTGATCTTCACGAGGCGAGACGACTGCACAGGACGGAGGCACCCAGATGGACCTGCCCCGCGCCGCATGGCCGAAGAGCAGCCGATCAGGTGCACAAGGCAACTGCGTCGAGGTCGCCGACAACCTCGTCACCGAGCACGGCGCCGTCCTGGTCCGGGACAGCAAGAACCCGACCGGCCCGTCCCTCCGCTTCACCCCCACCGAGCGGACGGCGTTCGTCACCGGCGCCAAGGCGGGCGCCTTTGACCCGATCTGATCCACACCGAATCTGGCTACAGCACCGCGAACGGCTCTCTGGATTCGTAATCGGGCGATTACCGACTGAGATCAGTTGAGCCATACGGTTTCCAGGTCACCGGTCACCGGGCCGGTAGGAAGGACCTGGGCGACGGTGTGGCGCGCGTACGTCGATGAGTCGGAGTCGAACCAGCGGGTCGACCCGCATACCTACTTACTCGCCGCCGCCCTGGTCCATGACGAGCACGCGGCAGACGTCCGGGCCGAGGTCCGGGGGCTGCTCCGGCCAGGGCAGCGCAAGCTTCACTGGCGTGACGAATCCACCGAGTCCCGAGCCCGGATCATCAAGACCATCGCGGCGCTGCCCGCGCTGCATGTGGTCGTTGTCCGCACGGGCCGTGATGGCGAGCCGATCGAACGCCGCCGCCGGAAGTGCTTCGAACGACTGGCCTACGAACTCGCAGCCCGGGACATCGACCACATCGCGGCGGAGGCACGGCAGTCAAAGAACAATCTTCGTGAAATGGACCATGTCAAGCGGCTGCGTGCTGTGGGAGCGGTCCGCGCCGGGATGCGGCTGAGTCACGTGCCCGGCCCGAACGAGCCGCTGTTGTGGATCGCTGATGTGGTCGCTGGCGCGATGACGGCCGCCCGGACCGGAACGCCGGACCACCTTGGTCAGCTCGCCGGCCTCGTCGACGTCGTGCTGCTCGGCACGGAACCCTAGAAATGTCGCGAGCTCGGGACCCCGTCGTCCGGCGGGAACTTCCCGAGCTCACTTCCAACCGCTCCACAGAGACGGTGGCTTGGATGACAGTATGCGAGCTGGACGGCCGTCACGCAAGTTCATGATCGGTTTCATCTCCGGCAGAGGCGTGTGTGCTGGGAGGGTCGGGCGCGTTCGACGCGACCTGATCTGGTCCAGAAATGTCGCGAGCTCGGGACCCCGTCGTCCGGCGGGAACTTCCCGAGCTCACTTCCAACCGCTCCGAAGAGCGGCGGCTACCCGAGGCAGTATCCGGGCGGCACACCAGTTCGCGCAAACTCATCGCGGTTCGCGCCGCGTGACGCGGCCATCCGTGGCGTGCCCCGGCGACACGTCACGATCTGGGTTCGGGACGCCGCTCGGTGCCGGCCCGCTTGCTCCAGTACCCGACCTGACGACGAGTGCGCATGGTGCGGGGGTGGTAGGGACCGAGGATGCGCTCCCGGTCGGCGAGGAGTTGGTGGTAGAGGTTCAGTGCCTCGGCGGCGTTCCCGGTATTTCCTGTGTAGTAGGCGATCTGGGATCTGGTGGTCAAAATGGATGGGTGGTCCGGGCCATACACCCGTAGTTCATCGGAGAAGACCTCCCGCATCAGCCTGAGCGCCTCCATTGTGTCCCCAGTTTTCCCTGTGTAGTAGGCGATCTGGTGGCGGGTGATCAGGGTGTCGGGGTGGTCGGGGCCAAGGGTGTGTTGGTCTTGGGTGAGGCATTGGCGGAGGTGGAGGAGGGCACGGTCCGGGTGACCACACTCCCCAAGGATGACGCCGAGGTAGTAGCGGCTGAGCGGCACATCGGCGCCAGCGGCTCTAGTAAATGCGGTCAGTGCGGAGCCGTAGCGGTGCTGGTCCAGGGCCATCCGGCCGACCCGGTACGCCTGCTCGGGGGTGGTGCGTTCGACCAGCGTGGTCCAGGTGGAGTCGGGGACCGGCGGCGGGTCGGGCTTGTGGTCCAAGCCCGGATCGGCAGGGAGGCATAGCCGTAGTTGCTCCGGTATACCCCAACTGGGTACGGGCTCGTGGTCCAAGCCCGGATCGCCAGCCTCGTATGGTTTTATCCGTGGCGAATAACGGATGTTCAGGTTGACGTCGTCCATCCCCAGCAACCTGTGGGTCGCCTCGGGGACCGACGGCAGGGCGGGCAGGTCCAGCAGGTAGTCGAAGGCCAGGAACGCCCGGTGCTGCTCGTCGCCGGCCGGGAGCAGCGGGCTGCTGGTCGCGTACACCGGGGCCGTGGCCCAGGCCAGCGCGTCGGCCTCGGACTCCGGCCGCAGCAGCGGCCCGCCCCGCTCGGCCAGGTAGTGCTCGTGCAGGGCGATCAGCAGGTCCCGGGGCAGCGGGGTGTCCAGGCCGGCGCGGCGGGCGTCCACCGCGGCGGCCACCAGGGCCGCCCCGCGCGGGTTCGCACCCGGCGCCCACGCCGCCTTCCAGGCACGGGCGATCTCCGGGCCAGCGGCCAGGACCTCGGCCAGTCCGAACCGGTCGGCCGCGCGCAGCGCCCCCTTGATCCGCGGGTCGTCGCCGAAGCCGGCCGCCCGGTCCAACTCGCCGGGCGACCAGTCCCGGTCCAGGTCGAACTCGGCGGCCTGCTCCACCACCTCCCGGGCGGCGCGCCACACCCCCGGGCCGGCGCCGTCCCGGGTGTACCGCTGGCGCTCCCGGTACCGGATGGTAGCCAGCACCACCACCTGGCCGGCGTCCCGGTTGGCCAGCCAGGCGGTCAGCTCGGTCAGGTCCAGCCCGCCCGGGCCCAGGTAGCGCTCCAGGTCGTCCAGCCACACCACGGCCCGGCGCGCCCCGGCCAGCACCGGCCGCAGGTCGGCCACCGCGTCCGGCCGGGCCGGCACCACCAGCCGGTGGTCCGGGCACACCACCCGCACCGCCTCGAACGCCGCCCGGCTCTTGCCCGCCGTGGACTCGCCGACCAGCAGCACCAGCCCGCCGGCGGCCACCGCCGCACGTAACCGGGTGTCGGCGTCGCGCGGCACGTACGGTGGCACCCGGCTGGCCGGCCCGCCCTCACCGCCCGGTCCCGGTGCGGCCGGGTGCACGCCCAGCCCGACCAGGTCGGTCACCCCACGGACCAACGGCGGCGGTCCAGACGCGGCGTAGCGCACCAGCGACGGCACGGCCGCCCGCTCGCTCCGTTCCCGGTCCAGGCCCGTGCGGGCCGAGTCGACCAGCGCCGCGCTCACGGCCGCCACCCCGCCACCGCCCCGGCCGCGAGCACGCCGCCGGCCACCGCCGGCACCGCCGAGCCGAACACCGCCCCGGCCACCGACGCTCCGGCAGCCGCCCCAGCCGCGGCGCCGGCCAGCACCACCCACCACCGCACCCGTGCCCACACCGGCCGCACCCTCCGCGAGCCCACTCGGACGGTTCATCCAAGCAACCCCGGGCCGGTTAGGGCACCCGAACCCGGTGCCGTCGCCCGAACGGACACCCGCTTTGGGAGCCAGGTGGGTGAGGCTCCTCAGGTGTCGGAGATGATTGTCTTATAAGTCGGCTTTACGTCAGGGGGGTGGCGGGTTCGTGTAGTGGGGGATTCTGGGGGTTGCCTTTGCCTTGATGGGGTCCGCACGCTATGCCAGAATCCTGCGACCAAGAGTAGTTACACGATGGAAGCATCCGCCCTGATCCGCGGCCGACCCGGCTAGCAGAGAAGGTGCGGAGCGATGGCGACACAGACGCTGGCTCCCCGCAGGCCAGCCCCACCCCGCCCGGCGCGCCCGCGCCGGCTCGCCCGAGCGCGAGCCTGGCTGCGGTCCCGGTTGCGGCCCCGGATGGTCCTCATCGTTGTCGCCGCGCTGGTCGTCACCGTGCTCGGCGCCGGCGAACTGGCCGCCATGATGCGGGCCCGCTCGGCACCGCTGGCCACCGACACGATCTCGCTCGGCGGCCTGACGGTCCAGATCGACAGCGTGAGTTGGGTGCCGTTCGACACCGGCGACCCGACCATCCTGGATCCCACCACCGCCGGCGGCTACCAGATGCCCGCGCAGATGATGCCGGGCATGCCCGCCGACGGCCAGGGGCGGCTGAACATCCAGGTCACCCTGTCCGACCCCGGCAGCTCGGCCCGCTCGCTGAACACCACCGGCGAGTTCCGGCTCGGCGGCGGTGGCAAGGGCGATGCGGGCTGGAAGCTCCAGGGCGACACGTTCGGCGGGCTCAAGCGGATCAATCCCGCCAACGCCGTGGACGGCAAGCTCTTCTTCGATCTCAAACCGCCAACCAAGCAGGACCCTCCGCTGTACCTGCGGTGGCGACGCGGCGGTGACACGGCCCGCCTGTTGCTGGTGCCCGGCGGAACGGCGGCCACCCACCACCACCACTAGGAGACCGCCCGCCACGACCCGGGTCCCCACGCCACCCTGAACCGGCGCATCCGCGCCACCACCCGCCGATCCTCGGAGGTCGCCTATCGAGTAGCCAGCCGCGACAGCACCTGGCGAACCAGAGGTGAGCCAGGTAGCTGGGAGTGCCAGTGTCGGGTGACTCACGGCTCCGGCCGGGTCGCCAGGCCCAGGCACAGCGGATGCGGAGTCGGTGGGACGACCGGAAAAGGAGAAAAAGGGGACGCCCCACCTATCCGCGGATCCGATGTGCCGAGGGTGGATGCGCGTTGCCGCGCGTCCGCTGGGCCAATGCCGTCGATGTCGGCAGTAACTCCCTAGGAGTCAGCACATGCATTTGGATCCAATACGGAGAAACAAGTGTACCAGCCCGCCGGGCGTCGGCGGGCCCAAGACCAGCCAGAGCAGCCAGAGCAACCGGTTCACCAGAGCCGCGGTACTGGTGTTGGTCCTGTCGGCCGGGGTGATGACCTGGCAGCAGTTCCTCAACACCTACTTCCTGCGCCAGCAGAGCACCCTGGGTGACCAGGTCCAGTACCTGCTGCTGGACGTCATGCTCGCGGTGCCGTTCGCGGCTCTCGCGGTGTGGGTGGCCGACCGGTTGGCCAGCCGGGCCGAGACGTGGCCACAGCACGGCACGTACGCGGCCGTGGTCTCGCTGCTGTTCTCGGCCCTGGTCATCCCGCTGGTGGCCGTACAGGCATGGGCGCAGACGCTGGTGTACACCGGCGACGACCACGCCCAGCACGAGGCCGCGCTCGGCTCCGGACTGGTCGGACTGCTCCGATACGGGGTGAAGTACGCGCTGGTCGCAGAACCGGCCGCGTTCGTACTCGCGCTGCTGACCGTGGGCCTGTTCCTGTCCCCGGTGGGGACGCGCGGGTTGTCCGACCGGGTCCGGCGGGCCGGGACCGTGGGGATCGCGGCGGTCACCGCCATCGTGATGACCAGCACCACCGGGTCGCCCGCGCAGGCCGCCGCCGGCAGCACCGCCAAGCCGGACGGGCACAGCACCGCTGCCACCAGCACCGGAGGGTGCCGCAGTACCAGCGTGCCCAAGCGGACCTACAACGTGGTGGCCATCAACGTCGACATCGCGATCGACCGCACCGGCGACCACGACCCGTTCGGGTTCATGTACGCCCTGGCCAGCAAGGTGCCGGCCATCCGGGCGTTCGAGAAGGCCACCACCGGCCACAACGCCGAGGACGGCACCATCCCGACCGCGCCCACCGGCAAGGTGTCGCACGGCCTGGCCGAGGACCCGATCCAGCCGCTGGTGCTGAGGGCCCGGCTCGGGGAGTGCGTCGTCATCCACTTCGCCAACAACCTGGTGCACGGCGCCCGGGGCAGTGCCCGGCCGATCGGCCAGGAACTGATGACCGACGCCGCGGGCAACCCGGTGACCCCTGCGGTCTCCATCGACCCGCAGGGCCTGGCCTACGACATCAACGACGGCGGCAACTCGGTGGGCGAGAACCCCACCAGCCGGATGACGCCGCCAGGTGGGACCAACACCTACCAGTTCTACCTCGACCCGCTGGCCGGGGAGGGTGGCAAGGTCTTCCACAGCGGTGGAGACGCCCGTGAGCTCACCGCGCACGGGCTGTTCGGCGCGATCATCGCCGAGCAGGCCGGGGCGGAGTGGTTCGACACCGAGACCGGCACCGACCACACCAACGACGCCAACTTCAGCAGTTGGCAGGCGATGATCCGGCCGGCTTCCGGGCCGTCGTTCCGCGAGTTCGCGATCATGTACCACTCGATCGGCGACGAGAACTTCAACCTGCGCCGGCCGGTCGACGACCCGCTCAAGCCGGCGATCCTGCCGCCGACCGGGGACGGGCTGGGCGCGCCCGGTCCGATGCTGGACGCCGGCCTGCCCACCGACACCAACAAGGACGCCGGCGGTTCGGAGTCCTACCGGCCGGGCAGCCGGGCGATCAACTACCGCAGCGAGCCGTTCTGGCGCCGGATGCAGGAGATCGGCAACATCGCGCATCCGAACCTGCCGGCCTCTCTGCTCGACCCGATGGTGAAGAGCAAGAAGTCGCTGGGCTACGCCACCTACACCTTCGGTGACCCGGCCACCCCGATGCCCCAGTCGTACCTTGGTGAGCCGACCAAGACCCGGCTGATGCACCCGGGTTCGGAGCAACTGCACGTGCACCACCTGCACGGCGGCGGCGACCGGTGGCCGGCCAACCCGGCGGCCATCGACCCGGGGGCGTTCGCCACCGGCCTGCAGAAGGACAACTTCGGGCCGCAGAACACCATCCAGCTCGACTCGCAGACCATCGGTCCGGACGAGTCGTACAACCTGGAGCACTCCTGTGGCGCGGGTGGCTGCCAGCAGGCCGCCGGTGACTTCCTCTACCACTGCCACATCGCCCAGCACTACATCGCCGGCATGTGGGGCTTCTGGCGGGTGTTCGACACCAGACAACCCAATGTGGCGCCGCTACCCGACGCCTCCGGTCCGCCGGCGGCGGTCACCTCGGACCAACTGATCGGCAAGACGTTCGAGGGCAAGACGATCGTGCTGTCCAACCCCGGACCCAACCAGGTCACCCTGGCCGACTGGGTGAAGGGCCAGCTCCCGCCGCAGGGTCAGCACACCGGAGGGGTCGACCCGGCCCGCCCCGGCGACGACGACGGGACGGTCATGGACTGGGCGGTCGGCGGCACGCCGAGCGCGCCGGTCTACCTGAACGAGCCGGAGGACACCCTCAGTTGGGCGAACTACACAGCACCGCATCCCGGCACCCGGGATCCGATCATGTTCGACCCGACCAACGGCCGGTACGCCTGGCCGATGCTCCAACCCCACCTGGGTGACCGCCCGCCGTTCTCACCGAACGGGCACGGCGGCACACCGTGGCTGGGCAGCACCGCCACGACGGCCCGTCCGGACGGGTTGTGCCCGACCGGCGCGCCGCTGCGCACGTACAACATCGTGGCGGTCAGCGTCGCGGTGCAGGAGACGCCCAAGGAGACCGACCCCAACGGCCGGTTCTTCGTGCTGGCGGCGGACAAGAACGCCCTGCTCAACGGCACCAAGGCGGCCGAGCCGTTGGCCATCCGGTCCAACGTCGGCGACTGTGTCGCGATCACGCTGACCAACGAGATGGACACGAGTCAGCAGCTCAAGGTCAACATGCACTCGCACTTCATCCAGTTCGACCCGCAGGCGTCCGACGGTGTCATCACCGGCGCGTCCTACGAGCAGTCGGTGCGCACCGACGCGGGCACCGGCAACACCACCCTGGCGCAGGCCGTCCCGGCCGGAGCGACCACCATCCCGGTGGCCGGCACGGACTTCCTGCGAACACACAACGGGGTGTCCATCGCGGTCGGTGAGGGCCGGGCGGACATCGAGATCCGCACGGTGACCTCGTTCGACCCGGTCGCCGGGACCGTCACCCTGGACCACCCGCTGGCCCAGGCACACGCCGCCGGTGAACCCACCGGCACCGAGTTCGTGCAGTACCGGTGGTACTCCGACGTGGACTCCGGCACGGTGTTCTGGCACGACCACGTCGATGCCATCACCTCGTGGGCGCACGGCCTGTTCGGTGCGCACATCATCGAGCCGAAGGGTTCGGTGTACCTCGACCCGTCCGACCACTCCAAGCAGGTCCGCAGTGGCAACGAGGTCGACATCGTGAACACCGACGGCTCGGCGGGCTTCGGCCAGAAGGGGAGCTTCCGGGAGTTCATGCTCTTCCTGAGCAACGGCAGACGCGGGCGACCGGAACTGGGCGGGCCACCGCCCGGATCGAACCAACAGTCCCTGCTGCCGTTCAACTTCGGACAGGAGTGTGAAGAGGGCAACATCAACATGCGGGCCGAGCCGATCGGCGAACGGGTGCCGCGGGCGGACACCGTCGACGACAGAACCTCGCCCACCGGCACCGCCTGGGACGGTGGGGTCTGCCGCAACGACTACCTCGACCCGGCCACCGGCCAGCTCAAGTCCACCCCGCAGACCATCGCCACCACTGACCCGTACGTGTTCTCCTCGGCCAAGTACGGCGACCCGAAGACCGATCTGCTACGCGCCTACGCCGGCGACCCGGTCGTGATCCGCACGGTCGGCACCGTCGAGCGGGTGGAGGCACTGAAGATCCAGGGTCACCGCTTCCGGCGGGAACGGTTCAACGGCGACGGCGAACTGATGGACGCCGGCACCACCGGCGTGTCCGAGCGGTTCGACTACGTGTTGGACGGCGGGGCCGGCGGCCCGAAGCACATCCCCGGGGACTACCTCTACTACAGCACCCGCAACTTCGCGTTGGAGAGCGGGGCCTGGGGCATCTTCCGGGTCTACGGCAGCCGCCAGCCCGATCTGGCACCGTTGCCGGACCGGCCGGCACCACCGGCGTCCGGCGGCTTCCCGAGGCAGACGTTCACCGGGCAGAACCCGGCCCCGCCAGGGCCGCAGGACGACGTCACGCTGAACCCCTGCCCGTCCAGTTCGCGGACCAGGAGCTACGACGTCTCCATCTTCAACACGACGATCCAGTCGGCTCCGGCGAACGCGACCGGCCCGCTCCCAGCGGATGACGCCAACGGTGTTATCTACGCGTTAACTTCTGACGTCGCCGGGATAAAGGCTGGGACAAAGCCACTCGAACCACTGGTATTGCGTGCCGATATCGGGGACTGTGTGAACGTGACCTTGCACAACGAGATCACCCCCGGCTCGTTGTACGGCGGGACGAGGGCTGGTTTCGACCTGGCCAAGCTGCTGAGCAACCCGCAGCAGTCCGGCGGGGCGGCGGTTGGGTTCAACCCCGACACCACCGTGCCGATCGGTGGCCAGCGCACCTACACCTACTACGCGGACCGCCAGTTGGGCACGTCCATCTTCGAGGACCTCGGCAGCGAGGCCGCGATGATGCACGGCGCGTACGGGGAACTCATCACCGAGCCCAAGGGCTCGTTCTGGCTGGACAACGAGACCGGCACGTTCCTGGGCGCCAACGCGACCAGCACGGCCGCCGCGATCATCGTGCCGTTCGGCAGGAGCTTCCGGGAGTTCTCGGTGATGATGACCAGCACCGACCAGCAGGTGGGGCGCAGCATCATCCCGTACTGGGACACCGTCGCCGGCACCAGCGAGGTGAGTACCGCCGGTATCCGGGGGGAGAACGACGACGACGACGGTAACCCGGTGACGCTGGGCGGCACCGCGGTGGTGCCCGGTCTGGTCAAGGGCCAGCAGCCCGGGTTCAGCGTGCTGAACTACCACAGCGCGCCTATACCCGAGCGGATCGGTTCGGCGATCAGCAGCAGCCCCGGCGATGGCAGCCGGGACTACGCGAACGCCTACAACGACAAGCACGGGGTGCCGGAGACACCGCTGTTCCGGTCCTACCCGGGTGATCCCGTGGTGTTCCGGGTGGCCATCGGTGCCAGCAACCAGTACCACACGTTTGTCATCGGCGGGCATGAGTTCCCGTGGGAGCCCTACATGTGGGACGACGCGAACGACCACCGTTCGCAGCTTCTCACCGCCAGGGCGATGACCGCGGGAGAGACCATGGACGCCGAACTGGTGGGCGGTGCCGGTGGTACCACCCATTCGGTCGGCGACTTCATGTACGGCGATGGCCGGGAGGCGTTCAACCGGGCCGGACTGTGGGGCATCTTCCGTGTCCTGCCGTTCCCGTTCGCCGGACCCACCGGGTCTGGATCCGATCCCAGCGGACCGGTGCAGTTGAGCTGACACCACCGAAACCGGGAGGCCCCTGAGGAACGGGCGGAGCCTCGGGGGCCTCCCACCACAACTGATACGCCCGTGGAGCGCCGCCCGCGCTCCACGGGCACAGGCGGTGAGAAGGGACGATGGCCGGTATCCGCACCTCACGCGTTCTCGTCGTCGCGGCAATGCTCGGGGGGTGGTTGCTGGCGTTCGCGCCGGCGGCCTACGCGCACGCCGCGCTGGAGTCCACCAGCCCGACGAACGGCCAGCACCTGGCCGCCGCGCCGCCGGTGGTCACCATGACCTTCAGCGAACACGTCTCCTTGATCCGCAACGGTATCCAGGTGCTCGACCGTGCCGGGCAGCGGCGAAACAAGGCGGAACCCAAGGTCAACGGCGACACGGTGCGGATACCGGTCGACAAGGGGCTGCCCGACGGCGTCTACACGGTGAACTGGCGGGTCGTCTCGGCCGACTCGCATCCGGTCAACGGTGCGTTCGTGTTCAGCCTGGGCAATGCCACCGCGGCCCCGCTGACCGGCCCGTCGGAGAGTTCCGGCGCGGCCAGCGCGGTCACCGACGCGTTCTGGCTGTTCCGCTGGGGCGCCTACGCCGGTCTGGCCCTGCTGGTCGGCGGGGCCTTCTTCCGGGTGGTGTGCTGGCCGGCCGGCCGTCGTGACCAACGGGCCCGCCGGATCGTGCGGGCCGGCTGGATCGCCTCGGTGGCCGGCGCGGTCGGCTCGTTTCTGGTCCAGGGACCGAACACCAACGGCTCGTCGATCGCGAACGTGTTCAGCCCGTCCCTGCTCGGCGCCACGGTGAGCACCGACTTCGGTATCGCGCTGCTGGTCCGGCTCGGGCTGCTCGGGGTGATCGGCGCGCTGCTGCCGTGGTTGTTCACCGCCGCCGGGCCCGCCGGGGGCGGCGACCCCGCCGACGCTACGGCCGGTGTGGTCGGCGGGGACACCGCCGGCGACCGGATCGGGCGCGGGCGGCTGGGCATGCTGCTCGCCGTGGGGATCCCGTTCGTGGCCACCTGGGCGTGGATGGGGCACGCGCACGTCGGCGACCAGGCGCCGCTCGCCGTGGTCGCCGACGTGGCACACCTGTCGGCGATGTCGGTGTGGGTCGGCGGACTGGTCCTGCTCACCGGGTGCGTGCTGCCGCGGAGCCGGGCCGTGCTGGCCGAGGCCGCCCGCGCGCTGCCCCGGTTCTCCCTCACCGCGATGATCGCGGTGGGGGTGCTGGTGGTCACCGGTGTCTACGCCGCCTGGCGGGAGGTACGCAGCCTCAGCGCGCTGGCCGGCACGGAGTACGGCAAGTTGCTCATCTTCAAGCTGGCCGCGTTCGGCGTGGTGATGGCGCTGGCCGCGATGTCCCGGTCCACCGTGCAGCGCCGTTACGTGGTGCCGGTGCTGAGGGCGTCCGCGGCGCAGGCCCCGCCACGCCCGAAGAAGACCCCGGGTTCGTCCACGCCAGCGACGAAGTCAACCAAGTCAACCAAGTCAACCAAGTCTGGTAAGTCTGGTAAGTCCGCCAGCTCGGCCAAGTCGTCCACCAAGCCGGGGAAGTCAGCCAAGGCCGCCGCCACCACCAAGGCGACCGGGCCGGACGGGCCGGCGTCCGCGGAGGAGCCCAGGACCCCCTCCCGGAAGGTCCAGCGCGAGCAGGAGGAGGGCGACCGGGTCGCGCTGGGTGCGCTGCGCCAGTCGGTACGGCTGGAGGTCGGCGTGGTGGTCGGTGTGCTCGCGCTCACCGCCGTGCTGGTGGCGACCCCGCCCGGCCAGGTCGCGGGCGCGTTCGAGGCGGCCCCGACCACCGCCCAGCAGACCCAGACACTGCCGTTCGCCAAGACGATCCCGATGCCCGACAAGAGCGCCGGGTCGGTGCAGGTCAGCCTGTCCCCGGCCCGTTCCGGGGACAACACCCTGGTCATCACGGTCAAGGACGCCAAGGGCACCAGCCATGACGTGACCGGCGTCACCGCCCAATTCACCCTGCCGGCGAACAAGCTCGGCCCGCTGCCGGTCACGCTGACCCACGGCGGCGTCGGCCAGTACACCGGCAGCGCGGTCACCCTGCCGGTGGCGGGCCGGTGGAAGCTCACGATCAAGGTGCGCACGTCGGAGTTCGACGAGTCGAACGTGTCCACGAACGTCCCGGTGAGCTGACGGCCGGGGACCACAGACGATCCCGGGATGGCGGCCGGTGGGGATACGGCCGCCGCCCGGCGATCCGCCACAGTGATTCGATCCAGTGGTCGATTCAGTGTCGAGCTGGCGGCGGATGCTGTGACATGTTGTGACCCATTGTGATCTAGTCGACGCTACGGGTATTGCACTAGAAGCGGCGCTCCGGTCTGGTGTTCGTTACCTTGCAGATGTGGGCGAAGGTGTGAAACAGCTCGCCGGGTCACTGGCCGAGGCCCTGTCCGACACGCGCGACGAGGCCGCCCGGGTGATGGTCGCCGCCGTGTGGGCACGACACCTCGCCTCGGTGGGTCGGCTCGCCGACGCCGAGGAGGCGGCCGGGCAGGCCCGCCGGTTCGCCGAGTTCGCCGGGGACCACCGCAGTCGGGCGCTGGCATTGCACGCCTGCGGCATGGTGTCGTTCCGGCACGACGACCACCGGGCCGCCTTCGAGCGGTTCAGCACCGCGTTGGAACACGCCGAGGAGGCCGGCGACCTGCGCTTACAGGCGCTGGTGTCGGTGGCGACCGGCCTGGTACAGGCCCACCTGGCCGACCCGATCGCCGCGATCGACCGGATGGTGCGGGCGTTGACCCTGGCCGAGCAGGCCGGCGGGGACAGCGAGGTCGAGTGCGAGGCGTACCTGGGGCTGGCGCGGCTCTACGGCCGGCTGGACGAACCAGACCGGGCCACCAGGTTCGCCGAGCGGGCCCTGGACCTGGCCCGGGTACGGGAGGACACCGCGGCCGAGGCCGCCGCCCTGCGCAACCTGGGGAACGTGCACGCCGGCGAGCTGGAACGCCTGGGGTCACTCGGCCTGCCCGGCGACGAGGTCGGTGCCAAGGCGATCGCCTGGTACGACCAGGCCCGGCCACTGGTCCGCGGGTTGGGTGACCGCATCGCCGAGGTGACGCTGGTCAACAACACCGCGCACGTGCTGCGCTTCGTCGGCGCCGAGCGGCAGGCCATCGCCCGGATCGAGGACGTGCTGGCCGGGGGCACCGACGATCTCAACCCGGTGCTGGTCGGCCTGCTCTACTACAACCTCGGCGACTCCTGGCTGCGGCTGGGCGAGCCGGGCACGGCGCTGCGCTGGTTGCGCGAGGGGCTCCGGCTGGTGCTGGAGCACAGGTCCTTCGAGCACGTGCCCAAGATGCACCTGGCACTGGCCGACGCCTACGAGCGCACCGGCGACACCGCCGCGGCGTTGGAGCAGCACAAGGCGTACCACGAGGTGGAGCGGAAGGTCCGCGGCTCGGAGGTGCACACCAGGGCACTGTTCGCGGCCATGATGATGGAACAGGCCGAGGTGGACAGGGAGTCCACCCGAATCCGCCGGGAACACCACGAGCTGGTGTGCGAGTTCGACGAGCTGAGCAACCGGGCCAAGGCGCTCGGCCACCAGGTCCGCCGGGACGCGCTGACCGGCCTGCCCAACCGGTTGGCTTTCGACGAGTGGCTGGCCGACATCGTGAACCGGACCGACCGGGCACCGGTCAGCGTGGCACTGCTCGACCTGGACCGGTTCAAGCTGGTCAACGACGGCTTCTCACACCTGGTCGGCGACGAGGTGCTGCGCCGGGTGGGCCGGCTGATGGCCGCGGTGGTGCGGCACGGTGACCTGGTCGGCCGCTACGGCGGGGAGGAGTTCGGCATGGTGATGCCGGCCACCTCGCTGGCCGAGGCCGCGGCGGTGTGCGAGCGGGTGCGCCGGGCCGTGGCCAACACCGACTGGTCCGGGGTGCGGATCGGGTTGAGCGTGACGATCAGCGGCGGGGTGGCCCAGGAGAGCAGCTCCGAGCGGGCCCTGTCGGTGGCCGACCGCCGCCTTTACACGGCCAAACACGCCGGCCGCAACCGCATCGTGGCGTACTGAGG
>DASULA010000183.1:0-32543 GCA_036278435.1 Mycobacteriales bacterium | reverse complement strand
GCCGCCGCTCCGGCGAACGCCCACCGCCAGCCGACGCTGGCGCCGACCGCCGGCACGGCCAGGCCGGCGAGCAGGGTGGCCGCCGGGATGGCCGCCTGCTTCACCCCGAATGCGAAGCCCTGCCGGGCGACGCTGACGCTGTGCACCAGGATCTCGTTGGCCGCGGTCTGCACGCCGCCGTTCCCGAGCCCGGCCACGGCCAGCGCCACCGCCAGCGGGACCCACGAACGCGCACCCACGGCGACGAAGCCCAGCGCGCATCCGGACGGCAGGCTGAACAGCCGCAGCACCCGTATCCCGCCGAACCGATCGGCGACCGGCCCGAGGCCCAGGTTGCCGACCGCCGAGGCGGCGAAGAACGCGCTGACCGCGATGCCCAGGTGCCCCTCGGTCAGCGGGAAGTCCGCCCGGATCCGTGGCGCCAGCGCGCTGGTCAGGAACACCGGCACCAGTGAGAACACGGCCAGCACCACCGCGGTGACCATAGGCCAGCCCTGCATGCCGCCGGCCCCGGCCACCTTCCGGTCGGACGCGTTCCGCACGCCGCGTGACCCCCTTCCCGCTCGGCCCCGACCGCCACCCGCCGGCCACAACCGGCCGGTCGCCACCCGCCCGGCGCGGCCCAGCACCACCGGCCCAGGCACCGGACGTCTCGGAGGCGGCCACGACGGTGTGGCGGATGGGTCAGCTCTCGCCGGTGACGGTGCCGACCCGGTTGGCGGTGCGTTGCAGGTGTTCGCGCATGATCTCCCGGGCCCGGTGCACGTCCCGGGCGGCGACCGCCTCGATGAACTCGCGGTGTTCCCCGGACCCGCGGTGCCCCATCAGCGGGGCGACCACCTGGGCCTCCAGCAGGGACATCAGCAGCGGTCCGTGGAAGGACTGCACCAGCATCTCGATGGCCGCGTTGTGGGTGCAGGCGGCCACCCGGGCGTGGAAGTCCGCGGACATGCTCATGGTGTACTCGCCGCGTTCGAGCGCCTGCTGGTGGGTGGTGGTCATCTCCCGCAGGGTGGCGATGTCCTCGGCGGTGGCGCGCTCCACCACCAGCGGCACGATGCCCAGTTCGAAGACCTGGCGGGCCTCGGTGACCTCGGCCGCGGTCAGCGGCGAGAGGTTGAGCAGGTCGGCCAGCCCCTCGCCGATCTTGCGGGACGTGGGGGTGGTGACGAACGCGCCGCCGCGCGCCCCGACCCGGATCTCGATCAGCCCGCCGGCCTCCAGCACCCGCAGGGCCTCGCGGACGGTGACCCGGCTGACCCCGAACCGTTCGCACAGTTCCCGTTCGCTGGGCAGCCGGTCGCCGGGACGCAGCCGGCCCTGCCGCAGCAGCAGCCGGATCTGTTCCACGATGGCCTGCGAGACGCGGTTCAGGGACACCGCCTTGAACATGTCGCCGTCGTCGCGCGGTCGGCGGGGAGCCGCCGTGCCGTTCGCGTCGTCACCGGGAACCCCGGGCATGGCGGTCATCCTCCCCGGGCTCGGTCGGCGGTTCACGGTGTCGATCCGCCGGGCAGGCCAATAGACCAACCAATAGTCCAAACCAGCGAAGTATAGCCGGTCGTCAGCGTCCCGTTCGACGCGGCACACCCGCCGGCGTCCCGGCCAGTGCGTGGGCATCCGGCTCACGGGCGTACCGGCGAAGCGCATCGATGCCTCCGTCAGGCAATGGACTTACCAACTAACCAGGTGTCGTGGTCCTCGCCGGTACCGGGAAACCTGCCGATCCAGACTTCAGCCGGCAAGCCGGTCGAGCCGGGCGCGATGTTTTGACCGGTGCCGGCGGCCGGGAGACGCTTGGGCCGGGCCCCGGTCCGTCGGGGACCAGCCGGGCAGGAGAACCAGATGGCAACCGCGTTCGTGCGCCACCGGGTCGCCGACTACGCGACGTGGCGCCAGGTGTACGACGACTTCGCCGCGGTACAGGCCGCCAGCGGGGTGGTCTCCAGGGCAGTGTTCCGAGGCCGTGAGGATCCCAACGAACTGCTGGTCATGCACCGGTTCCGCACCCTGTCGGAGGCCGAGGCGTTCGTGGAGAGCGTCGCCCTGCGCGAGGCGATGGACGCCGCCGGGGTGCGGGGCACTGCCCAGGTCGAACTCTACGACGAGGCCGACTGACCGCCGGGTGTCATGGGCGCGGGGCCGTGCCGGGCGGCGCCGCCACCGGGGGGTCAGGAAGCCGGCGTCGGGGCGTGGGTGGACTCGGTGAAGTCGGCGGCCAGCTCGCCCGCGACGCCGGCCAGCACCGGGACGATCCGCCCCACGCTCTCCTGGGTGAGCCGAGCCTGCGGGCCGGACACCGACACCGCGGTCTGGGCCGGCGCCCGCGGCGCCCGTGGCACCGCCACGGCCAGGCAGCGCACGCCGACCTCCTGCTCGCCCTCGTCCACGGCGAAACCCTGCTCGCGGATGCGCTCCAACTGGTCCAGCAGCGTGGCCAGGTCGGTGATCGTGGTCGGGGTGTGCTGGCGCAGCCCGTTCCGGCCGATGATCGAGCGCACCTCCTTGGTCGGAAGTTGGGCCAGCAGCGCCTTGCCGACGGCGGTGCAGTGCGGGTCGACCCGCCGGCCCGGCTCGGTGAACATGCGCATCGAGTGCCGGCCGGGCGCCTGGACCAGGTACACCACGGTGTCGCCATCGAGCATGGCCAGGTTGGCCGTCTCGCCGGTCAGCTCCACCAGCCGGGCCAGGTGCGGCTGCGCCCAGGTGCCGAACATCCGGCCGGCGATCTCGCCCAGCCGGATCAGCCGGGGGCCCAGGGAGTACCGGCGGGAGGGCTCCTGGCGGACGTAGCCGCAGCCGACCAGGGTCCGCATCAGCCGGTGCACCGTGGGTAGCGGCAGGTCGGAGGCGGCGCACAGTTGGGACAGCCCCTGGGATCCACCGGCGTCGGCCATCAGTTCGAGCAGCCCGAACGCGCGTTCCACCGACTGGACGCCACCCGGCGCGCCCGGCTTGGCCCGCTCCGCCATCTCATCCTCCGCGTCCGGATCCAACCGGTGGAGTGTATGGCCGGTGCGTCCGGCCGGACCGCCGGCTGCCGCCGCGGCCCGCCTGGGCACCGCTTTTCATCTTTTCCGTATCTCGGATCCTACTGTCCGAAACGGGACGGGGACGGGAGTGACCCTGCCCACCGTCCCGGGCGCCCACGGTTCGGCCGGCCGGCCTGGGGATCCGGCGCACCCGACGGTGTTGGTGTGGGAGGGTCTGAGCGAGATGAGACGAGGGAGCGTGTTCCGGCTGGGGCTGCTGGCCCTGTGCTGGGGTTCCAGCTTCCTGTGGATCAAGTTGGCTCTGCGCGGGTTCACCCCGGTGCAGATCGTGGCCGGCCGGATCGTGCTGGGCGCGGCCGTGCTGCTGGTGCTGGTCCGGATCTCCGGCCACCGGCTGCCCCGGCGGCCGGCGCTGTGGGGATACCTGCTGGGCGCGGCGGTGGTGTCCAACGTGGCCCCGTTCCTGCTCTTCGCCATCGGCGAGCAGCGGGTCGGCTCCGGCCTGGCCGGCGTGCTGAACGGTACGACTCCACTGTGGACGTTCGCGATCGCGCTGGCGGTGCGGCACGAGCGGGAGGTCTCCGCGGCCCGGGTACTCGGCCTGGTGCTGGGCTTCGGCGGGGTGCTGCTGATCTTCAGCCCGTGGCGGGGCGGCACCACCGCGTCCACCGTGGGGGCGTTGGCATGCCTGGTCGCCGGCGCCGCCTACGGGGTCAGCTACGTGTACATGGACCGGTACCTGGCCGGCCGGGAGCTGGCCCCGATCGTGCTCTCGTCCAGCCAACTGGCCGCCGGCAGCGTGCTGATGTTGCTGGTCACGCCGGTGGCCGGCCGGTCCGAGCCCACCCTGCGGGCCGACTCGGTGATCGCCGTGGTGCTGCTGGGCGTGATCTGCACCGGCGTCACGTTCGCGCTGAACTACCGGCTGATCGCAGACGAGGGCGCCACCGCCACCTCCACGGTGGCCTACCTGCTGCCGGTGGTGGCGGTGATCCTGGGCGCGCTCGCGCTGGGGGAACCGCTCACCGCGCACGTGGTGGCCGGCATGGCCGTGGTGCTGGTCGGGGTCGGGCTGGCCCGTCGCCGCGCCGTGTCGGTCAGCTCGCCCGTCGGCGACCCCGGGTGAGGCGGGCGACCAGATCCACCGCCAGCCACCCGAGGGCACCGGCGACCAGCGCGGTCACCCGGTGCCGCGGATCGGGCAGCGGCAGCGCGAAGAACCGCCGCAACACCGGTACCGCGAACACCACGGCGAACCCGGCCATCATGCCGCCGACCAGCAGGTACTTCCACCACGTCATCGGCCGGGCCAGCGCGGTCAGCACACCGAACGCCGCCACCGCCAGCGCGATGGTCGCCGCCGCCCGGTCCTGGGCGAGGGTGTCGGCGTGTCGGCGGGTCAGGTCGTAGGCGGCGAAGGACGCACCCGCGGCGACCGTGCCGGCCGGAATGGCGAACCGCAGCACCCTGGGCACCATGCCGGTGCGGGCCCGCTCGGTGTTCGGCGCCAGCGCCAGGAAGAACGCCGGCACCCCGATGGTCAACGCGCCCACCAGGGTCAGATGGCGGGGCAGGAACGGGAACGGCAGCCGCAGCGCGCCCACGGTCAGCGCCAGCAGCATCGCGTACACCGTCTTGGTCAGGAACAGCCCGGCGACCCGTTCGACGTTGCCGATCACCCGGCGCCCCTCGGCGACCACCACCGGCAGGGTGGCGAACCGGTCGTCCAGCAGCACGATCTGGGCCACCGCGCGGGTGGCGTCGCTGCCGCTGCCCATGGCCACCCCGATGTCGGCGTCCTTGAGCGCCAGCACGTCGTTGACCCCGTCGCCGGTCATCGCCACGGTGTGCCCGGCGGCCCGCAGCGCGCGCACCATGGACCGCTTCCCCGGCGGGGTGACCCGGCCGAACACGTGCCACCGGTCCATTTCACCGGCCAGTTCCGGCCCGTCGCCGGGCAGCGTGCCGGCGTCCACCGGATCCCCGGCGCCGGGCAGGTCCAGCCGCCGGGCGATCGCGCCGACCGTGCCGGCGTTGTCCCCGGAGACGACCTTCACCCGCACGCCCTGGTCGGCGAAGTAGCGCAGCGTGCCGGCCGCGTCCGGGCGCACCACCTGTTCGAGCAGCACCAGCGCGGCCGGCTGTACCGGTCCGGGGGCGCCTGGTGCGCGCAGCGATCCGGCGGCCCGGCCCAGCAGCAGCACCCGCAGCCCCTGGCCGGCCAGTTCCCCGGCCGCGCGCAGCACCTCGGCCGCCCCGTCGGTTCCGTCGGTTCCGTCGGAGCCGGCACGGCCGGTCGCGCCGTCCAGTAGCACCTCGGGCGCGCCCAGCACCCATCCACCGTGCCGGTCGAACGCGGCTCCGCTCCAGCCGCGGGCCGAGGCGAACGGCACCAGTTCCGTAGTCGTCCAGTGTGGATCGTCCGGGTAGGACTCGGCAACGGCCCGGAGGCTGGCGTTCGGGCGCGGGTCGGCGGCGGCCAGCGCGGCCAGCACCTGGCCCAGCCCGGCTGGGTCGGTTCCGCGGCACGCGCGCAGTCCGCGCAGGGCGATACCGGGTTCGGTCAGGGTGCCGGTCTTGTCCGCGCACACCACGTCCACCCGGGCCAGCCCCTCGATGGCGGGCAGTTCCTGCACCAGGCATGCCCGCCGGCCGAGCCGGATCACCCCGACCGCGAACGCGATGCTGGTCAGCAGCACCAGTCCCTCGGGCACCATGGTGACCACGCCGGCCACGGTGCCGCGCACCGCGTCCCGCCAGGACGCCTGGTCGGTGAACTGGGTTGCCGCCAGCAGCGCCGCGGTGGGCACGATCAGCCAGGTGATGATGGCCAGGAACCGGTTGATGCCGGTGCGCAGTTCGGAGTGCACCAGGGTGAAGCGGCTGGCCTCGGCGGCCAGGGTGGCGGCGTAGGCGTCGGCACCCACCCGGGTGGCCCGGTACACGCCGGTGCCGGCGACCGCGAAGCTGCCCGAACGCACCTGGTCGCCGGGGCGCTTGGACACCGGGTCGGCCTCACCGGTCAGCAGCGACTCGTCCACCTCTAGGTCGTCCGCCCGCAGCAACACCCCGTCGACCACGATCCGATCGCCGGGGCCGAGCACCAGGGCGTCGTCCAGCACCACCCGCGGCGGGGCCAGTTCGACCACCCGCCCGTCCCGGCGGGCCCGGGCGGTGGCCGCGCCGAGTACGGCCAGGCGGTCCAGGGTGCGCTTGGCGCGCAGCTCCTGCACGATGCCGATGCCGGTGTTGGCCAGGATGACGAAGCCGAACAGCGAGTCCTGCACCGGCCCGACCAGCAGGATGACCGCGAACAGGGTGCCGATCAGCGCGTTGAACCTGGTGAACACGTTGGCTCGCAGGATCGCCGCGGTGCTCCGGCTGGGCCGGGCCGGCACGTCGTTGGTCCGTCCCGAGCGGACCCGGTCGAGCACCTCGTCGGTGGACAGCCCGTGTTCGGCGAAGTCACCACCGTCCGTGCCGACCGACATCGCACCCTCCGTTTCCGGCCGGCGGCGGGCGGGTACCGGGCCGGGAAGCAGTCAGACACCGGGCACCCCGGCAGTTGCCGGATATACCGGACGTGCCGGACGTCAGACGTGCCGGACGTGCCACCGGTCACGCGGGTCGGGTCACCCGGCAGGCCACCCGCCGGCTGGGCGGTTGCCCCAGAGCGCCTGACCGGCTCCCCAACGGGCAATCTTATGGTTGCTGCTCCTCAAGGGTTAGCGTTGACTGGCCGAACGATCTAGCCTTCAGCCTGTCCGGACAGCGCCGTACGGACCAGTAGGGGAGGGGTCGAATGGCTCAAGCAGGGGGCTGGCGGGTTGGTGTCGCCGCGGTGGTGTTCCTCGCCGCGGTGGCGGCCGGGGGCGGCTCGGCCGGAGCCGCCGGGTTACCCGGGTCATCCGGTTCGGCTGGGTCGGTTGGTTCGGCTGGGCACGTCGTGCCGGCCGTGACCCTGGCGCCGTCTGGCCCGCGGTCGGGAGCGCGACCGGACGTGGTCGGTGGGCGCGACGCGCTGCCCGGACAGTTCCCCTGGATGGTGCGACTGTCCATGGGGTGCGGGGGATCGGTGCTGACCCCGTGGGTGGTGCTCACCGCGGCGCACTGCGTGCCCCGCACCGGCCCGGACGCCGGAATCGTGGCGACCGTCGGCCGCACCCGACTGTCCGCGCCGGGTGGCCAGACCATCCGGTCGAGCTACGTGCTGCGCAGTCCGCGCTACGCACAGGCCGGCACCGTCGACTGGGCGCTGATCGAACTCGCCCAGCCCACCACCGCGCCACGGCTGGGGTTGATCGGCCAGGGAGACATGTCCGCCCAGAGTGCCCAGCTCACGATCATGGGCTGGGGCGCCACCGAGGAGGGTGGCGCCCAGTCAGACACCCTCCGGTACGCCACAGTGCCGTACGTGGACGACGCCACCTGTGCCCGCGCCTACCCCACCCAGTTTCGGCCGGCGACCGAGTTGTGCGCCGGATACCCGCAGGGTGGGGTGGACACCTGCCAGGGAGACTCCGGCGGCCCCATGACCGCCGACGTCCGCGGCCGGATCGTCCAGGTCGGCATCGTCAGCTACGGCGTGGGCTGCGCCCGGCCCGGATACCCCGGGGTCTACGCGGAGGTGGAGGCGTTCTCCGCCGAGATCTCCTCGCACCTGGGTGGGCAGGGGCAACTGGTGTCCTGACCGGTGCGCCGTGGTCCACGCCCGTCACACCCCTCGGCGGGGGTTGGGCCGACCGGCCGGGCCGTGCGCGGCGGTTCGCGACCGTTGGTGCGTGCAGGCATGCCGGGTCGGTACGCTCGTCCCGTCCGGGATCAAAGATGATCATCGGGTCGTCGCGTCAACAGGAGCAGCCGTGCCAGCACGCATGTCCGCGTGGGAGTCCGCACAGTTTCAGCTCGCCGAGGCGGTGAGGCAACTCGGACTGGACGACGGGTTCCATGAGCTGTTGCGTACGCCGCGCCGGGAGGTTACCGTCGCCGTCCCACTTCGTCGCGACGGTGGCGAGGTCGAGGTGTTGCGCGGGTACCGGGTCCAGCACAACCTGACCCGCGGTCCGGCCAAGGGCGGGCTGCGGTTCCACCCCTCGACCGACCTGGACGAGGTTCGCGCCCTGGCCATGTGGATGACCTGGAAGTGCGCGCTGATCGGGGTGCCCTACGGGGGCGCCAAGGGCGGCGTGGCGGTCAACCCCAAGGCGTTGTCCCGCAACGAGCTGGAACGGCTGACCCGCCGGTACACCAGCGAACTGATCCCGGTGCTCGGCCCGGAGAAGGACATCCCGGCGCCCGACGTGGGCACCGACCAGCAGACGATGGCCTGGATGATGGACACCTACTCCATCCACTCCGGCTACACCGTGACCGGTGTGGTGACCGGCAAGCCGACGTCGATCGGCGGATCCCAGGGCCGCGGTGGGGCCACCAGCCGGGGGGTCATGTACTCGGCGTTCTGCGCGATGCGGGAGATGGGCATCGACCCGCGGGGCGCCACCGTGGCGGTTCAGGGGTTCGGCAAGGTCGGCGGGCTGGCCGCCCAGTTCCTGCACGACGCGGGTTGTCGGGTGGTGGCCGTCTCCGATGTCAACGGGGCGGTGCACAACCCCGGCGGGCTGGATCCGATCGGACTGGTGCGGCACCTGCGGGGTGGCGCGGACACCGTGGTCGGCTACCCGGGCACCGATGCGATCAGCAACGAGGAACTTCTCGAACTGGACGTGGACGTGCTGGTTCCGGCGGCGCTGGAGGGCGTGATCCACGACGGCAACGCCGACCGGGTGCGGGCCAGGCTCATCGTGGAGGGCGCCAACGGCCCGACCACGCCGGACGCCGACGCGATCCTCGCCGAGCACGGCGTGCTGGTGATCCCCGACATCCTGGCCAACTCCGGCGGGGTCGCGGTCTCCTACTTCGAGTGGGTGCAGGACATGCAGGCCTACTTCTGGTCGGAGGACCAGGTCAACGAGCGGCTGGCCGAACTCATGGAGCGTGCCTACGCCGAGGTGGCCGACCTGGCTGCCGAGCGGAAGGTGTCGATGCGCACCGCGGCTCAGATGATCGGTGTCGGCCGGGTCGCCGAGGCCCACCGCACCCGCGGCCTGTATCCCTGAGCCGGTCGCCCTGTCCACCGCCTGGGAGCGGATCTGAAAAGTCCTCGCCGCCGACCACCCGGGCCGCCCCACCGGGCCACCCTGGGCTGGTTTCCGCACATGCTCCGGACCCCGGCCGGGCACGGGCGCCGGGCCACCGTCGGAAGGCTCGGAGTGTCGGCGCGGCGTGCTGTAATTGGGTGCGGTGAAGGACACCGCACCACGGGTCGCCGGACAGCCGTCGACCCGCCCGGATCAGGTCAGGTCGATTCCACAGTTCCAGGGGGCGAGCGCGACATGGATGCCGCCGAAGCGCCGACGCCGGCCGGTGGGCCGGAGCCCGAGGACGGCCTGACCCGGCGGGAACGGGAGATCCTGGCCTTCGAACGGCAGTGGTGGAAGTACGCCGGTGCCAAGGAGCGGGCGATCCGGGACCTGTTCGGCATGTCCGCGACCCGGTACTACCAGGTGCTCAATGGCCTGATCGACCGGCCCGAGGCGCTGGCGGCCGACCCCATGCTGGTCAAGCGGTTGCGCCGGCTGCGGGCCGGCAGGCAGCGCGCCCGGTCGGCCCGCCGTATCGGCCTGGACGGCTGAGCCGTCGCCGTGCCCGAACCGCCGACGCCGGACGAGCGGCAGGCCGGACCGCCCGCGGAACCACCCGACGGCCCGGGCGGTGCCGGCCGGGCCGGTCCGGTCGAGCCAGCCGACGGTGCCGACTTGGCCGACGGTGCCGACGGTGAGGACTGGACCGACGAAGCCGACTGGACCGACGGCGCGGACTGGGTCGATGGTGTCGACCAGACAGGTCCGTTCGAGCCTTTCGATCCCGCGGATCCCGCCGATGCGCCCGACCCGGTGGACCTGGTGGATCCGGTGGACTTCACCGATCCGGCCGATCCGGCCGATCCGGCCGGTGGCTGGTCGGACCGGTCCGGCGGTCCGCGCACGCCGCGGTCGCCGGGCCCGCCGAGACCGCGGTCGCCGATCCGCCCGCCCCGGTCGGCCGGCGCGCTGCGGACCTTCCTGGCCTCCAACGTCGGCGGCGGCATGGCGGCGCTGGCCTCGGTGCTGCTGATCGTGATCGTGCTGCTGGCCGTGCGGGCCGGCCCGGCCGGTGGCCGCGACGCCGCCAGCACCGGCCTGGCCACACCTGGCGGCCGGCCGACGCCGATGCTGACCCCGACGCCGGGGCCGGTGCGCCCGTCCGCGGCTACCCCCGCCACCGATCCTGGCACCCGACCCGGTGCCGGTAGCAGGACGGGCCCCCGGTCGCATCTGGGGACGGCCACCCATCGCCCGGCGGTCCCGGCCACGCCGCCGCCCAGCCGGCCGCCCACGGACCGCCTGCCGCTGACCGTGCTGAACGACACCCTGGTGCACGGCCTGGCCCACCAGGCCGCGGGCACGTTCACGGCCGCGGGGTGGCAGGTCGCCTCGGTGGCCAACTACGCCGGCCACGAGCCGACCACCACCGTCTACTACACCCCCGGGCGCGCGGCCGAGCAGCGCGCCGCCCGGGAACTGGCCCGGGAGTTCCCCAGGATCACCCGGGTGTTGCCGCACGACCCCCACCTGCCCGTGGGCGCGCACGGGGTGATCGTGGTCATCGCCCCGGACTGGCAGGGCTGACCGGGCCGGCTGGCCCGGCCGATGGTCCGGCCACACCGCCGGGGCAGAGGGTGGCGAGGGTCAGGACTCGATTTTCTCGTCCGGATCGAGGATGCGGGCCGAGGTGATCCGGTGCAGCGCGAACGTGCGCCGCTCGTCCCGGCGGTGGTCGAAGCCGCGTAGGTAGCCCCCGCCCACCGCGTCGGGTTCCACCACCCGGGTGGACGCCGCGCCCTGGGCGTTGACGTAGCCGAGCACCACGTCCCGGCCCTCCCGCACGGCGCGTTGCAGCAGCGCCAGGGTGTTCACCGCGGTGACGCCCGGGGCCGAGTCGGGCACGGCTCGCCGCGAGTCACCGGCGATCCGGTCGCCGGCCCGCATCGACCGGACGATCTGGTCGGCCTGCGCCGGTTGGAGCTCCGGCAGGCCGAATCCGGGATGTTCCGGATGTGTCGGCGCCCGCCGGCGTTCCGCGCGGGCCAGCACCAGGCCGCCGTCGGCCGTCTCGGGAGCCGGGGCGTACCCGCGTTCGCGCAGCACCTCCAGCACCTGGCGCACCCGCGCCGCCGACACCGCCACGGTGGGGCCGAGCCGGCGCAGCCGCAACGCCCCGGTGCCCCGGTCGGCCAGTACCTCGCTGAGCAGCGACTCGTCGTCGCAGCGCAGGTAGGCCATGGCGCTGCCGACCCGCAGCCGACCGTGCCGGCGGGCCGTGTCGTCGATCAGGTAGTGCAGGGCCTGCGGCACCGGCGTGCGCGACCGGGAGGTGAACAGGTCGTGCAGCTCGGCGGCGGCCATGCCGGCATCCATCGCCCGGCGCAGCGTCCGCTCACCGATCCGGTAGACCGTGGCGGCACCGGCGGACTCGACGTCGGCCACCAGCGACATGGTCGCGGACAGGTCCGGTCGCAGCGGCCCGGGCGCCACCACGGTCAGGTCGGCCTGGACCAGCACGTGGTCGACCGGTGAGGGCAACAGGCCGGCCAGCGCCGAACCGGCCTCGGCCCGGTTCCCGCGGTCCAGCAGCGGCCGGGCGAAGGACGCGAGCGCGCCGCGTCCGGTGATGCCCAGCGCCTCGGCCTCGGTCAGGGTCCAGGCCACGAACCGGTCCCGCCAGCCGGCGTGCCGGGGCATCCGCCAGGCCAGCAGCCGGCTCAGGTCCTCGGCCGAGGGAACGTGCCCGGCGGGCTGTCCGGCCAGCGCGGCCAGCACCCGGGCCCGGGTGGCCGGGGCCGAGGTGCGCCGGATGTCGACCGACAGCGCGTTGAGGGTGCGGTCGCGGTCGTCGTGCTGGCCGACCAGCCCGGCCACCCGGGACAGGTCCAACCACGCGGTGGCCAGCACGGTCCACCGTTGCCCCGGCGGCAGGTCGAGCCACTTGTCGTAGGCCGCGGTGGGCAGCCACACCGTCCCACCGTCCCGCTCGTTCCGCTGCCGGTCCGAGCCGTCGACCGCGGCGTCCGTGTCCAGCAGTCCGGCCGCGTGCGTGACCTCGACGTACAGCGCGGCGGTCGCTTCGGGCAGGTCCACGGCACGGGCGGCCCGGCGCAGGTCGCGGACGCCCAACCCGCCGGAACGCAGCACGCCCGGCGGGGATCCACCGAACCCGTCCAGCAGCGCCTTGACCAGCCGGATGCTCGCCGCGGCCTGGCCGGCGGCGGCGGCGTCCACCGCGTCCTCGCCCAGGTCCTGGGTCCGCACCGGCGGGGGCTGCCAGTTCCGCCGGCCCAGCGGGCGTCCGCGCAGCGCCAGCCCGACCTGCCTGGGCAGTTCCACCGTGTCCGGGTCGACCGCGACCAGCAGCCCGTGGGTGAGCAGCCAGCGCACCGGGGTGTCGGCGTCGGTGGCCCGGACCAGCCGGGTCGCCTCCCGGACCGTTCCCAGCGGCGGGCCCTCGGCGAGCTGGTCCAGCACCGCCCGCTCGTCCGGGCCGCACCTGGCCAGCAGGACGCCCAACCTGGCCGGGTCGGCGAACACCTCGGCGACCAGCCCGGTGGCTTCGGGCTGGCGTGCCGCGGGCAGGTCAAGCGCGTCCAGGATCGGTTCGATCCGCTCGGTCGGGTACGCCGGAAGCAGCGCCTCGACCTGCCGACCGAGTCCCAGCGGGTAGGTCCCGGCGACGTCCCGCACCCCCGCGGTGGGGCGCAGCACGTCGTCGCCCCAGGCCAGGGCGAGGGAGCGCAACCGGTTCACCGCGGCGCGCAGCGTGGTGTCGGGCACGTCGGGCGCGGCCAGTTTCCGCAGCGCGGCCCAGTCTGTGGCGTTCGGTTCGGCGAGCAGGACCAGCGCGTCGAGGGTGTCCAGGGTGAACGCGTCCAGCAGGTCCACCGCGCGCAGCACGGAGACCCGCGCGCCGAGCCGCCCGGCCAGCACGCCGGTGTCCGCCGGTGCCGGCAGGGCGGTGTCGGGGCGCTCCCGCAGCAGGGCGGCGAGCGCCTGGTCGGACCGCGTCCGCAGCCAGGCGGCCAGGCTGCGGTGGCGGTCGCCGGGCGTGGTCATCACAACCACGGTATCTGGTCGCCCACACCCGCCTCGCGGTGACGGGATGTCACACCCGGCGGGCACCATGCCCGGCCAGGGGAGAACTGGACTTCGTCGATGTTGTCGGGCCGGAGCAGGCAAGAGAGCGAGCGGTTCGCACGGGTGGTCGCGCCGTTGACGGTGCGTGAGCGTCAGGTTCCTGGTCGAGTGGTACGGCCAGCGTCATGACCTGCTGGTCACCTGGCCGCCCGGTTCGGGTGCGTCCCCTCACACCGGCCGCAGGGCCCTGGCTGACCGGGGCGTGATGGGGAAGACTTGGTGATCAGCCGTCCGCCTGGTTGCCGAGGCGGAGACGAGCCATCCGGAGGTGGTCATGGCCGACGAACCGGTTCGGCGCAGTGCGATACGCCCGCCCGCGGCGAACCAGAACATCGGGATCAGCGAGTTCGCCAGCGCGGTGCAGGGCGCGCTGTCGCCGTTCGGTAGTGACCTGCGGCTGCCCATGCCGGTCGAACTCCTGCACTACCGGCATCCCGGCCCGGACGACCGCCCACACCTGGTGATCGACCAGCACTGAACTACGTCGCCCCTGTCGCCGATCCGTTCTTGTTCCGATTGTCCGCCATGAAGGCGGCAACAAGACCAAGATCGACATTGTGCGACGAGAGGGGCGAACGAAACGAGTGGCGGGCGTGGCCGTTGCGGTGGCGGTGGTTGCCGGTGCGGTGCTGGCCGCGCTGGTCCACCAGTGGCCGGAAGGCGGACCCGCCCGCGCGTTGTCGGCCGCGGCAACCCCGTCGGTGGGACCGTCGGCCACCCGGTCACCGAAGGCCTGGCCGGCCGCACCAGCGGAGCGCTCGACCGGAGTCGCCCCGGGTGAGGCGGCAGACCTGGCGGAGTTCGCCGACATCGACCCGATCACGCCCGCCTCGCGCGCCCGACTGCGGGCGGCGGTGACCGCCTCGGTGCGGCGGGCCGCCGCGCTCGGCATCACCCAGGGCGTGCTGGTCGCCGACCGGCACACCGGCCAAACGATCGTGTCGATCGGCGCGGACACCCCGGTTCCCGCGGTGAGCGTGGCCAAGCTGCTCTTCGCGGTGGACGTGTTGGACACCGCCGGCGGGGCCGACCGCCTCGCCCCGGCCACACTGGGCTTGTTGTACCGGATGATCGCCACCTCAGATGACGCGCTGGCCAGCGCGTTCTACTCCTCCGGCGGGGGCAACCAGATCGTCGAGCGGGTGGCGGCGCGTTACCACCTGCGGGACACTGGCCCGTCGCCGGAGCCGCAGTACTGGGGCGACATCCGGATCAGCGCTGCCGACATGGCGTCGTTGCTCGCCCAGATGCTGGCCGATCCACGCACCGGGGCGTTCCTGGGTTCGGCCATGCTGTCGTCGACCGCCATCGCCCGGGACGGCTACGACCAGGAGTTCGGCATGAACGCGGTCGACGGCGCAGGGTCCAAGCAGGGCTGGGGCTGCTGCCTGGGCGGGGTGGTGTCCATCCACTCGATCGGCTTCACCGCTGACGAGATCGTGGCGGTGCTGTCCACCGCGGCCCCGGACGCCCCCGGCCTGAACGTCCCCGAGGTGAGCGCGTTCGCCGACGACCCCGGGTTCCTGGCCTCGGTCGCCGCGTCCACCGCCACCGCCCGGGCCGCGATCATCCCGCGGCCGGCCCTCCTGCCGGTCCGGCCGATACGCCCCGCGCGGTAGCGCACCGTCGGCGGACCGGCCCGGTCGGAAGGTTCCGGTGCGCTGAGGGCGCCCGAAGCGGGAGCATGTGACCGTCCCCGCTTCGAGGAGGGCCATGATGACCGCGCAACCCGCCGCCGGGTCCTACGCGTCCGGTACGTCGACGGTGCCGCTGATCGGGGAGACGATCGGGGCGAACTTCGACCGGATGGTCGCCACCTTCGGTGACCGGGAGGCGCTGGTCGACCGCGGTTCGGACCGGCGGTGGACCTACACCGAACTGGCCGCCGAGGTCGACGCGTGCGCACTCGGGCTGCTCGACGCGGGCGTGCGCACCGGTGACCGGGTCGGGATCTGGGCACCGAACTGCGCCGAGTGGGTGTTCGTCCAGTACGCCACCGCCAAGATCGGCGCGATCCTGGTGAACATCAACCCGGCGTACCGGACGCACGAGTTGGGCTACGTGCTCAACCAGGCCGGGATCACGCTGCTGGTCAGCGCGCCGAGTTTCAAAACCAGCGACTACCGGGCCATGGTGGCCGAGGTGCACGGGCAGTGCCCCGATCTGTCCGGGGTGCTGTTCGTCGGCGACCCGGAGTGGACCGCGCTGCTCGACCGGGGGCGGGCCGGCGATCCGGCCAGGCTGGCCGACACCGGCCGCACGCTGACCTTCGACGACCCCATCAACATCCAGTACACCTCGGGTACCACCGGGTTCCCCAAGGGCGCGACCCTGTCGCACCACAACATCCTGAACAACGGCTTCTTCACCGGCGAACTGTGCGGGTACACCGAAGCTGACCGGGTGTGCATCCCCGTGCCCTTCTATCATTGTTTCGGCATGGTTATGGGCAATTTGGGTGCTACGTCTCATGGGGCGTGCATGGTCATTCCGGCGCCCGGGTTCGACCCGGCGGCCACCCTGCGCGCGGTGTCGGAGGAACGGTGCACGGCGCTGTACGGGGTGCCCACCATGTTCATCGCCGAACTGGCCGACCCGAACCTGGCCGACTACGACCTGACCTGCCTGCGGACCGGGATCATGGCCGGCTCGCCGTGCCCGGTCGAGGTGATGAAGCGCGTCATCACCGAGATGGGCATGAACGGCGTGACGATCTGTTACGGGATGACCGAGACGTCACCGGTGTCCACCCAGACCGGCATGGATGACGAGCTGGACCGGCGAGTGTCCACCGTGGGCCGGGTGCACCCGCACGTGGAGGTCAGGATCATCGACCCGGAGACCGGTCTGGTCGTGCCCAGGGACACCCCCGGCGAGCTGTGCACGCGTGGTTACTCGGTGATGCTCGGCTACTGGAACGAACCGGACAGGACGGCCGAGGCGATTGACCGGGCCGGCTGGATGCACACCGGCGACCTGGCCGTGATGGACGCCGCCGGCTACGTCAACGTGGTCGGGCGGATCAAGGACATGGTCATCCGCGGCGGGGAGAACGTCTACCCGCGGGAGATCGAGGAGTTCCTCTACACCCACTCGGACATCCTCGACGCGCAGGTCATCGGCGTGCCCGACGAGCGTTACGGCGAGGAACTGATGGCCTGGGTCCGGCTGCGCGAGGGTGCCGAGGTCCTGACCGCCGAGGCGCTCCGAGAGTTCTGCCAGGGCCGGCTGGCCCACTACAAGATCCCGCGCTACCTGCACGTGACCGACGAGTTCCCCATGACCGTCACCGGCAAGGTCCGCAAGGCCGAGATGCGCCAACGGGCCGTGGAGATGCTCGGCCTGGAACACGCCGCCTCGATCCGCAATGCCTAGCTGATGCTTCCGCGCGGGCACCCTTGGTGGCCTGGGACACTGGAGGGGTGAATGACGGCCCGCTGATCGTCCAGTCCGACAAGACCCTGCTGCTTGAGGTCGACCACCCCGGCTACGGCCCGGCCCGCAACGCCATCGCCCCGTTCGCCGAGCTGGAGCGCTCCCCCGAGCACGTGCACACCTACCGGCTGACCCCGTTGGGCCTGTGGAACGCCCGCGCCGCCGGGCACGACGCCGAGCAGGTGGTGGACGCGCTGGTGCGGTTCAGCCGCTACCCGGTGCCCAACGCGCTGCTGGTCGACGTGGCCGAGACGATGGCCCGCTACGGCCGGCTGCGCCTGGTCAACGACCCCGTCCACGGCCTGGTGCTGCACGCCGCCGACCGCCCGGTGCTCGAAGAGGTGCTGCGGCAGAAGAAGGTCGCCCCGATGCTGGGCGAGCGGATCGACCCCGACACCGTGCTGGTGTTCCCCTCCGAGCGGGGCCGGCTCAAGCAGGCGTTGCTCAAGGTCGGCTGGCCGGCCGAGGACCTGGCCGGCTACGTGGACGGTGAGGCGCACCCGATCGCGCTGCGTGAGGACGGCTGGACGCTGCGGCCCTACCAGCACGAGGCGGCCGACGGATTCTGGGCCGGCGGTTCGGGCGTGGTGGTGCTGCCCTGCGGGGCGGGCAAGACCCTGGTCGGCGCGGCGGCGATGGCCCGCGCCGGGGCCACCACGCTGATCCTGGTCACCAACACGGTGGCCGGCCGGCAGTGGAAGCGGGAACTTCTGGCCCGCACCTCGCTCACCGACGCAGAGATCGGCGAGTACTCCGGGGAGCGCAAGGAGATCCGACCGGTCACCATCGCCACCTACCAGGTGATGACGACCCGGCGGAAGGGCGAGTACCTGCACCTGGAGCTGTTCGACTCCCGGGACTGGGGGCTGATCATCTACGACGAAGTGCACCTGCTACCGGCGCCGATCTTCCGGTTGACCGCCGACCTGCAGTCCCGGCGGCGGCTCGGGCTGACCGCGACACTGGTCCGCGAGGACGGCCGCGAGGGGGACGTGTTCAGCCTGATCGGCCCGAAGCGCTACGACGCCCCGTGGAAGGACATCGAGGCGCAGGGCTGGATCGCCCCGGCGGTGTGTACCGAGGTCAGGGTGACCATGACCGACGCCGAGCGGATGGCCTACGCCACCGCCGAGCCGGAGGACCGGTACCGGCTGGGTGCGACCGCGCACACCAAGTTGCCGGTGGTGCGCCGGCTGGTGGAGCGGCACCGGTCCGGCCCGGGTCGCGGCGACGGCGCCGGCGCGGGCGGCGGGGACCAGGTGCTGGTGATCGGCGCCTACCTGGACCAACTCGACGAGCTGGGCACGGAACTGGACGCGCCGGTGATCCAGGGCTCGACCACCACCCGGGAACGGGAGCGGCTGTTCGAGGAGTTCCGGTCCGGCCGGCTGCACACCCTGGTGGTGTCGAAGGTGGCGAACTTCTCCATCGACCTGCCCGAGGCCGCGGTGGCGGTGCAGGTGTCGGGCACGTTCGGGTCGCGCCAGGAGGAGGCGCAGCGGCTGGGCCGGGTGCTGCGGCCCAAGGCCGGCGGGCGGACCGCGCACTTCTACACGGTGGTGGCCCGCGACACCGTGGACCAGGACTATGCCGCGCACCGCCAGCGGTTCCTGGCCGAGCAGGGCTACGCCTACACCATCGTCGACGCCGACGACATCCTCTCCGGCGGCTGACCGCCCCTCAGTGACCCCCTCATCGGACCAACCAGGTTTCGTTGCCGAGCCCGCCCGACGCGTCGTCGGTCAGCCACAGAGGCAGCGCCTCGATCAGCGGGCCAAGGTTGTGCCGAAACCGTGGAAAGAGGCGAGGGCTCCAGGGATGGCGTGCACGCGCCGACGTAGCCAGGCCACTGTGTCGTCCCTGAATCGGATCGGCCGTGGAGACGTCATCTAGTACATGGTGCCCCTTGTTATACAGACCCGGCGCGGTGGTTAATGGGAGGCGAGAGGTGCCGGGGTCGACTACCGTGCGTCCGGCCGGGGCTGGCATGGCCGGCCCCGGACCACGACGACAGACAACCGCGCGAGGTGGCCGATGCGGGCTCCTGGCATAGGCGCTCACCGGGTCTGCCGGTGAGCGCCGAACCAGCGGCGCTCGATCCGGCAGAGCCAGCCGGGTCCGACGACCCGGTCGGGGTGCCACGTCAGGGGCTGGGTCGGGACTTCACCCTGCTGTGGTCGGCGAGCACGCTGTCCTCGGCCGGTGACGGAGTGTCGTCCACCGCCATGCCGCTGCTGGCCGCCGCACTCACCTCCAGCCCGGCCCTGGTCGGCCTGGCCACCTCGATCGGGTCGCTGCCGTGGCTGCTGGTCGGGGTGTTCAGCGGCGCCCTGGTGGACCGCTGGGACCGGCTGCGGGTCATGTGGGTGGTCGACACGCTCCGGTTCGGACTGGTGGCCGGCTTCGCCGCCGCCGTCGCCACCGGCGCGGGCGGCATCGGCCTGCTGCTCGCGGTCGGCCTGCTGCTCGGTGTCGGCGACACGCTGTTCGGCACGGCCAGCCAGGCCGTCGTTCCGATGCTGGTCAGCCGGGAGCACGGCCGGCTGGAGCGGGCCAACGGCCGGCTGTCGGCCAGCTACACCGTCTCCGGGCAGTTCGTCGGCCCGCCGGTCGGCGGCTTCCTGTTCGGGGTGGCCAGAGGGCTGCCGTTCGCCACCGACGCGGCGTCCTACGGGTTGAGCGCGGTCGGGGTGTGGCTGATCGCCCGCCGCCGGGCCCCGGCCGGGCCGGAGAACCCGACCGGGCCGACCGCGGCCGGGCGTGGCTCGCTGCTGGCCGAGGTGCGCGAGGGGTTCGGCTGGTTGTTCGGTCACCGGTTGCTGCGCACCATGGCGATCGCGGTGAGCGTGACGAACCTGTCCTTCACCGCCAGCGAGGCGATCCTGGTGCTGTTCGCCCGGCAGCGGCTCGGCCTGGGCCCGGTGGGGTACGGGGTGCTGCTCACCGCGGTGGCGGCCGGGGCGTTGCTGGGCAGCGTGGTGGTGTCCCGGATCAGCCGACTGCTCGGTCCGGGAACCTCGATGGCGGCCGGTCTGGCACTGGTCGCGGCCAGCCGGATCGGGCTCGGGTTGAGCGCCGGTCCGGTGCTGGCCGCCGCCATGCTGGTGGTCTCCGGCGCCGCGATCGCGGTGTTCAACGTGGTCGGGGTGTCACTGCGGCAGCGGGTCACCCCCGACCGGCTGCTCGGCCGGGTCGTCAGCGCCTACCGGCTGGTCGGGCTGGGCGGCATCGCCTTGGGCGGGTTGGCCGGCGGCCTGCTCGCCGGGCGTACGAGCATCCGGGTGCCGTTCCTGGCCGGCGGCGCGGTGGTCGTGGTCGTGACCGTGGTGGCCGCCCTGCTGATCACCAACCGCGCGGTCGCCGAGGCCGAGGCGCTGGCCACGTGACCGGCGCCGCTGGCACACCGGTTGGCCGACGGGATTAGGAAACCGGTTTCTCTGGAACGACATGACATCGCGATCCAGTACATTCGCGACACCGTGAAAGTGGCCCGTTCCGGCCTTTGTCGATCGTCACCGGCAATGCCGTGAAAGCGGGGTCATGAGGCAGTACGAATCCGTGCGCCATACCGGTGCCGCCCGGCGTCGTAACCTTGCTAGTTTTCATACCAGGAAACTTGTCCCGTCGCGCGTGTGCGCCGGTGCGGACACACGCCTGACCTCGGGGGAGGAGAACGATGTCGGTTGGTTTCAGCCCGATCGTGCGCCGCCGCAGACTCGGTGCCGAGATCCGTATGTTGCGGGAGCGGGAGAAGTTGACGCTCACCCAACTCGGCGGGTTGGTCGGCTGGTCGGCGGCGAAGCTGAGCCGGCTGGAGAACGCGCGGATCCGTCCCGACGTCGGCGACGTGATGGACGTCCTGGACGCCCTTGGGGTCACCGGTACCCGGCGGGACCAGCTCATCGGCCTGGCCCGGGACGCGGCCAACAGCCGGGGCTGGTGGAACGCTTACGGCGGCGACCTCTTCGACCGGCAGCAACCCTATGCCGAGTTCGAGAACGGGGCGGTGCAGATCCGAGAGTTCCAGCTCACCCACGTCCCCGGACTGCTCCAGACCCGGGCCTACGCGGCGGCCCGGTTCGCCTCCCGACCGTCGATCGGCCTGCCGCCGGTCGATGTGGACGCGGCGGCCGAGGCCCGCATCGCCCGGCAGGTCGTGCTGACCCGCGACCCGCCGCTGTCCTACCAGGCGCTGCTGGACGAGTCCGCACTGGTCCGCCGCTGCGGATCCGAAGGTGTCCGCGGCGAGCAGTTCGCTCATCTGGCCGAAATGGCCGAACTACCGACCGTCACGCTGCGGATCCTGCCCTACCAGAGCCAGATCGGGGACGGGTATCTGCCACGCTGTTCGTTCTCCCTGTACCGGTTCGCCGATCCGGTTGATCCGGAAATCGCGATGTTGGAGACCGAAACGAGTGACATCCATATTGGTGACGACGAGGGGGTCAATCGTTACAAGCTTGTTTTCGAGCAAATGTGGGCCGCGGCGTTCTCGGTCGAGCGCACGATCAAGCTTCTGACCGAGGCACGCGACAACCTGGACGAGGAGTTCCAGGCATGACGAGCCGCACACCGGATGAATGGCGGAAGAGCAGTCGGAGCGGTCCGAACGCCAACTGCGTCGAGGTCGCCCTACGTCCCGGCGCGGTGTGGGTCCGGGACAGCAAGGATCCGACCGGCCCGAGCCTCGCCTTCACCCACGCGGAATGGACCGCGTTCCTGCGGACCCTGAGTGCCGGCCGCACCGACCCGCCCTGACCCGCGCGGCCGGTACGACCGGTCCGTACTGCCGCTGGGGCATCTCGCCGACGATGTGGCCGATCGGTCGGACCGGGTGGAGGTCGAGCGGACCGAGGTCATCGGCTGGTGTGTACACCGGTCGAGAACACGTGTCGCACGGTCCGCAGTCAGCGTTTGCGGGCGAGGGTGAGGCCGTCGCCGATGGTGAGCATGGTCAGCTCCACCCGGTCGTCGGCCGCGGCGTGGTCGTTGAACCGGCGGATCCCGACCACGTTGTCGGCCTGGTCGGCCGGGTGGACCACCCGGCCGTGATAGAAGACGTTGTCGACCAGCAGCACCCCACCGGGGCGGATCCGGGGCACCAGTTCGTCCCAATACGCTACGTAGCCAGGCTTGTCCGCGTCGATGAAGGCCAGGTCGAACGCCTGGTCGGCCGGCATCGCCCGCAGCGTGTCCAGGGCCGGGCCGAGCCGCAGTTCGATCCGGTCGGTCAGGCCGGCCCGGTCCCAGTACCGGCGGGCCACCGAGGTGAACTCCTCGCTCACGTCGCAGCAGATCAGCCGGCCGCCCGGCGCCAGGCCGCGGGCCAGGCACAGCGACGAGTACCCGGTGAACGTGCCCACCTCCACCGCGTCACGCACCCCGAGGATGCGGGCCAGCAGGGTGAGGAACGCGCCCTGATCCGGTGCGATCTGCATCCCGGACAGGTCGCCCATCGTCGCCTGGGTCTCGGCGATCAGGTCGTTCTGGACGCCGTCGGGTGCCATCCCGTGCCCGATCAGGTAGTCGAACAGTTCGGGCGGCACCGGCGTCGACTTGGGAGTCACCCTCCCGACCTTACTGGCCGGCCCGGCGGGCGTCTCGCACCCGTTCCATCCCACCGGCGAGCCGGGTAGCGTCCGGGCGGTGAAGGTCTACCTCTCCTCGGACATGGAGGGCACCGCCGGGATCGTCGACTGGGCCCAGTGCGTGGGCCCGGGCGCGGCCTACGAGCACGGGCGGCGGCTGCTGCTGGCCGAGGTGAACGCCGCCATCGACGGCGCGCTGGCCGCCGGTGCCGAGACCGTGCTGGTCAACGACTCACACTCCAGCATGCAGAACCTGCCCCCCGACGAACTGCACGGCCGGGCCGAGTATCTGTCCGGCCGGCACAAGCCGTTCTACATGATGCAGGGCCTGGACTCCTCGTTCGCCGCCGTCCTGTTCGTCTCCTACCACGCCTCGGTGGGCACCGCCGGGGTCCTCTCGCACACCTACAACCCGGCCGCGATCGCCGGCGTGCGGCTGAACGGCACGGTGGCCGGCGAGTCCGGCATCAACGCGCTGGTCGCGGCCGGGCACCGGGTGCCGATCGCGTTGATCACCGGTGACCAGTACGTCGGCCCGGAGGCCGAGCCGTTCTGCCCGGGGATCGAGGCGGTGCCGGTCAAGCACGCGGTGGGCCGGACCGCGGCGCGCAACCTGCACCCGGACACCGCGTGTGAGCGGATCCGGGCCGGCGCCGAGCGGGCGGTGCGCCGGGTGTCGGCCGGTCAGTTCGGCCCGCCCCGGATCGACCTGCCGGCCCGCCTGGAGGTCGACTTCCGTACCGGGGAGCTGGCCGACATGGCGACCTGGCTGACCGGGCCGTCCGGGCCGTCCGGGTCGGTGACCCGCACCGGGACGTGCACGGCCACGTTCACCGACGACGACCCGCTGCGGCTCTACCAGCGCTTCGTCGCGGCCATCCACCTCACCCGCGCCGTCGCCGAGGTCCGCTGACGCGGGTCGCCCCGCCGCGGTGGTTCCCGCGGCTACGCAGGGCTGGTGTTGCGAATGTCGGGGGCGCCCAGCCGGGCCACCTCGGCGGTGTGGTCGTCGGGCATCCGCTGCGACGCCCGCTCGGCGACGACCCGCAGCCGGTAGTGCTCGATCTCCCGGTCCACCCGGTCGGGGTCCCAGCCCAGCACCGGCGCGACGATCGCGGCCACCGCCGCGGCCGACTCGACCCCGCGGTGCACCGTCTCCACCGAGATCCTGGTGCGCCGGGTGAGCACGTCCTCCAGGTGCAGCGCCCCCTCGGCGGTGGCCGCGTAGTACGCCTCGACCGCGAGGTACTCCGGCGCGCCGGGCAGCGGCCGGCCGAGTTCGGGGCGTTGCCGGACCAGTGCCAGCAGGTCGGCGGTGCGGTCCCCGTACCGGCGCAGCAGGTGCTCCACGGTGGCGATCGGCAGGTCGTGCCGGCGGGCGGTCCGGTGGCGTTCGGCCCAGGCCGGGGCGAACCGGTGCGCGCCGAGCAGCGGGATGCGCCCGGTGCGGCTGGGCGGTACCCAGGGCAGCGACCGGCAGGCCGCGTCCACCGCGTCGGCGGCCATCACCCGGTAGGTGGTGTACTTGCCGCCGGCCACCAGCACCAGGCCGGGCACCGGGCAGACCACCGCGTGTTCCCGCGACAGCGTGCTGGTGGCGTCGGACTCGCCGGCCAGCAGCGGGCGCAGCCCGGCGTAGACACCCTCGATGTCGTCCCGGTTCAGCGGGGTGGCCAGCACCCGGTTGAGCCGGGTCAACAGGTAGTCGATGTCCCGCGCGCTGGCCGCCGGGTGCGCCCGGTCCAGGTTCCAGTCGGTGTCGGTGGTGCCGATGATCCAGTGTCGGCCCCACGGGATCACGAACAGCACGCTGACCTCGGTGCGCAGGATCAGCCCGGTCTCGCCGTCCAGTCGGTCCCGGGGTACCACCAGGTGCACGCCCTTGGACGCCCGCACCGACAGGCCCGGCCCCTCGCCCAGCATCCGCCCGACGTCGTCGCTCCAGACCCCGGTGGCCGCGATGACCGCCCGGGCCCGCACCTGGGTGGGCCGGCCGGTCTCCAGGTCGCGCACCCACGCCCCGACCACCCGTTCGCCGTCCCGCAGCAACCCGGTGACCCGGGCGCTGGACACCAGGCAGGCGCCGTACTGCGCCGCGGTCCGGGCGACCGTCAGCGTGTGCCGGGCGTCGTCGACCTGACCGTCGTGGTACTCGATGGCGCCCACCAGCGCGTCGGCGCGCAGATCCGGGAATCGGCGCAGCGTGGCGGTGCGGCTCAGGTGCCGGTGCCGGGGCAGCCCGCGGGCGGAACCGGACACCGTGCCCAGCACGTCATACAGCGCGATCCCGGCGCCGTAGTACGCTCGTTGCCAGACGTGGTGGGTCAGCGGCAGCACGAACGGCACCGGCCGCACCAGGTGCGGGGCCAGCTCGCCGAGCAGCAGCCCGCGTTCGGTCAGCGCCTCGCGGACCAGGCCGAAGTCCCGCTGTTCGAGGTACCGCAGGCCGCCGTGGATCAGTTTGCTGGACCGGCTGGAGGTGCCAGACGCCCAGTCCCTGGCCTCCACCAGGGCCACCGACAGCCCTCGGGTGGCCGCGTCCAACGCCACGCCGGCCCCAGTGACGCCGCCACCCACCACCAGCACGTCGAACGTCTCGCCGGCCAGCCGCGCGACGTCGCGGCTCCGCTGCTCCGGCCCCAACCGGACGATCCCGTGCCGCCGTTCCGGCACCTGCCGGCCGGCCCCCCGCGTTCGGTCCATCGGCTCCGCTGCTCCTTCGGCGACCGGGCGCCCCACCCGGTCGGGTCGATGCCGCCCCTGACCGTAGCCCGCGCCCCGGTTACCCGCTGGTGGCCCGGGATCGCGGCACCCGCGAGGCACAGTGCGACGGCGATGACCACGGTCCGCATCGGGGGGTGGAGCGGTCCGCGGCGCCGGTCGCCGCGACGGGCAGGGCGGCCAGCCCGCGCAGGGTCACGTTCATTCCGTGGGTTTCGACACGGAGTTCGGCGCGGAACCGGTCGAGTTCCTTTCCACCGACCGGCGGTCGCCTACACCCATTCCTCGGTTAACGCCGGACTCCGGGCGCCTCGATCCTGGCCGGGACGTGAGCGACGAATTCTTCACGCTGGACCGGGCCGTGCGGTCGAGCCCATTACACTCGGGTCACGCACAGGGTGTTCCGCCGCCGACAGTACCCGATCCATCCGTCCAACCTGTGACGGACGAACGAGCACGGCAGGTGATGAGAGATCGTGTTACCCGGTGGTATGCCGTTCTACGGCTTTGATATCGGCATCATCATGCTCAACAACGACTGCCCCCGTCCCGTCGGTGACATCGGCAATGCCGCCACCTGGCCGTTCCCGGTGCTGTACGAGGTGGTCGAGGACGCCGTGCCGTCCCGGGTGGTGGAAAACGCCGCCGAGGGCCTGCTGCCGGACTTTGTCACCGCGGCCCGGCGCCTTGAGCGGGCCGGCGTGCGGGGCATCACCACATCGTGCGGATTCCTGGCGATCTTCCAGCGTGAACTGGCCGCGGCGGTCACCGTCCCGGTGGCGGCGTCGAGCCTGTTGCAGGTGCCGGTCGCCCTGCGGTCCCTCAGCGACGAGCGGCGTGTGTGTGTCCTGACGATCAACGCGCAGACGCTCGGTCCGCGCCATTTCCGGGGCGTAGGTGTCACGGACCGGGAATTCGAGCGGGTCGTCGTGGTCGGCCTGGAGGACTCCGAGCATCTGTACGGAGCGCTGGTCGGTGGATCGCGTGCCCTTGACGTCGAGGCCGCCGAGCGCGAACTGGTCGACGCCGCGCGCAGGGCGGTCGCCGAGGACGGCTCGATCGGGGCGTTCGTGTTCGAGTGCACGAACCTGCCGCCCTACTCGGCCGCCGTCCGGGCCGCGCTCAACCGCCCGGTCTGGGACACCGTGACCCTGGTGAGATCATTTCGAGCCGCCCTCCTCGGTTGACCCGGCCCGGCGATGGTCGTTCGTTTTCCGATGACCTCCGGGCCGCGTAATGACCGGTCAGCCCACGGCGCGTGGACCAATTTCCGCTCTTGCCGGTGCTCTCTTCGTTGAGGCATAATCCAGGCTGGATCACGGCTCGGAGCTCCACGACTCGGGTGTCATCTGTGGCCGGCCCCATTCGGACTGAACATGGTCCGCCGGTTCGACGTGCCAGGGAAATTGGGAGGGCCTGAGGAATGTCATTACCTGAGTCCGACACGTTCGGCGCGATGGCGTGGTGGCGTGCCGGAAACGGCGGGGAGGGGGCCTGACCCGATGCGGGTCGCCGTCATCACCGGTGGCGCCGGAGCGCTCGGCGCCGCCGTCGCCAGGGAGCTGGGCGCGGCCGACGTGGACCGGACCGCTCTGGTGGACGCCGACGAGGAGCGACTCCGGGACACCGAGAAGCGGCTGTGCTTGGAAGGTCTCGATGTCGTCGGGCTGCCCTGCGACGTGGCGGACTCGGCCAGTGTGGCCAGGGCGCTGGAGCGGATCACCGGGGAGAACGGATCTCCGGTCGTGCTGGTCAACGCCGCCGGAGTACCCGGCCGAACGGGTGCCCGGCCGGCGGCCCAGGACGTCTCCGACGAGCAGTGGCGGCACACCCTCGACGTCAACCTCACCGGAGCGTTCCTGTGGTGCCGGGCGGTCATCCCACCGATGCGGTCGGCCGCCTACGGGCGCATCGTCAACATCGCGTCGGTGGCCGGCCGTACCGCGAGCCCGACGGCCGCACTGCCCTACGCGGTGTCCAAGGCGGGTCTGCTGGGACTGACCCGGGCGCTGGCCGCCGAACTGGCGCCGCACGGGATCCTGGTCAACTCCGTCGCGCCCAGCCGCATCGTCAACGACAACTGGCCCCCGGTCGGTTCCGACTCCGACGTACTGCCGCCGATCGGTCGACTCGCCCGGGTGGACGAGGTCGCGGCCGTTGTCGCGTTTCTCGCCTCGGCCCGGAACTCCTACACGACCGGGGCGATCCTCGACGTCAACGGTGCCCGGTTCGTCCCGTGACCCGATGACCGTTTCGGGCCCCAGATCGACGGGAGGCGAACGCTCATGTCGAACCCGCCGCTGCCGCGGTTCGGTGCCACCGAGGTTCCCGTGCCACCCCGGCCGGACGACGCCGGTCCCCGGATCACCTGGACCGGGGCGAGCGGCACCAGGGTGTGGGACGACGCCGGCCGGCAGTACCTGGACCTGACCGCCGGAGCGGGAGCCGCGACGGTCGGTCACTGCCACCCGAAGGTGGTCGAGGCGGTGCGTCGGCAGGCCGGCGAACTGATCCACACCGGCCGGCACTGGGGCAACCGCCAGCGGGTGGACCTGGTGGGGCGGCTGCGGGGCCTGCTGCCGGGCGGACTCGACGCGGTGTTCCTGGCGGTCACCGGTACCGAGGCGGTGGAGGTCGCGGACAGGCTCGCCCGGCTGCACACCGGGCGTCGCACCGTGCTCAGCTTCCAGGGTGGATACCACGGCAAGACCGCGGGGGCACTGCGGCTGAGCACCCAACGCGACGCCAGGCACGGTGTGCTCGACCGCACCGCGGCCGACCTGCGGCTGTACTACCCCAACGCCAACCACTGCCCGCTGGGTGGACGGCATCCGGACGGCTGTGACCTGTCCTGCCTGGACCTGAACGAGGGCATCCTGCGGCATCCGGACTTCGACCGGGCTGACGTCGCCGCGATCATCGTCGAGCCGGTGCAGGGAGTCGCCGGGATGGTGGCGCCGCCGGCCGGGTTCCTGCCCCGGCTCCGGTCACTGTGCGACGAGATCGGCGCGCTGCTCGTCGTGGACGAGATCTACACCGGCTTCGGGCGGACCGGCCGGACCTTCGCGGTCGAACACTCCGCCGTGACACCGGACATCATGGTGATGGGCAAGGCCCTCGGTGGCGGCCTGCCGATCTCCGCGGTGGCCGCCCGGCCCGCGATCGCCGACAGCATGGAACCGGTCGCCTACGGGGGCACGTTCGCGGGCAACCCGCTGTCCTGCGCGGCCGGGCTCGCGGTGCTCGACATCCTGGACGAGGAGAAGCTCGCCGCAAACGCCGGACTGCGCGGGGCGTTCCTGGCCGAACGCCTCACCGATCTGGCCGGGCGGTCACCCGGCAGGATCGCGGTGAGCGGGCTCGGACTGATGCTCGGGCTCGAAATCGATCCGGCCGATCCGGAGTCCGGGCGCGAGCCGTGTCGCCGGATCGCGCGGGCCGCGCTGGAGCGCGGCGTGCTGGTGTTCACCGGCGGCACCTACCGGAACTGCCTGAAACTGACCCCGCCGCTGGTGCTCGACGAGGAGGACTGCGAACGTGCCGTCACCGTGCTGACCGCCGCCGTGGACGAGGTGCTGGGCGCGTGATGCGGACCCGACCCGGCTGCGGGCCGGCGGGTCACCACGCGGTGGAGCGCCCGGCCATGCCGGCGGCCCGGACCGGCAGCGCGGCCAGCCCGCGCAGCGTGACGTTCTCCTTGTACGGGGGCGGATCCTGGACCGGTCCCGGATCGCGCACCCGCTGTGCCATCCGGGTCAGTGCCAGCCGCCCCTCCATCCGGGCCAGTGGGGCGCCGAGGCAGAAGTGCGGGCCGAGTCCGAACGCGATGTGCCGAATGTCGCCGCGGGTGGGGTCGAACCGGTCCGGATCGGCGAACGCGGCGGGGTCGCGGTGCGCCGCTCCGATCAGCATCATGCCCAACTCGCCCTGTCGCAGCGTGGCGCCGCCGATCTCGGTGTCGGCTCCGGCCACCCGGCCGACGAGTTGCACCGGCGGGTCGAACCGCAGCACCTCCTCCACCAGGTTGCCGGCCAGGTCGGTGTGCCCGGCCAGCCTGGCCAGCCAGTGCGGCTCGCGCAGCAGGGCGAGCATGCCGTTGCCGATCAGGTTCACCGTGGTCTCATGGCCGGCGATGAGCAGCAGCACGCAGGTGGACACCAACTCCGACTCGGTGAGTTGGTCGCCGGACTCCTCGGCGGCGATCAGCGCGGAGAGCAGGTCGTCGCCGGGCGCGGCGCGGCGGGCCGCGATCAGGTCGGTGAAGTACCGCCTGATGCTGGTCATCGCCTCGATCTGCTCGTCCATCAGCGGATCGGTGCCGCCGCTGAACGCGAACACCGGGTCCAGCGAGCGGGCCAGCAACGATGACCAGCGGTGGAACCTCGGTTCGTCGTCGATGGGCACGCCGAGCAGTTGGCAGATGACCGCGACCGGCAGCGGGTAGGCCACGTCGGCGATCACGTCCAGCCCGCCGCGGGCGGCGGCGTCGTCGAGCAGGTCATCGACCAGGTCACGGACCTGTGGCTCCAGGCGCTGCACCATCCGCGGGGTGAACGCGGAGGACACCAGCCGGCGCAACCGGGTGTGGTCGGGCGGGTCCAGGAACAGGAACGACGGGGTCGGTTCGAGGAAATCCGACCCCCGCCTCTCGGCGACGGCGTCCTGGTATGCCTTGCCGAACAGCGACCTGCGCCGGTCGACGCTGGCCTGCGGATCCCGCAGCATCGCCTGGCAGTGCCCGAACGACGACAGCACCAGGACCGGCAGGTCCCCGATCCGCACCGGTCCGGCCTCGCGCAGCCGGGCGAACAGCGGGTACGGGTCGGCGCGCAGCCCCGGGTCGAGAAGCTGGCCGAACACGCTGGCGTCGATGGTGGCGGTCATCCACCCAGTGTGGCGGCGGGACCACCGATGGAACACCCTCCACCCGGAGAACGCGAATAAATTTCACAGTGTCGCCGGAGCGCGGCCCCGGCGGCGGGCGACACCCCTGGGCGCACACCGGTCCGGTACCAGACCCCGCGGTTCGGCTAAACTCCCCGGCCGTGGATGCTGAGCTGTCTGGCGCGGTGGCCCGGTTACGCATGTACGGCTGCTGGGCGCAGATCCCGGCCCTGCTGCGCGGCGAGGAGGACACCTTCTGCACCCGGTTGGCGCTGGCCGCCGCCGAGGTGGAGCGCAGCGACTTCACCGAGCGGGACTGGGACGCCGCGGCAGTTGCGATGGCCGCCGCGACCGAGGCGGCCGGCACCGACGCGGAACGCGCCGAGGCCGCCTGCGAGCGGGCGATGTTCTGCTACGCCCAGACGGTTTTCGCCGGGGTGGACCGGGCCGCACGGGCACGCCAGGCGCTCGCTGAGGCCGAGACCCTGGCCGGAGAGGACTCGCCGCTGGCGCCGATGCTGGCGTTCCGCCGGGGACTGATCACCGAGAACCTCGACGGTGACAACGACTCGGCCCGGCAGTACTACGCCCGCGCCCACGAGGTGGCGGAACGGGCCGGGGACGAGTACACCCTGGCGTTCACCATCCGGCATTTCGCCATCCTGGACCACAAGGCCGGCCGGATCGACCTGGCCCGCCAGGGATTCGTCAGGTCGCTGGAACTGCGGGAGAAGGTCGGCTTTTTGATTGGTATGGCACCGGCGCTGTCCGGGCTGGCCCGGGTCACCGACGAGCCGGAGGCGAGCCGGCTGCGGGCCGAGTCGCGGCGGTGGGTGCGCGCCCTGGGCCTGGCCACCCGCCTGGCCCAGTAGGCCAGACCGCTCGCCGTCTCGGGCGGCGGGGGCACCGGTCGGGTCGCCCGACCCGGAACGCGGGTGACCGGAGGAGGCCACCGATGGACCCGGAACGGCGGCCGGTGGGCCGCAGCGTGGTGGGCGAGGGCGGCGTCCGGTTGTACCTGGAGGATCATGGCGGCCCGGACGGCCCGGCGGTGGTGCTGCTGCACGGGCTGGGTTTCTGCCGGCTGGCCTGGGCCCGGCAGGTGGGCGCCGCCGAGCTGGCCGGGTTCCGGCTGGTGACGGTGGACCTGCGCGGACACGGCGGCTCGGACGCGCCGCCGGACGGATACGCCGACCCGGCCCGGTGGGCCGGCGACCTCGCCGCGGTCCTGGGCGGGTTGGGCCTGTCCCGGCCGGTGCTGGTCGGCTGGTCCTACGGCGGCACGGTGATCTGCGACTACCTGCGTCACCGGCTCGCTGTCGGCGACGGCTCACCGGCCGCGCCCGGCGCCGTGGGGCCGGCCGGTGTGGTGTTCGTGGGCGCGGTCAGCGACCTGGGTACGCCGCGGGCGGTGAACGGGCTCACCGAGGAGTTCGTGGCGGTGTCCCGGCGGCTGGTGCGTGCCGTGCCCGGCGACCTGCCGGCCGCGGTCGGCGACTTCGTGGACCTGTGCACCCATCGGCCCCTGCCGGCGGGGGAACGCGGCCGGATGCACGGCTGGAACTCGGTGCTGCCCGACTTCGTGCGGGCCGGCATGCTGCGCCGCACCCTGGACCACGACGCGACCCTGCGGGCGCTGCGGGCGCCGACGCTGGTCCTGCACGGCGAGGCCGACCGGGTGATCCGCCCGGCGTACGGCCGGTACCTGGCCGGCGCTGTGCCGGGCGCCCGCCTGGTCACCGTCCCCGGCGCCGGGCACATGCCGTTCTGGGAGTCCCCGGAGCGGTTCAACGCTGAACTGGCCGGGTTCGCCTGGTCGGTCACCAGGTAGAAACACCGGGCGAACAACGGGGGGCGGCCCCCGGAATCCCGGGAGCCGCCCCGTCGCAGCACCTGTGGCACCGGTCGGACCGGCGCCGGTGGCGATGACGGACTAGAAGTCCATGTCCCCGCCGCCGCCACCCGGCATGGCCGGGGCCTTGTCCTTCTCCGGCTTGTCCACCACCACGGCTTCGGTGGTCAGGAACAGCGCGGCGATGGACGCGGCGTTCTGGAGTGCCGAGCGCACCACCTTGGCCGGGTCGGGCACGCCCGCGGCGAGCATGTCGCCGTACTCGCCGGTCGCGGCGTTGAGGCCGTGGCCGGCCTTGAGGCCGCGCACCTTCTCCACCACAACGCCGCCCTCGTAGCCGGCGTTCACGGCGATCTGCTTGAGCGGTGCCTCCAGCGCGACCCGCACGATGTTCGCGCCGGTCGCCTCGTCGCCGTCCAAGTCGAGCTTGTCGAACGCGACGTTGCCGGCCTGGAGCAGGGCCACGCCACCACCGGCGACGATGCCCTCCTCGACCGCGGCCTTCGCGTTCCGGACGGCGTCCTCGATGCGGTGCTTGCGCTCCTTGAGCTCGACCTCGGTGGCCGCGCCGACCTTGATCACCGCGACGCCGCCGGCCAGCTTGGCCAGCCGCTCCTGGAGCTTCTCCCGGTCGTAGTCGGAGTCGGACTTCTCGATCTCGGCGCGGATCTGGTTCACCCGGCCCTTGATCTGCTCCTGGTCGCCGGCACCCTCGACGATCGTGGTCTCGTCCTTGGTGATCACGACCTTGCGGGCCTGGCCGAGCAGCTCGACGCCGGTGTTC
>DASULA010000182.1:0-6734 GCA_036278435.1 Mycobacteriales bacterium | reverse complement strand
GAGATGCGCGACCGGTTCGGGTTGGACTTCCGCGTCCTCGACATGGCTTCCGGCAGTGACCGCGCGCATGCGTACACGTCCAGGGCCGGCGCCTGCGGCGCTGTGGTTATTCCCCGTCGCCACCACCGCCCTACTGGCGTGGGAAGCGCATACGGACGGAGAGGGCCGAGCTGCTGTCCATCAGATCTTCGGGGAGGGCCGCTACTGCCCCAGTTCGCCGGGCGCGATCGATTCGTTGGCGCAGGGTCAGAGTCAGCCCCAGGTTCCTGTACAGGTATGCGCCTTCCACGAGGTCCAGCAGGAGCCGCATGTGCTCGTCGGTGGGAACCAGTTCGCTGCTGACTGCCTGGAGCCGGCCGATCAGCGCGTTGCGCACGGCGGCATCCGGGTAGTGAAGTTCTCCGCGAAAATCGCGCAGCAGCAAGGCGCGTTCGGTCAGCGCCGCCCTGTGCAGGAGGAGCGCTTCATCACCGCGCAGCCGATACCACTTGTACAGGCTGATCGGCCCGCCGTTGGAGGTTATGTGGCGCTCCAGGTTTGCCAGAATACTATCGGCCCAGACGAGGCCGGTGGGAGTAGCGTCTGACAGATGGATCTTGACTGGCCGGAAGTATATCTGGAAGCTAAAGAGCTTGATCTTCTTTCGGGGAACGACCCGCAGTCTGCGGCGCAACGCGAGCTCACCGAGTTCAGCGGCTGCGCAACCATTGGTTGCCTTACCACAGTTGTAGACTTCCCCGGAGTCAAGCTGGCAAAGGAGAACGAACTCTTCCGGCAGGGACATGGCCGGCGGTACGACAGTAGACACGGACTCGGTACTGGCCGGTACCGTCCCGGTCATACCCTCATGAAGTTCCTCATCGTCGTGTGAGTACTCCCACAGCGAGCGGCGGCAGCCCTCCGCAATGCAGCCGGCCGCCAGGAAGACGAAAGCAGCCCTGGGAATGTTACCTTTGTAGAGCAGGACGATTCCACCGATCAACAGGCCCAGCGTTGTCGGCACGACGATGAGAAGGACCAGCACGACAACAGTTCGCCGCATGAACAACGCGGTGCCTTTGAGGGCCTCCATCACTGCCCGCGCGACTTCCCAACGTCCCGCTCGCGCCCCAGGTAGGGGAGAGCCGGTGTTGAGCGGCCCGTTCTCCAGGGAACTGAGCGGAGATGTAAGTACCTCGGGCGGTTCCTGCGGCCGCGACGAATCTGTTGTGGTAAGGAGCACGTCAGGCACAGCTAGCGGGTCCGGCGGAGGAGCGGTCTGCGTTCGGCGTGGCTCGATTTTGCCCAGGAGTGCCCGGAAGCCCTGCCAGGTCAAATACGCCGCGCCGGCCCACAGCGAGAGATACGCGATAAGACTGGCACCGCTCTGCTCCAGAGCAACTAAAACAACGAGACCTGCCAGCCCGAAGAGAACAAGGCCGACAGAGACCCGGAATCTCCACATGCGAACCTCTCATCGAGTGCGAGTCGAACTCCGGTCCGCCGGCGCCACACGGAGCCCGTCGACTATGGTCACACTGCTGCGCCACGTACGGGCAGGCCGCTGCCTGCTGGGGCAGACGCCACGGGCGCGGGTGACGTGGATGTGGACCGGGGTCGGGAATCTCTCCGCGAAACTCGCGGCGCTGCCGAACTAAACGTTGATCGCCTCGCCGTACTTCTCCAGGGTAACTGGTCAGGTTGTTTGTCGGATTTGATCGTTTCTGTGGGATGATCTTAGGGTGCTTGCCCGGGGTGACGTCTGTCGCCGACTATATCCCTTCGACATCGTCATTGCCACGCCGTAGACCTTCACCATGACCTGCCGGACCGGCGACCTAAACCAGCCCGGAAGTCGAACACAAGACTTCATTATCGGGTGTGCGCCGCGATCCAGCCCATATTCACCGAATTTAAGCTGGCGGGAGACTTAAGGGACGCGACAACACCGGTCGAACGAGCCATCGCCAACGCGCCCCAACCGCCCCGCGAGTGTGAGTTCCTCGCGAGAAACCTCAGAGTGCGCGAGCCGGCGAACGGTACCGGTCAGGTCCCTGTCCGCTCGTTCGCCGTGGGGTTGGCGGGGGCGCGGCGCAGGCCGCGGAACGGGCGCACGGTGGTGGACCCGTCGGGTCGGCGGATGCGCACATGGCGGGGTCCACCGCCCGGTCCCCAGGCGGTGAGCACCAGGACGGGACGGCCGTGTTCGAGGTAGGTGCGGCCTTCGACGGTGCGGGCGGCACCGGCCGTGGTTGCCCAGCGAATCCCGATGTAGGTGGTCACGTGGTCACCTCCGGACAGACCTGAGGTCAGGGCCCCGTCCACTGCCACTCTGGCCCCACCGGTCAACGCCCGCCTCCCGCGCACGGACAGTGGTCGTCCCCCGGTCGACTGGCGGTCCTGATCGTGCCGGGCATCATCCGGTCGTGGGCACGACCAGGTTCGCCTCCGACCGTCAGCCGCCGACGCAAGCCCGGACGGGCGACCGGTGAGCGCGGCGCCGCTGCTCACCTTCGGCCACGGCACCGCCGGGAGCGACCCGTTGGCCGCCCTGCTGGGCGGCGCCGGCGTGGCGGACGTGGTCGATGTCCGCACCGCTCCGGGCAGCCGCCGCAACCCCGACGTGCGGCGGGACGCGCTGGCCGAATGGATGCCCGGTCACGGGATCGGTTACCGGTGGGAGCCGCGGCTGGGCGGTTTCCGCCGGGCCGCGCCGGACTCACCCGACACGTTCTGGCGCAACGCCTCCTTCCGGGGGTACGCCGGTCACACCAGGACCCCGGAGTTCCTGGCCGCGATGGACGAACTGCTGTGCCAGGCCGCGTCCGCCCGCACCGCGGTCATGTGCGGCGAGACGCTGTGGTGGCGTTGCCACCGCCGGATCATCGCTGACTTCGCCGTCCTGGCCCGGCACACCCCGGTGCTGCACCTGGCCCACGACGGGCGCCTCGCCCAACACCGCCCGACCCCCGGCGCGAACCTGCGCGAGGACGGTCTCATCGTGTACGACGGCGCGGCCTCGTGACGCCTCCGCTGCCGGTCTGTCCGGATCCCGGGTCGATGGGGGGTTCAGGATCGGTCGGGTCGGTCGGGTCGGCCGGCCCAGCCGGCCCAGTGGGTGACGGTGACGCGGACGACCGGGCCGGGCGGGGGATCGCTGGCGTACTGCCGGTACCTCGCGGCCAGCAGTCCAAGCGGGACGGTCCGGTCCGATCCGGCGTGGAGTATCTCGGCGCGCCCGTCGGCGCGGACCCACCACAGCCGGGTCCAGTCGTCCTCGTAGTGGTCGGCGAGCAGGCTGACCCGCGGGTTGGACCGGATGTTGCGCAGCCGTTTCAGGTCGTGGGTGGTCTTCGGTTTCCGGTCGACCGCGAAGACCACGGTGTCACCGTCGGCGGCGAAGGTCACCGGCACCAGGTGCGGGTGACCCCGCTCGTCGGCGGTCGCCAGCCGGGCGACCGGCGCGCCGGTGAACCGGGCGCGGCACTCCGCCGCGGACAACCTCACCGGCCGACGGTACCGGCGTCGCCGCACACCAGCCCGGTCTCGCGGATCCGGCCCGGGGCCGCACTGTGACCACAGACAACGGAACGCCGCACCCTCCGGGGCGGAGACGTGACCACCGGAAGGTGCGGCGTCCCAGACCGCACGGCTGGTCAGACGCGGTGTCCGAACCGCCGTGGGTCAACCCGACGCGCGGTCAGCGCGCGGATGCCACCAGCAACTGGAGGCCGATGGTGTCGGCCTCGTGCTGCTGACCGTCGATGTTGGCGTGGATGCCGTCACCGTTGTCGTAGGCGAGGTTGATCGCGTTGGGGTTCAGGTCGTCCTGGATGACCCGGTCGAAGTCGAAGATGCCGTCACACATGTTGGAGCAGTTAGAGTACTGGGAGACGACCCGGTTGACCGCGTGCCGGTAGACGTTCATCTGGTCGTCGTAGATCGGCCGGGGGGTGATCGGCGTGACGTAGACCTTGATTCCGGCCTGGTGCAGCCGCTTGAACGCCTCCTGGTAGGAGGACAGGATCTGGTCTGCCGTGCAGTGGTCCTGGATGTCGTTCGTGCCGTAGTAGTAGAGCACCGCGGTCACGCCGTGCAGCGCCAGGACGTCGCGGTCCAGCCGCGGGTTGGCCTCAAGGCCCTTGTCCCGGTCCGGCTCGTCCACGCACTCGGCCGAGCTGGTGGTGCCGCCGATTCCCTCGTTGGCGACGGTGAACTGCTGGTTCGCGGGCAGCTCGTTGACGATGCGCCGGGCCAGGTCGTCGGTCCACCGCTGGTTGTTACCGGTGATCGTGCAGCCCGGCCCACAGTTGGTGCTGCCGGTGCCGTCGACCACTGAACTGCCGTAGGGCACGATGGTGCCGAGCAGCCTGGGGTTGTGCACGTCGACCGCGCTGACGAAGTACGTCGAGGTCACGACCTCGGTGTAGGAGGCACCGGAGGACTCCGACACGTGGTTGCCCGATCCGGCTGGGGTCACGTAGTTGTCCCGGCGAGCGCCGTTGTGCTGACCCGGGGTCACCGAGCCCGCGACGTACATGCTCACCGCGATGTCGTCCTGTGGCCGGGTGTGGATCTTGACCGGGTTGCTCCACGCGTCGCTGCCGGCAGCGACGGTCACGCTGCCGTCGTGGTTACCGGGGAAGGTGACGTTGCGGCTCGTTCCCGGGATGACCCGGACCGTGTTGTCGCTCAGCCCGACGGCGACCGAGTCGATCGTGATCGGGCCCGTGCCGAACTGGTTCTGGATGCGGATCCGCAGGCTGTCGCCGCCCTGGCTGAGGTGGGTGATCATGCGGACGGACTGGTTGGTCAGCGTCGTGTTGGCGAGGGCCTGTTGCGACTGAGCCCAGGTGGTGAACCAGTCGCCGTGCCCGTTGTGCCCGTGATGCGAGTTGTTGGTGGCGTTCGCGACTGACGTACCGGTAGCGCAGATCGCGACGGCCACGAATACGGCACTGGAGATCGCGAGTGGGGATTTCAACTTGCGAGTGATTCTCATTGCCTGTGCAACCTTCCTTCTGGAGCGTTGCATTGCAATCAGCAAAACAGCAGGAACGGAGGATTCCGCCCGCCCACGGCCGGGCCCGCGTACGGGCCCGGGTTCGATCGGTGGGAGGGGTGATTCCGGTCCGTTCGCGCGCGGCAATCCGACCGGGACTCTGGCTCACCGGCGGGCGTGGATCTCGGTCCGCCGGTGCTGGCCGCGCGGTGTCGCGCGCCGGCCCTGAGGCTCCCGGAACGGGGTTCCGCTGACGTCGCTCGCTTGGGCCCCTTCGCTCCGCGGCGTGGTTCGGCGGCCCCCGTGCCTGTCCGCTGCCGGGACCCACGGTGCCTCCTGAAGGAGTAGTGGCTAGGCCATCAGGCCATTTGTCGATGGAACGTACCGTCGCGGTCGCAGCGTGTCAACGGCGTCCGCCGCCGGCCCGCGGGCCCGCCCGCTGGTCAGCCGCGGTACCGCCGGCGGCGGGCGGCCAGCCGTCCGGGCTGCTCGTCCAGCTCGCCCAGGGCCGCGATCACCGCATCCCGGGTGGCGGCGACCGCCGCGTCCGGGGACACCACCGTGGGCCCGGGCAGCACCCGGTCCACCACGCCCAGATCGGCCAGCGACCCGGCGGCCAGGCCGATCTGGCCGGCCACCTCGCGGGCCCGGGACACGTCCCGGTGCAGGATCGCCGCGGCGCTCTCCGGGGCGATCACGGTCATGACCGCGTCCTCCTGCATCAGGACCCGGTCGCACCCGGCGAAGGCGAGGGCACCGCCGCTGCCGCCCTGCCCGATGATCACCGCCACGGTCGGACCTGGCACCGACACGATGCCGGCGGTGGTCTCGGCGATCGCCGCGGCCACCCCGCCGTTCTCCGAGTTCGGCGAGGCGTCCGCCCCCGGTGTGTCGATCAGCGTGACCAGCGGGAGCCCCATCCGGCTGGCCAGAGCGGCCGTCCTGGTCGCCAGCCGGAACGCGCCGGGCGCGGGCGCGGCACCGGTCAGCCCCAGCACCGCGACCGTGCGCCCGCCGATCCGCCCGACCCCGGCCAGCAGCGCCGGGTCGTCGCTGCCGGCCCGGTCCCCGTGCAGTTCGGCCAGGTCGCGGACCAGCGCCCGGACGTACGCGCCGGCCCGCGGCCGGTCGGCCCGGCGGGCCCGCTGCACCAGGTCCCACGGCTGCGCCGCGGTCCGGTCCGGCTCCGGCGGCGGGGCACGCCGGGGCAGCGGTCCGCACCGGTCCGCCGGGCCGAGCAACGCCACCCACCGGCCGATCGTCGCGCGGATGTCCCGGCGGTCCAGCACCCCGTCGACGAGTCCGGCCCGCAGCGCGGACTCGGCGGTGTGGGACCGCCCGTCGACCTGCTCCCCGGTCATGGCCTCGACCACGCGCGGCCCGGCGAAGCCCACGGTGGCGCCGCGTTCGGCCAGGATGACGTCGGCCAGCGACGCGTACGAGGCGAAGACGCCACCGGTGGTGGGGGTGCGCAGCAGGGCGATCTGCGGGATGCCGGCAGCCCGCAGGTCGACCGAGGCCAGCGCGGTCCGGGTCATCTGGAGCAGCGAGACGACGCCCTCCTGCATCCGCGCGCCGCCGCTGGCCAGCGCCGCCACCAGTGGGACGCGCAGCTCGGCGGCGGTCGCCATCGCCCGGGCGACCCGCGCCCCGTGCACCTCGCCCATGCTGCCGCCGAAGACGCCGAACTGGCTGAGCACGAGCACGGCGTCGTGCCCGTCCACCCGGGCGGTGCCGGCGACCACCGACTCGC